>JACQSA010000048.1 GCA_016206145.1 Candidatus Uhrbacteria bacterium
ATTTAATGTAACATATGCTTAACGGAAAAACAATACTTATTACCGGCGGAACTGGTTCTTTTGGGAAGCGGTTTGTTGAGGTTGTTTTGGAAAAATATCAACCAAAAAAACTGATCATCTTTAGTCGAGACGAGCTCAAGCAATTCGAAATGTCGCAGAAGTGGAATGAAAAGAGCCATCCGTGCATTCGTTATTTTCTCGGAGACGTGCGAGATCGCGATCGCTTACTGCGCGCGTGTAAGGGAGTTGATTATGTGATCCATGCTGCCGCGCTTAAGCAGGTGCCGGCCGCAGAGTACAACCCATCCGAAGCCATCAAGACAAATGTAGTAGGCGCGATGAATATCATCGACGCCGCGCTTGCAAATGGTGTTGAACGGGTGATTGCGCTTTCCACTGACAAAGCGTGCAATCCCATAAATCTCTATGGTGCCACAAAACTTTGCTCTGATAAACTTTTTACTGCCGCGAGTGCGTATGTTGGCAGTCAGGATACAGTATTTGCGGTCGTGCGATACGGTAATGTGATCGGAAGCAGAGGATCTGTAATTCCATTTTTCCTTGAGCGAAGAAAGACGGGAGTTCTTCCTATCACTGATCCGCGAATGACGCGGTTTTGGATCAGTCTTGAACAAGGTGTGCAGTTTGTGTTAAAAGCTTTTGCAGAAACCATGGGAAGTGAAATTTTTGTACCCAAACTTCCTTCAATGAATATGCTGGATCTTGCACAGGCAATCGCTCCCGAATGTAAATATGAAGTAGTGGGTATTCGTCCCGGAGAAAAAATTCATGAGGTGATGATTGGCGCAGATGATGCGCGCAATTCGCTCGAGTTTTTAAATCATTATGTCATTTTGCCTCAATCCGTTGCAGTAACTCGATCTCATTTGTATGAGACGGCAAAGCCATGTCCGCAAGACTTTGAATATAACTCCGGCACCAATCCATGGGTTTTATCCGTTTCGGAACTTCAAGAGCTCCTTTCCAGTACATGCGAAGATTTGGAGAATAGCACGATGGAATGGTCAACGAAAGGAGTGCCGAAATAAAGATTCTAAATCATGTCCCAGAGAAATAACAAGAAGAAACTTTTGATCACGGGAGCGAGTGGACTGCTTGGAAGCAACCTCGCTCTTTTTTTTCGTGATGAGTATGATGTAACAGGAGTAGTGAGCGCACATGCAGTTGATATTCCCGGAATAACCATTCTAAAAGCTGATCTTACGAATCGGCGGGAATGTCGAAAGATGATACGAGAGATAAATGCTGATATTATTTTTCATTGCGCCGCTCTTGCGAATATTGATCTGTGCGAAGACGATACTGCACTCGCAGAATTATTGAATCATCACATGTCACAAAATATTGTCGAGTCGGTACTTGGTACGGCATGCAAACTTGTCTATGTTTCGACTGATGCGGTATATGAAGGTACGCAGGGAGGATATAGTGAAACAGATATACCATCTCCGGTAAATTATTATGGACGATCAAAACTTTTTGGTGAGCAAGAATTTTTACGCAAACCCGGTTCATTGATCGCGCGGACAAATTTTTTTGGATGGAATGTGCAGGACAAAGAAGGTCTTGGAGAGTGGGTGATCAATCGACTCGTACAGGGAGAAGAAGTAAAGGGATTTCAGGATGCATTTTTTACTTCATTGTATACGTTTGATTTGGGGCGGATTCTAGAGCAGGCAGTCAAGAAAGATCTGTACGGAGTTTACAATTTTGCATCGCACACGTCATTCTCTAAATATGAATTTGCAGTGAACATAGCAAAAAATTTAACAATTTCAGAACAACTCGTTCTCCCGACTTCAATGACGCAGCACGCATTTCGTGCGCCTCGAGGTGTGAACCTGTCAATGAACGTAAGTAAGCTCGAGATAGACCTTGGCATGCAACTCCCGACGTTTGAAGAAACTATCCGGCATTTTATTGACGACTACACAAAGGGACTTCCAGAACAAATACTAGCGTATAGCGCTCCAGCATCTCCTCGATATATTTCCTATGGTTGCCAATCTATCAATCAAGATGATATCGACGAAGTTTCATCGACGTTGCGTTCTGCATATCTTACTCAGGGGCCAAAGGTTGCGGAGTTTGAGCGAGGGATCAGTCACGTCACGCAGAGCCAGTATACAATCGTAACGAATTCAGCAACTTCAGCACTGCACATCGCGTGTCTTGTAAGTGGCATACAAGTAGGGGATGAAATTATTACATCACCAATCACTTTCGTTGCATCCGCGAATTGCGCGCTCTATTGCGGCGCGATGCCGACTTTTGCCGATATTGATCCTCGTACCTACACAATCGATCCTGATGAAATTGCAAAAAAAATCACAGCAAAGACTCGAGCAATTATTTCGGTGCATCTTGCGGGGCAAAGTTGCGATATGAAAAAGATTCAAAAAGTCGTACGGGAAGCAGAAAAAAAATTTAATACACGAATTTTTATTATCGAAGACGCATCGCACTCTATCGGATCATTGTACAATGGCAAGCCTGTCGGATCCTGTGAGTTTTCTGACATGGCAGTATTTAGTTTCCATCCCGTAAAACACATCACGACCGGAGAGGGTGGAGCGATTTGCACCAATGACGAACAGCTTGCAAAGAAATTATATCGTCTGCGTTCCCACGGAATCACGAGTAATTCAGAAGAATTTGTATATCAAGATGCTGCTTTCAGCGCCACCTCCGATGGCAAGAAAGTAAAGAATCCTTGGTATTACGAACAGATTGATCTTGGATATAATTATCGACTCACTGACATGCAAGCAGCGCTTGGCGTCTCTCAGCTCGATCGCCTTACCGCATTCCAATCTCGCAGAAAGGAGATTATACGACAGTATAATAATGCCTTCCGGACAATTCAGACACTTACGATTCCCTTTCAGTCGCCTGATTGCGATACCAATTTCCATCTCTACATACTCTTATGGGATTTTGATGCAATCAGGAAAACTCGCGCACAAGTTATGGGCGCGTTACGCGAGAAGGGGATTCAGACACAAGTGCATTATATACCAGTGCATGTCCAGCCCTACTATCAAGAGCATCTAGGAACAAGATGGGGTCAGCATCCAAAAGCGGAAGAGTATTACCAACAATGTCTTTCATTGCCTCTGCATCCTAGTATGAGTGGTGCGGATGTGGAGCGTGTGATTAAATCCGTTAAAGAATTGAGCATATAAATATGAATCTCAAAAAAAGTTTGGCAATGCAACAACGCGCGAAAGAGCGCATTCCTGGCATGACACAACTCCTCTCAAAACGCCCCGACATGTTTTCTTCCGGAGTGTGGCCCGCGTATTACACGAAAGCAAAAGGAGTGGAAGTATGGGACCTGGATGGGAATCAATACATTGATATGAGCATTGCAGGTATTGGCGCAAACATTCTTGGCTATGCTGACGATGACGTAGATGCGGCAGTAGTAAATGCAATTCAGAATGGTTCAAGTAGTTCCTTAAATTGTCCCGAAGAAATTGAGCTTGCGGATTTGTTTTGTGAGTTGCATCCGTGGGCGGATAAAGTGCGGTATGCGCGATGTGGCGGAGAGGGGATGGCAATCGCAGTACGTATCGCTCGTGCTCATACGGGGAAAGATATCATAGCGTTTTGTGGCTATCACGGTTGGCAAGATTGGTATTTAGCGGCAAACCTTGGGACAGAGAATGCGCTTGGCGAGCATCTCATTTTAGGCCTTGATCCCGCGGGTGTGCCAAAAGGACTCGCAGGAACCGCGTTGCCATTTCGCTATAATCAGATCGAAGAACTTGAAGCAATCATAGCGAAGCATGGTAATAATCTTGCGGCGATTGTCATGGAGCCGACGCGTAATCATGACCCATTGCCAGGATTTTTTGATCGGGTCCGTGAGCTTGCTGATACCAGCGGCGCCGTGTTTATTATCGATGAGGTGTCAGCAGGGTTGCGCATGAATACTGGCGGCGCGCATCTTCTTTACAATATCAAGCCTGACATTGCGGTGTTTTCGAAATCGCTTGGCAATGGATTTCCAATGGCGGCAATTATTGGGAGGGGAGAGATTATGGATTCAGCGCAGAAATCCTTTATTAGCAGCACAATGTGGACCGAGCGCGTGGGGCCCACGGCAGCGCTCGCTACGCTCAAAAAACATCGTGAAAAAAATGTCGGTGAACATTTAATAAAAATTGGAAAAATGGTGCAGGAAGGCTGGAGCGCATGTGCCGAGAATGCCGGATTACAGATTAGTGTCGGCGGGATTTACCCGTGTAGCCATTTCGGTTTTACTCACGAGAAACCTCAACACCTAAAGAGTCTATTTATTCAGCTCATGCTTGAGCAAGGATTTTTAGCATCAAACCTTTGTTACGCAATGTATGCGCATACGTCCGAGCATGTGAATCAGTACTTGACAGCAGTCGAGAAAGCATTTCGAGAGATTGCCGATGCTATCTCAAAAAATGATATTGAAAAACGCATGAAGGGCGCTCCGTCAAGCACGGGATTTAAACGCATCGCATGATCGTTGACTGTATGGCATAAGAATAGTATGATTCATACATAATCCATACATACATATCCATGCAACAAACTATCAATATTTCCTTGAACACTGCAATTAAAACACGTCTCAAAGGAGCCTTACAGAGAAAAGGATATAACAATGTTAGTGAATACATTCGTGATCTATTGCGCCGCGATCTAGAACTAGAAATTCATGATAGGTATCAGTACGATGCCGAATACCTTAGTCAGCTTGCAAAAGAAGCAAAAGAGGATGTGAAGAAAAAACGGATAAAAAAATTGCATTCGCTGAAAGATCTCACGCACTAAATAGCTATGGAGATTTTCTATTCCCCACATTTCAAGCGGTCATTTAAAAAGCTTTCAAAAAATTTGCAGGAGAATGCATGGAGAAGAATCGAGATTTTTCGTGAAAGTCCTTTTCATCCGTCATTAAAAACCCATAAGCTCGCCATAGAAAATCTTTGGGCATTTTCCGTGGATTTTAAAAATAGGATCATTTTTTCCTTCATCGATCACTCACAGGCATTGCTTGTCAATATTGGGGATCATTCTATCTATCGTAAAACATAAATATGGATGCCTTACGATTGGTCTTGGGCACCGTACAACTTGGAACGGTATACGGGATTGCAAATACGACAGGTCAACCTGATCGCGGGACTGCACGTGAGATCATCAAGGCCGCATGGGAATGTGGCATACGGATATTTGATACGGCACAAGGATATGGACAGAGCGAGGAAGTGCTTGGCGACGCGCTCGCGCATGGAGGTTTTTTGTCACAGGCTCGTGTCATTACAAAATTTCATCCTTCACTCGATCACACGAATAAAAAAGAGCTTTTTCACGCTCTAGACACTTCTTTGCAAAAGCTTGGAGTGGAGAGACTCGAAGGAATCTTTTTTCATCGAGAAGAATCTTTAGATCTCTTTGATAGGGGATTGGGGGACATCGTTTCTGATATTGCCGCGTCAGAAAAAACAGCAAAAGTTGGCATATCCGTATATTCGCCAGCTCGAGCGCTTGAGGCGCTTGAGAAAGACAGCATTGATTGTGTGCAAATACCCACCAATATTTTAGATCATCGGTTTGCACAAGCAGGGGTTTTTGATAGAGCCCATGAATTTGGCAAAGACATTTTTATCCGTAGTATTTACCTTCAAGGGTTGCTTTTGTTGGATCCGGAAAAATTATCAGAGAAAATGAATTTTGCAAAAACTATCATTCAAGAGATGATAAAGCTTGCAAAAAAATATCAAATTTCAATACGAGAATTGGCATTTGCTTTTGTTAAGCAGTCTTTCAAGAGCGCGTATTGCGTGATTGGCGCTGAAACAGCGCGACAAGTACGAGAGAATTGTGAGCTCTGGGAGAGTGCAATAATATCAGAAGAAGCTATCCAAGGAATTCGAGATGCATTCGCAGAAGTGGACGAGCGCATTTTGAATCCCGCGAAGTGGTAGATCGTTATAGATACAAGGGAAAAGAAATGCTTGACATCAGTAGAAGCGTCAGTACAATGCCAGAACTTAATCCTTAATAATAGATATATATGGGAGACGCAAGTGTTATCGCAAATGTCACAAGAGCAACGCGACAAGAGTTGATGGACGGGTATCGGGCGCTTTTAAAAAAAATATAAGGAAAAAGAATCGGATAACTCGAATGCTAGTGAGGGAGAACGCGAGGCAGTACCCCTTGCCGTAGTGAGACAGTATACAAGCGAGATTGATATCAGCAACAGTATTAATGCGATGAGGACTGCGTTACACTCCGTTTTATCAGAACTCGAAACGAAATTGTCGGGGAAATTTACGGAATTAAAAAGTTTTGAGGAAGCTACAAGCGCACAAAAAGCAAAATTGAAAGAGCTCTATGAGCTTGAACATTCAGCCGGCGCTTTACTTGCCGTATTGCAAGCGAAAGAAGATGCAAAACGCCAAGCAGAAATGGAAAAAATGGAATTTGATCAGAAGCGTAAACGAGATGATGAAGAGTATAGATTTACTTTTGATCTTCAAAAGAGAAAAGATAAAGAAAGCTACGAAGCAGAAGAACGGAAACTAGAAGCTGAGCTGGAAGTAAAGCGAGCAGAATTTGAAGAACAGCAACGAGCATTTGCGTTAAAAGAGGTAGAATTTTTTCATTACAAAAACAAGTTGAGGAATTTCCAGCAAGACTAGAGCAGGAGAAGCAGCGTTTGGAAGCCCATCTCACAGCGGAAGCCGCAAAAGAAAAAGAAACAGCGCTCCTTATTGCTCGTAAGGAAGCCGAAGCGCGGACAAGTATTCTCGAAGGCCGTATTCATGCCTTGGAATCAACCCTTGAAGAATATAGACGACTCATCGGAAGCCTTCAAGAACAATTGAAAGCGAGTCAATCTCAGACCCAAGAAGTTGTATTGAAAAGTATTGAAGGCGCATCAGGCGCCAAGACGCTTGATGTAGTGAATAAACTTGCTTTAGAGCAGACTCGAGCAACTAGTGGACGTGGGTGATAAAAGTTATATTTATCCTGTGGGCGCGTTCATTCGTAGCCGAGGTAGGGCAAATACACCTTCACGCACGAATGCTTTTTGAGTTTCGCGGAGGAATTTTGATGCCTCAAGAATCTCTATATATACGGGTAGCCCCCTTTTACTAAAGTGGATGATAAGAGGCCCCAATTCTGTCGCATAATCAATTGGCGCTTTCGCAAGCTCGACGCGAAGCACATCAGCCTCTTTTTCGTAGGAGATTTTTTTTGTAGTTTTAGGTCTTGCCATAGTGTGGTATTCTACATGGATAAAATGTGATTACTATTATAGAGTTGCCTTCTCTTCGATAGACTATCCGGAGCACATATGCCGAATCCAGAGGACCTTGGGCAATCAATAGGGGGTATCTGGAACGATCAATATGATCCGGAGATTGTAAGACTTCTTTCACTCGCTCGCGGGAGATGGATACGCTATATTTTCTAAAATATCAAATTTTTCTTTTCCGTGTTTTGTAAATACTATCTCCATATCATAAGCATACAGTAACCCTTGAAATTTTCAATAAAATAGGCTAGGATAGACAAGATCTGAACTCATAGCAAGTGTCCGTCACTTTCCTTGAAAAACATCTCGAAAGTTCATCATTGAATACGCAAGGTAGCGAAATCCCAGGAATGTGCATTGCAGTTTCTCGTATCTGATGACGAGCTTCCGATAGGTATCTTCCCATGCATAGGAACGCTCAACCCTATGTCGTTCTTTGTACATATTCTCAACCTCTCGAAACGCTTCATCTCGTTCTTCTCGCTTTTCTTTGTCTTTGGTCCCTCGATGATTCGGTTTGATCACGGGAATAAATTCATACGATTTGATGAGTTCTCTATTCGTTTCCGAATCAAATCCTGAGTCGAGCGTGATATGGGATCCGACCAATGTGAGATTGAGAAGGTCGGAGCTCTCCATGAGGGTATGGAGCGATTCAGGAAAAAGAACGGTATCGTGGATATTGACTGATCGCGTTACGATTGGAGTCATACAATGCCCGTGGTTATCAACAATAGTCAGTATTTTCTCTCCTTTCTGATGCTTGTGTCCAGAGTATCCGACACCTTCGCCCCTTTTTTTGCAACGGTATTGGAACCGTCACCGTGGAGAATTGAAAGATCAAGTTTTCCCTGTCGATCCAACCATTTGATGGAGGCGTGAAGCAGACTCTGATATGATCTATCTTTACTCCAACGATTGTGATGACGATACACATTCGACCAGTGAATTTCATCGCGATATGTTCTCAATTGATTCCACTGGATGCCAGTATGGAGCACATACAGAATGTAGTTGAAAATCTTGTACCGTGATATCTTGAGTGGTGGCCCTCGCCGTCCTCTTGAAAGCAAGGGTTTGATATATGTGTTAAAATCATTCTGTGATACGCGGGTTGGTAGTTTTGCATAACAGGTCTTAGGTTTCATAGACGAGCGCTAAAGTTAAGACAAAAGTTTAAGCACTTTTCCCTTGCATTTTAGCACTCATCTGTGGTTAACTTAATACCACTTCTCTGAATATGCTCACTGCAATCATACAAGCTCGCATGACATCAACACGGCTCCCAGGAAAGGTACTCAAAGAAGTACTTGGAAGGCCATTGTTATCGTATCTATTTGAACGTTTGCGACGTGTAAAAGAAATTGAACAGATCGTGCTTGCAACCACGACGAATGAAGAAGATGATTCCATTGTCGCTTTGTGTGAAAAAGAGAGGGTGTTCGTATATCGCGGCTCCGAACATGATGTGCTCGACCGCTATTATCAGGCGGCGCAAATGTACGATGCCGATCCGATCATGCGAGTTACTGCCGATTGCCCACTAATAGATGTTCAAGTATTTCAATTAGCTATTCAGATATTTCAAAGCGGACAATTCGATTATATATATACAGGTTCGAGTTTTTCAGAAGGTCTTGATTGCGAAATTTTTTCTTTTGAAGCTTTGAGCCGTGCCATACAAGATGCAAAATTAAAATCTGAGCGCGAACATATTACCCTTTATGTTCGCAATCATCCAGAATTATTTCGCATAAAAATACTTGAGAACGCATCTGATGATTCCAGATATCGCATTACTGTTGATGAACCTGAAGACTTTGAAGTAGTTCGTACGATTGTTGAAGGTCTTTATCCTAATAATCACAATTTTAATATTGAACATATCAAAAAATTTCTTAACAACCGTCCCGAAATTTTCTCTATCAATAGCTCTATTATCCGCAATGAAGGATTATTAACATCTCTCAAGGCAGAATCTAACTCGTGATTGGTTTTGAATATTTGTGATTATAGACCTCGAGTATATTTTACAATGAATGAATATCAAGGAAAAAAAATATTAGTGATGGTTGCTCATCCGGACGACGAAGTGCTTGGGTGTGGCGGGACGATAGCGCAACACACTTCGCGAGGCGACACTGTGTGGGTTTGTATTCTTGGAGAGGGGGTCATGTCTCGAACGTCTTTTTCTGAGAGAGAAAAAGAGGAGCAGTTAAAACAATTGCAAGGGTTTGCCAAAAAGGCTAGCTCTATTCTCGGAGTCCAAAGAGTTATATTCAAAAATTTCCCAGACAATGCCTTTGACCGCGTTGCCCGTTTAGATATTATCCATGAAGTTGAAAGTATTTTTAAAACATTTCAACCTCAGATTGTCTACACGCATCATCAGAGCGATGTGAATATTGATCATCAGTATTCTGTCGAGATTGTACAAGCATTATGCAGACCACTTCCAAGAAGTTCGATTGAAAGTGTTTTTTCTTTTGAAATACCGTCCTCCACAGAATGGAATTATGTGAAAGCTGACTTATTTCGACCAAATGTGTTCATTGAACTAAGCGAGGAGTTAATGAAGAAAAAGATAGAGGCGCTTGAGGCTTATGCGTCTGAACTACGTCAATTTCCTCATCCGCGTTCACTAGAATATATTCGCGCTCTTGCTCAAGTCCGCGGTGGGCAAGCGGGTTTCGATTATGCAGAGGCTTTTCAGCTTGTTTATATACGATACTCACGGGAATAATATTTTCTTCCATGTCTACATCTCCGCATTTCTCCATACAATCACCTCGCGGCATCCGTCATATTGGCGTCGGCCATCCCGTTTTTATAGTTGCAGAGATGTCATGTAATCATTTACAGGATATTAATCGCGCCTACCGGATTATAGATGCCATGGTTGATGCAGGTGTCGACGCCGTGAAGGTGCAGACTGTTAGTCCAGAAACTCTCACGATGGATTGTGATAATGAATATTTTCAAGTCAATGTTAACTCAATATGGAAAGGGCAGTCGTTATTTGAGCTTTATAAAAAGGTATATATGCCATGGGAATGGCAACCGATTCTCAAACGCTACGCAGAGGAGAAAGGTGTGATATTTTTTTCAACCCCGGTCGACCCCTCAGGAGTTGATTTTCTTGAAACCATAGATGTTCCGCTTTATAAAATCGCATCGTTCGAGATTGGATATATTGATTTACTGCGTCGTATCGCTCAGACCAATAAACCCGTAATTTTCTCTCGTGGACTTTCCTCTCTTGAAGATATAGAATTGGCGCTTTCGACATTGCGCGAGAATGGATGTTCTGACATTGCCCTTCTCCATTGCGTGAGTTCATATCCGGCAACACCCGCCCAGATGAATCTTCGTACTATCCCTGACATTGCTTCACGATTTAACGTAGTTACTGGCCTATCGGATCATACCGCAGATACTAGGGTTGTGTGCACCGCAGTTGCTTTAGGTGCGTCTATTTTTGAGAAGCACGTTACACTGAGTCGCGCTGATGGTGGTCCTGATGCGGCATTTTCACTCGAACCACAGGAAGTCAAAGAGCTTGTGAATGCGATACGCAGCACTGAACAAGTGCTGGGCGTCCCAACGTACATAGCTACTTCCGACGAGAAAGAGAATGCCGTGTTTCGGCGCTCTCTTTTTGTGACAGAAGACATAAAAAGAGGAGAACGATTTACTCGTAGCAATATCCGTTGTATTCGGCCTGCACATGGACTTCACCCGAAATATTTTGATTTTATTTTTGAGAAGAAGGCTACAAAAGATTTACAGCGAGGAACGCCACTCAATTGGGAGTCAGTCGAAGGAGGTACACCGCATGAGTAATAAGAAACAACACATCTTGATCACGTGTGGAGGAGGGAGTGCGTCAATATATCTTGCCCGTCGCCTCACCTCTTACAACGTTTTTTTATCGGACGCAGATTCAGTAAGTGTAGCAAAACATCTAGGATATCCTTTTGCACCCCTGCCATTTGGCAATAAGAGAGGATATCAAAAAGCACTTGATACGCTTGTGCGACGGTGGAACATCAATGTGATTGTGCCTGGAGCTGATGAAGAATTATTATCGGTTCGCGACTATTGTGACAAAAACCCAGAAACTATAGCCGTCCTTCCATCAAAAGAATTTATAAGAATGTGTCTTAATAAAGGATTACTAATGAAGCGGTTGGCACAAGAGAATATCTCTCACTTATTACCATATCAATCTTTGCATACGGTACGTTTTCCTCTATTAGCAAAACCAAACCAAGGTCGAGGATCACGGTTTGTTCATCGACTAGAAAATCGTGTCCAACTGCGAGGATATTTTGCATTGTATGGACTCCAGAAGAGTGATGTTTTGTTGCAGCCATTTATTGGAGGAACCGAATATACAATTTCCGTGATTGTGAACAATAAAAATAAAATCGTAGGGATCGTTCCAAAGAGAGTAATCAAAAAGAGAGGAATTACTCATGTAGCAGTTTCTGAAAAGAGTGCTCCTATTGAGACTATATGTAAAAAAATAGTCGCTCGTCTTCGGCCCGCAGGTCCTTTCAATGTTCAGTTAAAGATATGGAAGAATAGAATTTATATTTTTGAAATTAATCCACGACTTTCTACCACGACAGTCTTGACAGATCAAGTGTTCGGCAATGAAGTTGGTCTTTATTTGCATTATTATAATACTGACCGTATTC
>JACQSA010000051.1 GCA_016206145.1 Candidatus Uhrbacteria bacterium
TACTTGCATATATACGTCTCAAAATTTTAGAAACGATCCTGTCCCCATGCGTTTCTGGCATAAAAACGGCTGTTTTCTTTAAGCCACTCACGACCATCTTTCTTTATCTTGGTAACAATCGCATGTCCTTCCTCTCCCAACTGGTCAGCAAGACTTTGAAAAACGTCTTTAATTTCTAAGGTTGAAAATGGATTTTCAAGATCAGGGATACGGATATTCATATTCTTCAATTCTACTGCAAAATCTTTCCCTAATCTTTTACTAAACTCAGCAGCCTCTATATTCGCTGTAATACCTGCCATAATGTTCGCACCATTTGCTTTTCCTCGATCAGCAAGTTTCCCCGCCATATTTCTTATAGCGGCCATGACATGAGTTGCCATATCCGGATTATCACTTCCTTCAGGGTCCAAATATTTGGTTATCATTTTCATGATCGGAGTATCTGGATTTTGGAGTAGGGAATTATGTAGGGTCAATATCATATATGGAGCGACATCGTCATCCTTCATGGCATTTTCAAAAAGCCTTTCATTGAATTCTCTATCCGGACCCTGAAAACCATCTTTTGTGATATTGAAAAGGTCTGGATTGTCAATATACGCACGGGTCATGCCTGCAGTTTTTCCCATCATCATAAAATCGTGTGTCGCATTGCCATCTTTATCTTTATCCTTACCCTGTTCTCTCATCTCTTTGATTGATTTAATAGATGCTGATTTCATTGCTGCCTCAATAATGGGATTACTTTTCATATCCATGAGATGTCCAGCAGAAATATTGTTTGCAAGACGGTTAATCGCCTTTAGTAAATCCGCGCTAATCGCGTCAGGACGTGATGCAATATCCTTGAGTGATATACGCCCTTTTTCGAGTAAATGCACAAGTTGTTCAGGGGTCATGCCAAATGCTTGGCTCGGATATTTCGACCATACGTCAAAATCAAATGCCTCCAATGCTCCCGCTCTTCCGCCACGTTGGGCAAAAAGCGTACGCGCTCCATCAATTTCTTCAGTGGTATAAAGCTGACGTTTCATCATTTCTTTTTGCGCCGCCATTTGATCGGTATTGGAAAACCCTTTTACTGCCCCGGCGGCAATGGCTTTAACCACCTCGTCTCGCAGGCCGGAAACATGTTTTTGCGCCGATGCAATCGTTTCATTTTGAAGATCATCCATATCTCTCATCACACGCCTTCCGAATCCATCAATCCCATTTGCCATATCTCCCAAATACGGGAGTAAGAGGCCCGCCCCACCGCCCACAGCAGAAAGTACAGCGGCGCCAGCAAATTGTCCGCTCCGTAACATCACGTCTGGAGCCAAAGACATTCCACGCGCAATCGCACCTTTAAATTCTAAACTCTGTGCATTTAATTTATACTTATCTGAATCCATATCAAGTCCCACAGCTTCACTGCGCAGATCAGAGGCAATCTTCTTTTTCAGTGCGGCAAATCCTCCATCTGGATCTTCCTTACGACCATCCAAAAAGTCTGCGTACCCTCTTTCTTTTATTGCTTGTTTTTTAAATTCGTCAGCTTCCCCCAGCATTTCAGCTTTTGATTTTCCGTATTTCTCTTCAAATTCCTTATCCGTCAACTTGGATGTATTCGCTTTATCTTCCAAATCTTTTGCATTTTCTTCAATCCGATCAGCCTTACGCCGTTTTCCGTCGGGGGTCAATATACCATCAACAGATTCTATTTTATTGCTTATGCCATCGAGATCATCTTTGAGTGCCTGAAGCTCTGATGCTTTTTTCTTCAGTTCGTTAATATTCCCTCGTAAACTTGCGTCATCAGCCTCTTTCGCTTTTTCATCAACTTGCTGGGCTTTTTCATCTCTTTCCCGCTCAAGCTCTGCCCTTCTCGCCAGTAAGGCTGCGGGCGATTCGGCAAGTTTGGCATCATCCTCAAGCTCTGTCATCTTTTTCTTCATTCCTTCAATGCGTTTCAACCGTTTCCCGCGCTCTTCATCTGATTCATTTTCTGGAAATTCTCTTTCTGCCTGTTCAATTTCTTCTGCAAGAACAGCCTTCATCCTACGAAAATCATCTGGCTTTGACTCAAGTCGAGCGGCTCTCTCCCTTCTATTTCTTGCTTCTTGTTCTGTTTCTCCGGATTTGTTTTTCTGATCTTGCGCATCTCCAGCGAGATCGGCAAGTTTCTCTGCCAACGCTCTCTTTGGCTCAGTGTACATTTTATTCCACATTTCGCGCGGCTTTTTCATAATATCTCGCGTAGCAACCCACTTTGCTGCCATATCTTTTGCACCGCCCACAGCAGCTGCCGCGACACCGATAGGCCTCCCCCACCGCACCAAGCTCTCTTTAACTTTCTCTTCTCGCGCCTTCTGGCGCATTTTTGAAAACATATCATACCGCTCCCGCGCCCAACGCATCGGCGAAGGGCCTTTCTTACCTGCGGCGTATGCGCGAGCGCCTTCGACTACTCCTCCTGCCATTTTGCCGCCTTCTACGCCAAGCTGTTGTGCAACTACCATGGAGCCGAGTAGCATCACGATCCCGAGGAACGTGCCAAGCGTGCTTTGGGGACTGCCAAGCGCAGTGCCGACGCTGCCGGAAAAACCTGAAAGCGCATTCGGATCAACAGGAGGTACGGCAGAAATTACCGTGCCTAGTTCAGGGCGCGCATCTGGATTTGATCCGCCGGCCAATTGCAGGGTGGTAAATGAAAGCCATAGAAAAAACATCATGATAGGCCCCACGATCAAATAATTCACAAACTGATCCCACCATTTTTTCCCAAATCCCTTGTCATCGGGAAGAGCCGAAAGAAAAAACGCAGCAGGAGACAAGACCACAAGAAACCAAAGCGCGACCACACGCGCAATCAAGATGTAAAGCATGACCACTACCACGACAAGAGCAATGACCATGAAAATAAATGCAAGGATAAGGGAGGCAAATACTCCAACCACGTCCACTTTTGCGGGACCCGCGGCTGAGGCATAATTCAAAAACTGGTCAATTCCTAGTAACCCCACAAAATTACCTCCTGCGGTATTTTCTACTGCTCCCACAAACGTAAGCATCACTATATTTGAAAAATCAATGGCAAGCCCGGCAATGGTTTTTGAAAAATTGATAAGAATCGCCGCGCTGATCAATTTTGGCAAAGTTTTTGAATATGTGTATTTCTCATGCTGGAGTATGGTCCCTATTGCGATTGCGAGTAAAATAAGCACAAAAAACATATTGCATAAATCCCTGATGATTTCCCACCCGCGCGTTACGGGAATCGAATCAATAAATTGCGTGTATTGGGAAACATCCACGATCATATTTATCACAACGAGGAAGAGGCCCGTGAGAGCTTTCAAAATCCCTTCCACGATAACAACGATACCTCCAAGAATCTGATCCTGGAACATCTTGACAGCAAGAGCTCCTGTGAATAGCGTTAGTGCCCCGCCAATAAGTAGAGGCGCGACGAACGCCTCCCCCTTACTCGCAAACCCAAACACACCCGCAAAAACCAACACAAAAACCGCCATGGCACTTGCATAGCGCCAACGCTTTTGTGTGCGGATATAGATTGTGAAGACTGTGATGGGGTTCATTGCGAGGAAATTATACCATAAATAAAGGGAGGATACATATCAACAGACGATCACTTGCATACGTTATATTTCTATGGTATTGTATTTGTACGAGTGGCAGGAGTGTCATTCGCCAATCAACTGCAGAATCCCGCTTATGCGGGATTTTTTGCTCTCCTTACATCCATTTTCAATAACTCCTTCCTGAAATCGACAATGTCAAAATATCGTGTTGCAGCCGGTGGTAATTCTTTTGCGATATGACCTGCCCGAGAAAATATTATGACTATCTTCCCCTGCCCTCTGAGAAACTTTATTAGATATTCAAAATCGCAATCTCCCGAAAATAGAATAAAGGTATCATAAGATTGCAAACGAAATACAGCATCAACTGCGATTTCTACATCAAAATTTGCCTTCCTATGCGGCAGTTCTGGGGTATGATCTGCATAATTCTTAAGAGGTTTTGTATTAAGTCTATAAGTGAGATTACTGAGAAAAGAAAGAAATTTTCTATGACCGACAGTTTGAAAGTCAGGTGTGTAAAATTTAATTTCTTCAACACTGCCTTCTTTTTGAAAAAACTCTTTAATCTTCTTATAGTCAACTCTGTAACGTAAGTCGCTGGCTGAATTCTTTCTCAATACATCTGTAATGTCCTTTGGATTAACCCACATATCCTGAACAGATCGTTCAAGGTTAGCCGCATCGATAGCCACAAAAACTCTCCCTTTCATAGCACGACGTATTGATTCAATATAATCGTTCATACATATGTCATGCGCCAACGCTTTTGTGTGCGGATATAGATTGTGAAGACTGTGATTGGGGTCATTGCAATCAATTTAATTTGAGATCGATGCGGTTTGAGCTTCGTACAAATTATACTTTGTTCGGGCATCTGCTTCTGGCCAGTCTTTTGAAGCGTCCTCGCGAAGTGGGAACGTAGCAAGATCATACTTATACTGCCAGCTCGAAGGCGTTATTCCCCATTTATCATCGCTATCCTTATACACTGTCCCGCATGTAGCGGCTTTTGCTTCCCAGTTGTCCATGGTGTAAATGCAAATATGCTTGCCATTCGGTTTTCCATCTCCGTAAATGTGACTGAATTCGAACGGCAGATCATCGGAATTTGTTGTGGTGCCATTGACCGCAGGGCCCGGCCGCTCATTTTTTCCACTGCCTTCTTTGTTTGAGTTCGTATACTCATATCTTCTTCCATCGCCCCAATCCACAATGATCTTACGCAGAGGGAGTTGGTCATTATTTGGCACATCAACCCAAAAACTGATGCGCACCTTTGGATACAAAAGGAAGTCGTGATCAAAATGGAATCCTCCTGTATCGCCTTTCGTGTATTTGTCACCGGCCGGCATAGGAATAGCCGGCGAAGTCACTGGCGCGCGCCCCTGCGCTTCGGTGCGAGATGTATCCCACATGGTTTGGAGTTTGCCAGCGTCAGAACCAACAAATTTCGTACCATCCCATGAAGCTGTTTTTTCATACTTACACTCGTCCGGCCCACCTGAAATGCAAACACCAAATATTATTGCGGTACACGGCGGGGTATAACACTTCCACTTCCAGTACTCATACGCTTTGGCAAAAACGCTTGTGCGGAGAGTATCGATAGGCTCGCGAGTAAGAGACGGGTATACTGAAATATCTGTATCTTTATCCGTATGTGGTTTTGAAAAGGATTTCACATTAAAGCCTGGGTTTTCGGTTCCTGGTATTAATTTTTCTTTACCTGTTGTATAAGTTTTTGTCTCATTATAGGACCACAAATAATTTTTCTGAGTCGCAGTATTAAATTCAGTATAAAACTCATCGCGATCCCATAATGCACGTTGAGCCTTTAACACTACCCGCTGTGCAGGATTTACAGAAGTGAGGAAGGACTTACCCCCCAATGTGAGATATGTACCATGCCGCCCCTGATTGTCAGCATTGGAATCAGATGCAACAGGATTTTTTGTTTGCTCATACAATCCAACATTTTGCCCGTTGGTAGTTATGGGCTTGACAAACGCGGTACAGTAATTGATAAACCGATTTTGTGCTTGATGATGTACGGTCGTGGTGTTTTTCTTGAAATAAATTTTGGTGCTTACTGCCACCGCCTGATCGCCACCGCCTGACGCATCGCAATACAGCCATTTCCATCCTGCCAACCTCTCTATACCGTTAACATTTGCAATCACGGGACCAATTACCACAAAGTTTTTCTCTTCATTACATGATTCATTCCAATATGACTTTTTTTGACCTTGACTATTTGTCCACGCTCCCAGATTTTCTGTCGCAACTTGCCAGCACAAAGCTCTTCCGCCTTGATTATTGTTATAAATACACTTACGGTCATGACCTCCCCAGCCTCCTGCTTTTTCATCGAAATAAAATCCAACATCATTCCTTGGCTCTGGCGTACTATCATCCCATCTTTTTCCTGCATAAATCCTATTACTCACCCCTGACTGAACAAGATACGTTTCGTCAGAATAGCCGCGAGGATTATCGACGCCATCTTCACTCATACCACTATCAATAAGTTGTTTAAATTCAGTACGCGTAGCTCCTTCTAATATATATTCGATCATATAAATGGAGTCCATAGCGAATCCGTAACTTGTGCCATTAGGAATGCCATCAGAAACTACCTCTCTGGAATTCACTCCAAGTGAAGGAAGATTAACTTCACTACCCGTATATCCTGTTCTAGCGGCAGTGTCGTCTATTTGATCGCCTCCCCACCCAAGTAGCTGACCAATAAAACTAGCCAAACCTCCGGCTATTCCAAAAACTGCACAGCCTGCACCTCCGCCAGGTATTGCGCCAACGCCTCCAACCCAAACTGTTGATACTGACCCTACTGTTGTGCCAACCAGGCAGGATGCTCCTGCCGCATTACCAACATTGTTCCAAAAATTGCTATTAAATTCCGTCATGACAAGAAGACGGCTTCCCGCTGAAGTAATGTCCGGATTATTTTTTAATCTATCCCTATCTAAATAGCCGTCAGATTTATTCAGATTGGAAGAATCACGGGTTTGATAACACTTTATAGAAGCACTGCCAACTGGACAGTCGGAAAGTGGAAGCGATTTTTCATACAACCAATGGTCTCTAGTGTATGTGGCGGGTGTACTGTCGGGGTCTGCCATACCGAAATTGCCTGTGGGATCTTCTTCAACAGCAGAGCTCGACGCGATTTCGGTTGGATTTGATTGCTCTACGCAAAAAGAAATACCCGTAATGCCACCACTTGCATACGACGACGCTGGCGCCCCTAGATTGGCAGCTGCTGCACTGCTGGCTGTTTGATTTGAAAGAGTAATGGGGTTCCACAGTAGGCAGGCCTGAGAGTAGCTTCTATAGACACAGGGGCCATCGGAGCCACAATCATCCGGGATATTGCCAGCTTCGCAGTTGCCAAGCACACTCCCTCCAATTATACGATTCATATTCTTCGCGCACACTTTTCCAGTTCTCTCCTTTCCATATCTGGTCTGCCACTGCGGGTACGGTTCCAAGCAATACCCGTATACGCCGACGAATTTCTCTGCGGTGCCGCTGATATAATTACACGCGTCATTCCATACGTTTTTATTTTTGCTGTCAACGCGGACTTTTGGAGAATCCGAACGCGGATACAGCCGGCATGAACTTGCGACTTCTGTAACGCCGGATATATTGATCTTATTCTGCAGTCTTTCATCGGGATCTTTTATAGTTGGACCAAGACTATCACTCGCAAGCGGTGCATTCGCGCCAGTAAACGATTGTATCCACGGAAGGAAATAACTGTCGCGGCCGGAAGGATTTTTGGTCGTATAGTCGTCTTTAAAGACCATGTTTGGGCGAGCATACCCGGAGAGTCCGGCAAACGAAAGATCGAGCTCGTGGTATTTATCCGGGGTAAGCCGTATTGAGCCATCTGCATTCCGTATTTGCAGATAGGGTGCTTTAAAATTACCGGCAAGTGATGCGGTCGGAGACGGTTGGCAATTATGACCTGCCGCAAGGTCTTTATTCCAATAACATTCTACATCGCTCTCGCATAAACCCTTTACCAGAGAACTGCAATATGTAATCAAGTCATCTGATGTCGGGTTTGTAATGCACTCAACTCCTGAGGAACATGGCGTAAAGCGGGTACAACGTTCTGCGTTATTTTTACACACTCCAAGCGGAATACATTCGCCAACGCATCTTGTGCCGGTGCACTGGCAATCACGGTTTTCCGAACACCGACTGCTTATATGTTCTCCCTTACACGTCCCAAGGGCAGGCAACGCAGGAACAATACATCCTCCATTTGCATTTCTCTTTAGGCAGGGGATGCGTTCAGTGCAAATCTTGCGGTTTGGATCGCCTTGCACGCGGATATCGTTCGCGCAGTCCAAGGAAACTTTACATTCGCGATCGAGTTTGCCTTTGAGTAAGATATTTGCGTCATTTGCTGTCGCGGGGGCATTTCGAGAATCAGCAATATTCAAAGTAATGCCGCGTTTTGTCTTAAAATAATCATTGTAGTACGCCGATGAATTATATATCTTTGCCTCTGCGTCAGGATCAGTGTCCTGTAAAAGAATGCATCCGTTTTCTATATTGAGTTCACCTGAACATTCTTTTTGGGTATCTCTCACGTCGCCCAGATATGTGCGATATACCTTACACGAAGCGCCGCTCACTCCTTTTGTCGGATCAAGCCTTCCATAATCGCTCCTCAAGGTGCCATTGCCGGGATCTTGTACAGGGCAATGTGGATTACCATCTCCACACTCAATACATTCGGGATCTTTGTATTTTCGACACCCGACCGCGTTTGAAGGACACTGCTTGAAATATTTCGCAGGCCCCTGATCGTTCCAATAGGTAATTGTCGGGGCAGAAATTTCGAGTTTTGATTGAGTGGTATTATACGTTTCAAACGCGTGGGAGTATGCGGCCGGACCTCCGCCTTTGCCAGTAGTACTGTCTACACTATCACAGCTTATCAAGGCATCACATCTTCCTGTATATACGGCACTCTCAAGACCACTACAATCATCGTCCGACTGGCACGCGTAAGAAGGATAGTACAGTTCGTTTTCTTGATTTTTTTCATCATCCAAAAGATCGCCTGATTTCTTGCGGCATGCTTTATAAAACCAGCCTTCTTTGGGTTCTGTTGCGCCCTCTCCTTTAAATACATTGCCTTTTGTCCAGTAGCAAAGATTTTTTCCGGGAGTTTTGAAATACCGTTTTGCGCTTTCAGTATTGTACGCTTTGCATCCTTGCTCTTCTTGTTTACACACACCTGCCTTATACCCTTCCGAGATTACTGTGGGTGCTACATCTGATAGTTTCGCAAGGTTTTGGGTGATCTGATCCGGAGTGATCTTATAAAACACAGTCTGCCACTCCTCTTTGTATCCATCGTTTGCAGTCGTTGAGCTTGCGACTCCGTTAGAGACTGTTACTGTTGTCACTGTGCCTGAAGTATCGGCTTTCCTGTGTTCACGCGTTTTTACGGGTGCTCCGTATGCAGTGCAATTTGCCTCTTCGGACCTGCATTGCACATTGGGTTTGTCTACAAGATATTTCGGCGATTCATAGCTAACATATACACCAAACCGCTTCCCGCTAACAGTGGAAATGTATTCATCAAAACATTTGCCTTGATCAGTCAATGTTTCATCCGGTAAAGCTTGTCTTGCATCTGCGGTGGAAGTGTTTTTATCTGTCGAGCACCGCAGGATATTTGTCGGTTGACTGTCGAGGGTCTCATTTGGAAAGAATGACCATCTCCATTCCTTAAATTCTCGACAACCCACAAAAGGAAGGGGGCACACATTTGTGAAACCGGAAAATGCTAACGGCGTTTCAATCTCAGGAGTACTATAGAGTCGGCAAGAAGTCTGATACGTGCCGGATCCGTTCATCTCGCACGCTTCTGGCCGCGCACTTTCTGTCTTTGTGGAAGTGTCTATCGCGTATATGGTTGCACCATCGGATTCTTTGATAAAAATAGTGTCTAAAAATGCCTGAGAAAGAGTCGTGCCTGTGGGAGGCGTAATGCGGATCGCCACGCTAGTGGTGGTTGCATTTTCTATGGTGAAATTGAAATACTGCCAGCCTGAGGTTGTAAAGGTCGCACTCGCAAGGGTATTTGTAGGAGTAATGCCTGCCGTATCCTTGCCGATAATGGCAAGGGTTGATGTCCCGACTGCTTTTGCATTCAAGGTAAGCGTATAACTCTTGAGAGAGGAAAGAACAATTTGTTTTTCTGCTTCAAGTGATCCGGCACTTGATGTGATGCGCAGGCTCCTCCCTCCTACGGTTTCCGCTTCCCGGGAAGTGTCTACGCTTGTATCCGGCCCCCATCCGGATCGGAATGGTTCTTTCTCAAATGTATCCCGTATGATCACAGAGTAATTGCCGGCAGTCGTGGAAGAATATGCGCGACATCCCACTGCAGACGCAGAGCACTGCGCGCTTAATGATCTGGAAATAAACCTTCCGGCAGCGTTATCTGCAGCACGACGATATTCACTGCAGTCATCGGTTTGATACACAAGCTTGTCTATGTAACGATACGAGACTGCTCCTGCTGCGCTGATAAACTCGCGGCACGTGAGAGGTTGAGTAGGGGTATTAAATTGGTCAGAAAAAATCTTTGCGTCGCATGTGCAAGCGCTCCCTACCGCACAGGCAGGGTCACCGCTCGCATCTGCCTTCAGATAAAACGCAACAGGTTGCCTGCCGCCCTGTTCAGACCCGTAGTAACTATAAAACACAGTGCGGTTTTCCGGCGTATCTTTACTGACAAATTCGCACGCAGAAGTTTTTGTAAAATACGCATGCGCTTCTCCGCCTTTTGTTTCAAGGTCGATATTGGTAAACTCCTCACATCCCGCTTCTTGGGCGTTGCAACGATTCACCCTGTCTTCTTTGAAAAATGCAAGAGAATTCGCAGAGGTTTTATCAAAAAAGCTTGGTTGGAGGAAGTAGGCGCGTATGCCGACACACGATTCAGCCAAGCACGCCTGAGGGCTCAACGCGGGAATATCAGGATCCTCAGAATCAAGCGCACTATACAATTGGCATCCAACATTTTCTTCTTTGCAATGCAGCGCATAGCGCTTACACTCGCTTCTCTCAAACGCTCCTGTTTCGTCGCACTTCAGGTACGCAGGCGCGACTTTGAGGTTTGCGCCATTGCTCATGGTGCGACATCCGTCAGCAGACTCTTCGCAACGCGGAGCATTGTGAGTGAGATACACGCGATTTGCAGGAGTATCAACCCATGGACTGGAGACAACTTTTGTTTTTTCTTTGTTTGTGTTATCAATGACTTTTTGGCAAAGCGCGAGTGTGGCAGACCTCGCGTCCTTGAACGCTAGATCCGCTGTCGGAGCGGCCTTGACATTGTGAAGATTATTATCAAGCACCGTGCCTAATTTATTTTCCATCAGCACTCTCTTGCCGTCTTTTATGGGATTGCCTTCTTTATCACGCTGAAAGTCTATCACGCACGTTTCGTACTGGCGCTTTTCTTGTGAAAGCCATGTACATCCAGCGTTTTCTTCTTTGCAAAAATTGTTCTTTTTTTCATCCTCGCTCCCATATACTTCTTTTCCTATCGTATCTTTGAGCAAAGCAAAATTTTCTCCTTTCCCGTATGGCGTGATTTCAGTAAACGCATCGCAGGATGCAAATTGGTTGGGACATACAGTGCCCTGCAAACCGAATTTTTTCCATTCTTCAATGCAATATCCAAATCCAATGCTTTTTTCTTCGCATTTGCCGTCTGCGCTGTCGCTCAGACACGATGTTTCATCAACGCACGCTTCGGGCCGAGGAGATGGCCTGATTTGTAAATCTGGGGGACATGTACTCACACCATCCCCGTTTGTATCAGTAATACAGGCAGGGTCAGGATCCCGCTCTTTTGGATCTGCACTTGGATCTTGGGTGCTTTCCAGCGCAGTCGGACCGTATCCTTTGAGTTCGCACCGTACGGGCGGAAGTTTAAGGACCCAGCTCGGATCGATTAAGCGAAAAAACACGCTGTCTTTATTGTTAAAATTATTTACCAAATCTTGCAGAGTACAGTCTTTTTGTCCGCATGGTCCCGGGTTATCGCGGATATAGAGAGCGGCAAGTTCCCATGCCACAGGCAATACACGATATTTCCGCAATATCACCATGGAGCGGTACGGATAGTCGTTTTGATAGTCCCGAGGCTCTTCGGATGGCCTGCCCGCAGATGTATGCTTAAATCCAAACCGCCCTTCGGGATTCAGACCGCTACTGCCACCGGAAGTTTTGTATTCTTCCATTGCTTCTGCCACTGTCATACGGTTTCGTATGGCTTCGGCAAATGCGGATCCGATAGTGCACGCATTCGGATGTATGAAACAATCCTGGATTTGCAATTCGGAAAGCACGTTTTGTATTTGTCCTCCGGAAGTTTTTACTTTGACAAGTTGCGCGATGCGCTGTACTGTCGGGCTTTGCGAACCTCCATACGATGGAGCCGCGGCAGGATTATAAAGTTGAGCTGATTGGACACTAGAAGACGTAAAATCTCCTCCGGCGGACGCCACGCCTACCCGATTTGCATCTGCCACCAAACGGCGCACTCCTTTAAACCCAAGCTCAACTGATTTTCCGACAAATGTTTCAACAAAATCCGCAATAATGTCTACTGTGTCGACCAAGAGCTTGCCGGTGAGAGGATCTTTTTTACTGATTTCTCCCAACACATTGTCTGAGACAGCTTTTCGGATTCCTCCGGGGGACAAGATATTTCCTGCCCAGTCAGTAACCGGCTTCAGACCGCTTCCTGCAATCATATTTTCCCACCTCTCCTTTTCCTTGGCTTGCAGTTCATCTATTTGATCCTGCATAATACTGCTCTGAAGACCAAATGTGATACCGACATCGCTTTTGTATGGATCGAGCGCGTCGGCAAGAAGCTGCCAACCATTCTTGCCGGTCACTGTATTAGAAATAGCGGCGCCTGTATCTTGGATAAAGGTTGACCAATTTTGTTTTAATGTTTGATATTCACAAATTGGTTTTTCCGGTTCACTAATAGATGAGCTAAGCCCCAATCCGATCCTGAACATAACACCGAGTTTTGGAGCGCATACCCCCTGTAAAAAACTATATGCTGCCGAAGAAAGCGCGCCGGCTGCGTTTTTCTGAAATTTTTGCATGCGGGAAAACTCTGCCGCGTCATAGGTATCAACTTGGGTTTGAACGTTTTTTCTTTTTTCCGCAAAATCACCTGCTATCTGCGTAAGGCGCTTTAAGTCAGCTTTGCTTGCGTCGAGACCTTTTAATTGCAATTTTGCTGTATCGCATTCGTCGGCATTAAAATGACTGTCTCCGCAAAACTCCTCAATATCAGCTTTTAATTCTCCTTCTTGTTCTTCAATAAACTTTTTCTTTGACTGCTCATTATCTGAATATGAACCAGTCAAATCCTCTAACTCTCCAAGGTCCTTATGTAATCCTGCTCTATCTTTTTCGTACTTCACATCAAACCCCAGCACCATGCCTTCAAGCGCACCGCCAACAGCATTCTGGGCCGCATCAATCGCATAAAATGTCCATGTGAGCGGATCGAATGCCGGCAATTTTCCTTTTTCTCCTGTTGCCCATTCTCCAAATAATGCGTTTGCACTGTTTTCTGAAAGTTTATGGGATAAAAATTTTAAGCCGCGATAACCGGCATTTTCAAGACCAAACCAAATAATATTTGGGACATACTCCAAAAGAGTTTTTGGAATATCAACAGTCGTGGCTGTGGGAACGACTGCATGCGCCGGTTTTGCAGTCGAAAAAAACAACACAGGCGCAAAGAGCATTATGATCAAAAAAGTGAAAAGGGTTTTCTTTGAGCTAGATTTCATACTTATATTTCGTCATTCTGAGGTTTTACTCAAAGCAACAACTGCCAAAAATTGTCATCCCGAGCGTCAGGTCCGATGGCCATCGGACCGAAGTCGAGGGATCTACGTCTTTCTTAACAGCCACATAGATTCCTCCACTCCCTTCTAGCCTGCCCTGAGCGAACAACACCGTGAGCCGAACGGGGTCGGAATGACAACCCTTAGACTATCAATTTCTGCAATCCCAGTGACATTTGTTTTTACATTCTTCATTGTTGTTGTGCCTGCTTGATGGATTTGAGAAATAACTCCTTGAGAGTAGCGTCATCAACTGCGTTTAGCTGTGCTTCCGGTATGGTGCCTACGCTGCGGACAAGTTCGCGGATTTCTTGGGAAGTAAGCGTTTCGGGATTTTGCAGTTTGGATTCATCTATGGAGCCTTGAGTTGCCTGAGTCTGCGGGAGAGGTTTGGCAGGCAAAGGCGTCGCACCAGAATTTTCGTATTTTTGCAAAAAGTCTTTATATGTTTTTTGGTACATCTCCTGTAGTGCGTTGTCATCCACTCCTTTCAATTGCTCGTCAGTAACGCCTTGAGACTTCAGCAATTCTTTGATCTGCTCCACTGAAAGCGCGCCAAGTTCATAAATCGACTGCGGCGACTTGCCGCCAAAGATCCCGCCCAAGTCCGCAAATCCACTGCCCGAGCCTACACCCGTATCAGTGCTTGTCGAAGAAAATGCAGGCGCAACACAATTGTCTCCAGTTGCGCAATTGGGGTCATGCCCGGTTGCAATCTCTTGCTTGTCATCGTATCCGTCGCTGTCAGTGTCCGCGAGATACGGACTTGTGCGGTATACATAGAGCTCATCATAGTCTGAAAGAGTGTCGCGATCCGTGTCGCTTGATCGCAATGCCTCTTTACTTGCATCTTGCGAAGAAAGATCAGGAAAACTCGACGCTCGGCTGGAGCCTCCGCGGAATTGAAACGGCTCTCGAATATTTTGAACCATCAAATATACGCCAAAGACAAGCACTCCCGCGCCTGCGAATATAAAAAACGAAAGCAACCCGTATGGTATGGAGCGGGGCGTATCGCTTTGCCACTTTTTCGACCTGTGTAAGTCGTGCTCTTGCATCTTTTGCGATCAATCTTATTTGTTATAATTATACAGCTCAAAAAGTCTTGTGTACAGGGGATAAAGGGGTGAAAAATAAAAAAAATCCCCACACTAGAGGACTCCTACCATTCGCATTTCTAAAAACTATACTCTGGCAAAAGTGCGCTCCTTGACCGTCGAGCGAACCATCTGATGAAAAGGACGGCGAAACTCATCAATACTGATACCCATAACATCAATATTCACGACTGCTCCATCTTTGTCGTAATCTATCACTACATTATCTTGAACTTCAGAATCAACGCTTTTCTTTTTCTTAAAACGAATACTAAGGATATGTGAATCCTTGTCAAAACTTATTTTTGCCATATTATTAAAAATATTTTTGAATCTTCGAGGTATCAATAATTGTAATAACCTTCACATGAAACTTACTAAGCTGCTCGCAAATTATGTATACTTCATACGATCAATTATTTATATAATAACAAAGCGATATCCAATCGTCAACGGAAAGCTCCTGGGCTCTTGCGTTGAGTGGGATTTGTGCCGCAAAAAAGCCTTTTTTTATATCTTCCACGGGTATCTTGAGGCCGTGAGAAAGATTTCTGGAAAGCAGTTTACGCTTTGCGCTAAAACCCGCCTTCACAAAATGCGTAAACTCTTTTGCGTGCTGGCTTGCAGGAATGCGATCTTTTTTGAGTGCAAGAGAGATACATACGCTATTTACTTTCGGAGCAGGAAAAAAACATGTCTTGGAAACGGGAAACAGAATCTTGGGAACAGCATAATACTGCACCATGGAAGAAAGAATACTCATTTCTCCGGCGTGTGCGCAAATGCGCTTCCCTACTTCCTTTTGGATCATTAAAATCATATCGCTCGGACGCGGAGATTCTTCCAAGAATTTACGGATCAAAAGTGAGGTGAGATTATAGGGAATATTTGCAATGACCCGATATGATCCTTCTTTTTTTGTGAATGTTGCATTCGGAAGCGTACGGGCATCTGCCCTGATAATCTCGATGTTTCCGATTGTCATCCCCGACCCGATCAGGGATCCATTTTGCAAAACCTCGATCAACTTCTCATCGATCTCTACGGCGAACACTTTTTTGACTCGATTTGCAAGCTCTCGCGTAAGGGCGCCGATACCCGCGCCTATCTCTACCACTGTATCTGTTTTTTTTAGATCAGCCTTTTCAATAATTTTTCGAATGATATTTCGATCAATCAAAAAATTCTGCCCGCGTGAACGGCGCGGTTCAATTCCATAGGATCGAAGAATCTGTAAGGGGGAGGACAAAGATTGCATAATCAGATCCCACGATACACATCTTTACGATGACGCACGAGAAGGATTACTAGCACAACGACACCCCCTTGTGAGTCTATATCAAAAACGACTCGATAGTTGCCAATCCGGAATCTATATTCCCCTTGCGTAGCATCTTTCAACTTTTGAGCATATCGAAAAGGATTTTCGGTTTTTACAAAGAAATCGAGCTTATCAATAATGCGACGTGCTGTCTTTTTATCTAAAGAATCTAAATCCTTCAAGGCAATATCAGCAAACGAAATAACATATGATGCCATACGTATCCTACAGGTTCAGATATTTTTTCACCTCCTCCATAGTATGTACCTTACCTTCTTTTACCTGTTTTCTGGCACGCGCGACAGTGTGCGCCAACTCTTCAAGTGTACTCTCACGCTTACTAAGAGGACGAACATCGAGAACAGGTTCGTTCTTCAGCAATATAATGTAACGAAGATTCTTGCTCCGAGCTTTTTTCGTGAGAGTAGAAATATTTTGTCTAAATTCTTTCAATCCTACAAAGTGTGTTTGCATATTTTTCATCGAAGATATGAATTACTTTGAATTACGGAAACTGCCAATAATGCCCCCGTGTTGTCATCCCGAGCCCCCGCACCAGAGCAAAACTCGGTGCGGGGTAGACTCCGCGAGGGATCTACGTCTTTCTTAGAGAGCCGCATAGATTTCCGGCAAAAGCCAGACAGACTGTCCAAAAACTGCGGGAACTCATCCGTATGTCATTCCCGCGAAAGCGGGAATCCAGTAGTTATAAGCTTTCTTTGCTGACTGGATCCCGCATCAAGTGCGGGATGACAGTTTTTGGACAGTCTGCCTCCTCCCATGCTTTTCGGTCGGTCGGAATGACAAAAAGCAGCGTTTCGTAATTCAAAGGAATTAATGTGTACCTTTAAGTGTACACCTCAATATCCGCCTGTCAAGACAAGGATGGATCTCGTGTCTCAACCCTCCGATGGCCATCAAGCGCAAAATACAGCAAAGAAAAAATCCCGCCGAGTACAAATGCGATCCACCACTCGGGTCCAAAAAGGTAAAAAAGGATTGCAAGGATTCCCGCCGCAAGCATTTTGCCCACCGTAAGGCTCATTTCAAAAAAGAGCACAGTGCGCACAATGGATGTCTTGATCGCATGGGTATATAAGCCGCTGAAAAAAGGGAGGGAAAATACATACTTCGATGTGCGAGAGAAAAAATCAACAAGTATCACACTGCTTGCACCGCCCACAAATAAGCGGAAAAACCAAGAAAGCGCAACAAAAATAACACCCACATGAAGTACACGAGGACGCTTTCCGCAATCTGTAAGTCTGCCGATATATAAAATCACTAAAGAAGTAATTAGCGTGGAAGTTGCAATGGCAAGCCCCGTACTTACATAATTTTGTATGGTCACAAAAATGAATATGGGCCACACCGTAAGCGCAACGAGCTCTTCGCCGAATCCGATATGGCCGATAAGGTATTTGCGCTGGCGGGGATCTATCAAATCTTTATAGGGTTGGAGATACGACAATTTTTTTGGTGTAAAATGCTCGCGCGTAGTCATGATGGGGATATTGGAAACAAGGATCACAAAACACATGAACGTAAAGAGCGCGCCAAATCCAAATACTCCGAGGATCACGCCACCGATCAGAGGGCCGAGAATAAAGGCAAGCGCATCAAGAATTGCAATAATGCCGATCTCCCTTCCGCGTTCCTCCGCTTGGCTAAAATACACAAAGTCAGCATGATATCCCGGCCAAAACAATGTTTTTTGCAGGGCGTATGCAAAAATAGCCAAGAAAAAAAATATCGGATGGGTGGGAATAGAAAGAAGGAAAATAAGATACAAGATTAAAAAAACCGAACCGTACATAATACCGTGCTCAAATCCTTTTTGTTTGATTATTTTGCCGCCCAATGGCATCAAAAAAAAATACACAAAGTATACGCCGAAATAAAACAGCATGATGATGTACAGCGGATATCCGAGACTGTAGAGATAAATAGGCTCAAAAATCACGCCGCTTGCCAACGCAAAATTGAGTATCGTCATGGTGAGATACAACTCCTTAAGCTCGCGCGGGATATGGTTTGGCAAAAACTCGCGCTCTTTACGCAGGACAAATGCAAGCGTTTTTTTGAATTCGATATGAAACATTGTGCTGGGCGGAAAAATATGCTACACTTACGGTACTCTAACACATTTCCTGTAATTACTCTATGTCTGATGAACACAAAATCACTATTGACGACCTTGGACGTCAAATGCAAGAAGGCTTCAAAAAGGTTGACGAAAAATTTGATGGTGTGAATGAAAGATTTGATGAACTTACACTTATGACAAAGGAGGGATTTGATGAAGTCGGCAACAAATTCAAGGCTGTCAACATTCGGCTGGATGCCATTGAAAAACGCCTCGATACCATCGAAGGCGATATTGCCGCCCTAAAAATGAGAATGGATTCTGTGGAAGAAATTCTTGATAAGATTGATCGTGTTACGCTAATAGATTATCGGCGAAGAATAGAATATCTGGAAACAGAAGTTCGACGACTCAAAGAGGTCGTCGCGCAGAGATAAATGTCCATCTTCAAAGCCTACGATATACGGGGAACAATCCCCGATCAATTAGACGAACAGGCGATAAAAAATATTGCATGGGCGTGTGTGGCATATCTTGAAGAGCTCAGCGAGGACGCATCACGCACGCTATCGGTTGTGATTGGCCGAGACAATAGAGAAACCTCGGCTGCGTTTGCAAAAACCGCGGTCACCACGCTCAAAGAAAGCGGGGTTGATGTCATAGATATTGGATTGGCATCCACTCCGTATTTTTATTACGCAAGCTCTGCGCTCTCGTGCGATGGCGGAATGATGATCACCGCGTCGCACAATCCGCCTCAATACAATGGCTGTAAACTGGTCGGTGCACACGCGAGCGCCATCGGAGCGGATTCAGGACTTCCTCATATCGAAGCACTCTATAAAAAAGGAGTAAAACCAAAGTCAAAAAAACCGGGTACTGTTACTTTGCTTGATATGCAAAACCGCTACGCCGATGAGAGCATTGTTCTGGGAGGAGGAGCAAAAGATATCACTCCCCTCACGGTTGTGGTTGATACCGGCAATGGCGTATCTGCGTTGATGTGCGAAACACTTTTCCAAAAACTCCCCATACGATTGATCCCGCTGTTTTTTGAGCTCGATGGGACGTTCCCTCACCACATGCCCAATCCTCTCGAAGAGAAAAATACAGAAATGTTGCGAAAGACAGTCGTCGAAACACACGCAGACATAGGGATTGCAATGGATGCGGATGGCGATCGCGTAATCTTTATTGATGAAAACGGACGCGCGATATCATCAGACCTCATTACTGCCCTGCTTGCAATTGATGTGCTCACATACGCGCCGGGCGCCACCATTCTCTACGACCTCCGTTCAAGCCGGACAGTGCAAGAAACAATCCGCGCGCATGGAGGCAATGCGGGAGTGACGCGCGTGGGTCATGCATTTATAAAAACACAGATGCGAAAGCAACATGCACTCTTCGCGGGAGAGCTCTCCGGGCATTTTTACTACAAATTTCAAGACTATGGATATTTTGAAGCATCGCTTGCAACGATCGTGCAAATGCTTCGAATACTTTCGCAAGAAAAAAAGCCTCTTTCTGAAATCCTACAGCCCCTCCGTCGGTATTGGGGTACGGGGGAAATAAACTTTGAAGTGGCAAACAAGGCAGAAATGCTTCAAAAACTTGAACGGCAGTTTTCCGATGCGTCGCGGATTGACAAACTCGATGGTATTACGCTTGAATACGATGAGTGGTGGTGTAATGTGCGGCCATCAAATACAGAGAACTTACTGCGGCTTACATTGGAAGCAAAGACAAAAGAACTGAGGGATAAAAAATGTGAGGAAATAAAGAAAATTATTGAAAAATAAAATCACCAAAAGCGGGGAATTTTAAAAATATGTCAATAGGAATCTTCGACTCCGGCATTGGCGGACTTACTGTCCTCAAACAGATTACAAAAACACTTCCCGAGTATCACTATGTATACTTAGGTGATAACGCGCGCGCGCCTTACGGCGACCGTTCGAGTGAAAAAGTATATGAGTGTACCAAGCAAGGAGTAGAATTCTTATTTACGCAAGATTGTGCGTTGGTGATATTGGCGTGCAACACAGCTTCGGCAGTTGCACTGCGTCGCCTTCAACAAGAATGGCTCCCTCATGCATATCCCGATCGACGGATACTGGGAATAATTATTCCTACAGTCGAGACGATCGTATCTCTTCACACAAAACGCCCCAAACGCATAGGCGTAATCGGTTCGCGCGCTACGATTCTTTCCAATGCGTATGGTAAAGAAATCGAAAAACGCGCTCCTGCATTACTGTCGGCGCTCTTCCAAAAAAGCTGCCCTCTCCTTGTCCCGTTCATTGAAGAAGGCATGCAAAAAAGCGTACCCGCAACCATGATCGCGAAACATTATTTGCGTCCGCTCAAACAAAAGCAAGTTACTCTTCTCGTATTGGGATGCACCCACTACCCTCTCATGAAAAAAAAGATACAGGCGATCATGGGACGTAATGTGATCGTGATTGATCCGGGGATCATTGTCGCGCGTTCGCTCAAAAACTATCTTGAACGCCACGAAAGAATTCGAGAACGGCTCACCATGCGGGATCCTTCGTTTACTCAGATCAAATTTTTTACCACTGATATTGCGGAAAAACTCCAGTCTACTGCCGCGCGCTTTTGGGGCAAAGGCGTGCCGATAGAAAAAATTTCTTTGGGGTAATGGCTTCTATCGTTTAAAATGTCATCCCGAGCCCACGCACCAGAGCAAAGCTCGGTGCGGGGTAGACTCCGCGAGGGATCTACGTCTTTTCCCTTCTAGCCTGCCCTACAGCGAACAACACCGTAAGCCGAACAGGGTCGGAATGACTGTAGAGAGGGTTTCGTAATTCAAGGGTGAGGGTTCGTAATTTACAGTCTATACTTTGATAATCACGGGTAATATCATGGGTCTCTTTTCGGTTTTTTGAAAGAGAAGCGCTCCGACATCGTCTCTGATCCTGTTTTTTACAGACCCCCAATTTTCTATATCCGTAAGATTATTATCTTTTATTATTTTTTCTACAAGACTGCGGACATTTGCCATCAGGCCTTCTGATCCTTTCATATATACAAACCCTCGAGAAATAATATCAGGCGAAATGGTGAGCTTCCCGTCTTTATCTACTGCCGCAATCACGACTACCATGCCATCCTGCGCAAGTACCTGGCGGTCCCGTATCACGACGTTTCCGATATCGCCAACGCCAAGGCCGTCCACCATGATGTAATCAATATCAAGTTTGACATTGCTGACGCGTGCGGCAGCTGCGTGATTAAATTCCACCACCTCGCCATTATTGATAATAAAGATTGATTTTTCATTCCATCCCATCTGGCGCGCAACCTCGCCATGGCGCACAAGCATATACCGTTCGCCATGAATAGGCATGAAGTAGCGAGGCCTCGTGAGACCCAACATGAGCTTCAGTTCTTCTCGAAACGCGTGTCCGGACGCATGGACATCAAAGAGCTTATTGTATATCACGTCAGCGCCAAGATTGAAAAGATTGTTCATGAGGTTTGTAATCGCGCGTTCATTTCCCGGAATAGGGGAAGAAGAGAGAATGATCGTATCTCCTTTCTTCAACCGCACATGGCGATGCTCGCCTCTGCTCATACGACCCAACGCTGATGTTTCTTGCCCCTGGCTCCCTGTGGAGATAACTACAATACGATTGTCAGGAAATTCATTGATCTGATCAATCTTAATGACTGTCCCCCGAGGCACTTTAAGAAAACCCAGTTTGATAGCTGTGGTCAGAACTTTCTCCATGCTCATCCCGGAAATCGCAACCTTGCGATCCAATTCTGCCGCAGCGGTAATGATCTGCTGAATGCGGCTCACGAGAGATGAGAATGTCGCGATAATAATGCGGCCGGGCGCTTTTGAGAAAAGCAAGCGCAGATTTTGTTCGATTTCCAGTTCTGATTGGCAATAGCCGGGACGTTCTGCATTGGTACTGTCTGAACACAAAAGGAGTACGCCTTCTGCTCCGAGTTTTGCAAGTTTCCCAAATTCAGTCGGCCTCTGGTCCTGCGGCGTATGGTCGAATTTCCAATCTCCTGTGTGTATGATCGTCCCTACTGGAGTGCGTACGGCGACGCCGACACTGTCAGGAATATTATGATTCACCCTGAAAAATGTAAGAGTAAACACGCCAAGCTGGAGGATGTCATCCGGATGAACTTCAGAAAGGCGCGTATGCCGCGTGAGATTAAATTCATCAAGACGATCGCGAATCATGCCGATCGTCAATTTTGTTCCGTAGATCGTAGGCATCCCGAGATCTCGGATAAAATACGGGATCGCGCCGGTATGATCAAGATGACCGTGGGTAATAAACACGCCCCTGATTTTTTCCCGATTCTTCCGCACATACGCAATGTCGGGAAGCACATAATCCACCCCGGGCATGCTGTCGAGAGGAAACATTAAACCCATATCAATAATAACCATATCGTTACCATACTCGACCACCATCATATTGCGGCCAAATTCGCCAACACCTCCCAATGGAATCACGCGAAGCCTTCGCTCTCCCTCAGAAAAACGCGCCGGTTCCTGCGCAAGCGGGGTGCGCCCCCGTTCTGAAGATCTCTGCACGCCCGGGCGCATCATACGTGTTCTTCCACGTAACGGAGGATGGCGGCGTCCGCGACGAGGCCGTGTTGCTCCACCGCTCACGTGTACGGCCTGCGGGGAATGTCCCTGTTGCACGCCTCGTGTTGCAATGCTCTGCTCATTCATAGAATAATAAAAATAAAAAAAATAATATCAAATTCAATTTTGGTGCCGCGAGAGGGAGTCGAACCCTCACACCCTTGCGGATACATGGCCCTGAACCATGCGCGCCCCGTACAAATAATGGGCGAGGAGGGAGTCGAACCCTCACATCCTTGCGGATACATGGCCCTGAACCATGCGTGTCTGCCAGTTTCACCACTCGCCCATTAACTGTACGTGGTACACCTGCCAACCCCTCGTACGGCATACTGCTACTTTTTTCCGGCTCAATTTCTTATTTTCCGTTTTGTATTCCGATACCAATCGGAAAGATCGGAAAAACGATCAGCAGGATAAATCAATTGTTTTCCATCGCGAATTCCTTGGATCTGTCGCGCCACCACATAATTATACGCAGGGCTGTAGAGAAAAATCGCCGGCGTTTCACTACGGACTATTTCTTGAAACTTTCGATATCGTGCGGAACGTTCCTTCTCATCAGTAATATGTCTGGCGTCTTCTAAAAGCCTGTCTGCCTCTGCATTCGAGAATCCTGAGAGATTGAGCCCCGGCGAGGACGCTTGCGACGAATGCCAGAAGGGGTACAAATCAGGATCTGATCCAATAATCGCCCCGTACAGAAATGCTTCATATTGTCGCGTGTCAATCACTTCTGTTTTTATAAGAGAAGGCTCTACAAATTCTACTTGAGTAGTGACTCCGATTGCTTCCCAATCCTTTTTAATCAATTCTGCGGTGGCCACATGCTCGGGCCGCTGCACTGTCGTTAATTTCACTTCAAGTCTTCTTTTTTCTTCATTTTTTGCTTCTTTTCTCTCACTCATAAAAAAACCAAGCTCATCTTTTTTCCATCCGGCAGTTTCAAGCAGCCGTTTTGATTTCTCAGGATCATGCGCGTATGGCGTTATCCCGTCGTGATATCCGAGAAATCCCGGCAAAAGCGGCCCTGCAATCGGTACCGCTTCACCGGCAATGGCTTTTTGAATAATCTCGTTTGTATCTATCGCATACGCAAGCGCCTGGCGCACTGCTTTTGATTCCAGATCTTTTTTCGCATTTGAATTAAAGAAAATAGCTGTATATTGCGGAAGATTGAAACTGTAATACGCAAGATCCTTATCTTTCGTCAATCGATCACGAAGAGCGCGCGGTAAAAAACTCACTCCGTCCACATGCCGATTTTTAAGCGCCTGAATTGCTGTATCGCTATCCGGATAAAATTTGAGAATGAGTTTGTCAAGATACGGTATGCGGGCAAAATACCTTTCATTGCGAATAAAGGTATACGAACGGATCGATCCGTCAGATTCTTTTTTAAAAGATTGAAATTGCCACTCCCCTGTCCCAAGAGGGCGAAGATTCGGAGAAGCGGCAAAAAGATTTTCCGGTTGTACAGAACTCCAGATGTGATGCGGCAGAATGCCCGTAGTGGCTAGATCGAGAAAAGGGGCAAAAGGCCGCGATAGGACGAACGCAATTTCATAGTCATTCTTTTTTTCAACGCGGACATCTTTAAAGCTCACTCGTAACGGGCTGTGGGATTTTTCATCTTGGATGAGCCTGATAGTAAACAGTACATCATCAGCGGTAAAAGGAACACGGTCATGCCATACGACATTTTTTCTGAGTTTAAAACGATATGTTTTTCCATCCTTACTAACCTTATACGATTCTGCCAGATCGCCTATAAGTTTCCTCTCTGTAGTATAGCGCAAAAGTCCGGAGTACACAAGCCGTGTCAAATCTCGATCGACATCGCTTTGCGCATAGAGAGGATTGATGTATTGCGGTTCTCCCACCAGCGCCTCTGCATATGTGCCTCCTGTAGTGGGAATTTGTTCCGTAATGCCCGCGTAAAATCTCCAGCCGAGAAAAAGAATGTTGATCGCGATGATAATGAAAAGAACCTTCACAAACCGATATTCCCCTAAAGGAAGCACACGGCCAAGATATTTTAGCTGTCTCAAGTTCGGAACCTTGCGGTCGGAAAGTGAACCTACCAATCTACGGTCAAGAAGCGCATGGCGACTATTTTTTCGTTTCCAAGAAAATATGGACAACATCCGTGGCATACGCCTTCTCTAATAGTGTGCTATTGGATAAACACCACACCTACCGATGACCCAAGGAAAAGGATCGCAAGAATGATAGTGAGCGTAAAAAGTTTCTTTTCAATGCCCCGCTTAGTGCGATACACATTTCCTTCACCGCCAAATGCTGCGCCTAATCCCGTACCGCGCTGTTGCAGTAGGATCGCAATGATAAGAAAAAGGGCTGATGCGAGTTGAATAAATCGAAATGCCGTTTCCATAATTAGGCTTTAGTATATACCAAAGGACAAAAATGTCAACAGTCACGTCCCGGTAATGTTATGGAAAATGAAAGTATGCTATGATTGTATTGTATAACATTACCCTATGGATAAAAATAAACTCGTTTTTATGCTTCCTGTAGGAGCTGCTCTTCTTTTTGTTGTATTTGCTCTCATCGGACGCATTGAGGCTCCTGCGCAAAAGCGTGCATCAGATCAAGAAAAAAAATCCAGTGTACAGCAAAACCAAAGCGCTCTTATCATACACGATCTGGATCCCACATTCGGCCCAAAAGACGCAAAAGTGACTGTCGTAGAATTTGTAGACTTTCAATGCCCGTATTGCAGAGCCTCTCATGAACCTCTTATGGAAGTAATGGAAAAATACCGCACGTCCTCTGTGCGATTTATGTTTCGGCAAATGCCGATCATTGCATCTCATCCCTATGCGCTCCAAGCGGCAAATGCCGCTCTCTGCGCACACGAACAAAATCAATACCTTGCCATGCAAAATCTCTTTTTTGTAAGGCAAGAGCAAATAGCTCAAGATATTTTTGTGAAATTCGCGAAGGAACTCAGGCTTAATCTTACTGCATTCAATACATGCTTTGCGGAAAAAAAATACCAATCAATCATCCAAAAAGATCTTTCGGACGCAGAAGGCCTGAGCCTTACAGGGACGCCAACATGGTTTTTCAATGAAGAACGCGTGATTGGCGCGCTCACAAAGGAAGACATGATCTCCGTTATTGAAACACATCTTGCGAAATGAAGCGATGAGTGGTTGTCTCTCTTGGGGTGTCTCATGGGGTTTACATTCGACAAATAATCGTGTAAAGTAGCCACGCTTATTTGAATACTGTCAATAGCCATACATGCAGCGCAAAATCACTGTACGCGGTTCGCGCGTCCATAATTTGAAGAATGTTTCCCTCGATATTCCCCATGATACGCTCGTTGTTTTTACCGGCCTTTCAGGAAGCGGGAAATCATCACTTGCATTCGATACGATCTACGCCGAAGGACAACGGCGATTTATGGAAAGCCTTTCGGGCGTATCAAAGCAATTCATGGAAAATATCGATAAGCCCGATGTCGATAGTATTGAAGGGCTTCCCCCCACTGTTGCGATAGATCAAAGGACGAGCATTGCCTCGCCCCGTTCCACTGTAGGAACGGCAACAGAAATTTACGATTATCTGCGTCTGTTATTTTCAAAAATCGGCGTGCCGCATTGCATGAATTGCAAAAAAGCAATCACTGCGCTCACGAGACAAGAAATCATCCACCGATGCCAGGCGATTCTCAAAAAACCTTCTTGCGAGGCATTGATCCTTGCGCCGCTTGCGCTGGAAGCAAGGGCGCAAATGAGTTCTGTCATAGACGAATTGCAACGAAACGGGTACACCACAGTGCGATTTGATAACGCGCTCATGTCGCTAAGAGACCTTGCGCGTCTTGAGCAGGCCACCCCTCTTTTCGGCCATACGCTCGAAGTGCTTGTGGATCGTATTGAAGTCCGCAAAGGAATACCTCCCGAAAATCGACGTCTGGTAGAATCCATCCGTTCTGCACTTGAACTTGGGGACGGCACATTCACTATCGCAGCCACTGAAAAACAAAACTCGCACGCTTCACAAAAAATACACACCCTACCCTCATACGAAGAACTCACCGTAAGCGAACGCCTCCGTTGCGTAGAGTGCGGATTCACTCTGCCGCAACTCGAACCTGCTCTTTTTTCTTTCAATAACCCGCGCGGAGCATGCCAGACGTGCACAGGGCTTGGATATCTGCTCACGTTCGACCCTGACCGCATCATCACAAATCCAAAACTCACGGTCGCTCAAGGAGCGATTCAGCCGGTCAGCAAACTTTTTGCAAACTCTACCACATTTCTTGCGCTTATTGAAAAAAAGGATCAAGAACTTGGATTCTCAGTCAATATTCCTATCAATGAATTCACGCAAAGCGAGCGCGCGCTGCTCCTGTGGGGTACAACAAGTGAAAAAAAGAAGCGCCTCACTGCAAAAGAGGGAGTATTTGAAGGTGTCATACCATACCTTGAAACGAAATATCGCACCACGGACTCTGAATATCTACAGCGCGAACTGGAAGCATACATGAAAGTTTCGCGTTGCCATATCTGCGAAGGAAAGCGCCTCAGACCGGAACTTCTTCATGTGACGATCGGCGCATATTCGATAGACAAGATTGTTTCCCTCTCCGTAGAGGCCGCAAATACGCTGATTTCTTCTTTTCTTGAGGAAAAAAATAAAAAAAATCCATTTTCGGCCACAGAATTCAAAATCGCAAAAAAACTTTTGAAAGAAATGCGCAGCCGCCTGCAAAGCTTAGAGAACGTCGGCCTCAATTATCTTGTGTTAGATCGAAGTATGCCCACACTTTCCGGCGGAGAAGCCCAGCGAGTTAAACTTGCCAACCACGTAAACTCTTCTCTGGTGGGTGTGGTATATGTAATGGATGAACCGTCAATCGGCCTTCACCCGCGCGACACACAACAACTTTTGCGCACGATGCAAAATTTGAAAGCGGCGGGCAATACGGTATTGGTGGTGGAACACGAAAAGGCTATTATCATGGCCGCTGATCTCGTTGTTGATGTAGGGCCGGGCGCAGGGAAAAATGGCGGCGCCATTGTCGCATGCGCTCCGCCGCAAGAAATCATCACACATCCAAAATCGCTTACCGGAAAATATCTCGCCGGTACGCGGGAAATAAAAAAACAACCCGTTGCGCGAAAAGGCACCGGATCTGCGCTTACGATACGAGGCGCGAAAGCATTCAATTTAAAAAATATTTCTGTCGCGATTCCCTTAGGCAAACTCGTATTCATTACAGGAGTATCAGGATCTGGAAAATCGACATTGATCATTGATATTTTAAGTAAGGCGCTGATGAAAAAATTATACCGCAGCAAAGAAGATCCCGGCGAGCATGATTCGATCGAAGGTGTAGAACATATAGATAAGATCGTGTGTATCAATCAAGAGCCGATCGGACGCACTCCCCGCTCAAACCCCGCAACATATACAAATGTATTTACGCCAGTACGTGAATTGTTCACAGAACTCCCGGAGGCAAAAATCAAAGGATTTACGCCTGGACATTTCAGTTTCAATGTAAAGGGCGGCAGATGTGAAACATGCCAAGGAGAAGGAATGATGCGAATTGACATGCGATTCCTCTCTGATGTGTTTGTAGAATGCCGCGACTGCGCAGGCAAACGCTACAATCCTGAAGCGCTTGAAATACATTACAATGGCCTTTCGATCGCGGATGTGTTGAATCTCACGGTCGATGAAGCAAAAACTTTTTTTGAAAAAACGCCCGCAATTCATGATAAACTGCACACAGTGTCCGATGTGGGGCTTGGGTATATAAAACTCGGCCAGCCGGCAACTACGCTTTCAGGTGGCGAAGCGCAACGCATAAAGCTTGCGGCAGAATTATCCCGCCGCCAAACAGGAAAAACGCTTTACATTCTGGATGAGCCTACCATAGGCCTCCATTTTGAAGACATGAAGCAACTCCTCAATATCCTCAATCAGCTCGTTGATAAAGGAAATACGGTTGTGATTATCGAACACAATATTGATATCATAAAAAACGGCGATTGGGTGATTGATCTGGGACCGGAAGGCGGGGACAAAGGAGGAGAGCTCCTTGCCGAAGGCACACCGCAAGAAGTTGCAAAAAATCCAAAGAGTTGGACTGGGAAATTCTTAAAAGAAGCATTAGGCACTTATGAAATACGATCACAAAAAAATTGAAAAGAAGTGGCAAGGGTATTGGGAAAAAAATCGAACGTTTGAAGTAGACGAGGACTCGGATAAAAAAAAGTATTACTGCCTTGATATGTTCCCGTACCCGTCCGGAGACGGATTGCATGTGGGGCATCCGGAAGGATACACGGCAACGGATATTTTTTCTCGGTATCTTCGCATGCACGGATACAATGTCTTGCATCCCATGGGCTGGGATGCGTTTGGACTGCCCGCAGAAAATTTCGCGATCAAAAAGAGCGTGCATCCTTCCACGACCACCAAAAAAAATATTGACCATTTTCGCACACAGATCAAATCGCTCGGCTTCTCCTACGATTGGAACCGTGAAGTCAATACTGCTTCAGAGGAATATTACAAATGGACACAGTGGCTTTTTTTGGAATTATATACACACGGACTTGCGTATAAAAAGAAAGCTCCAGTGAATTGGTGTCCTTCCTGTCAGACAGTGCTCGCAAATGAGCAAGTGGAAAACGGGGTATGCGAACGATGTGAACACACGGTGGTGCAAAAAGAACTTGAACAATGGTTTTTCAAGGTGACCCAGTATGCGGAACAATTGCTGAACGATCTCGATTCTCTTGATTGGCCCGATCCTATCAAAAACGCTCAACGCAACTGGATTGGCAAATCCGAAGGATCGTTGTTGCAATTTCCGCTTGTTGGAAAAAACGTGCCCACATATCGCTATGTGCTGTTGCATGGATATGATGGAAGTCCCGATGGCATCTTCTTTCCATGGCTTAAAAAAGAACTCGAGAAACGAGGCAGTTCTGTTACTGTTCCAAAATTACCGCATTCTGATACGCCGCAAGAGCAAGAACAAGTGGACTATGTTCTGAAACACTGCAAATTTGACCAATGCACTATTCTTTTCGGCCACAGCCTTGGAGCAGTGATAGCTCTTAAGGTGGCAGAAAAACTCTCTTCACCGATCGCAGGACTCGTACTTGCCGGTGGATTCATAGAAAACAATTTTCGAGATCAGCCTCGTCCATTTGACAGCACATTCTCGTGGAAATTTGACTTTGAAAAAATAACACGCAACGCGGGGAATATAAAAATTATTTCCGAACAAAATGATTACGCTATTCCTCGAGAGCAGGGACGAAAAATACAGGCAGCGCTCGGGGGATCGCTTACAGAGGTCGCAGGAGAAGAATCGCATTTCATCGGTGAAAAGGAACCTGCGCTTCTTGCGCATCTTGCGCCGACGATAAGTGTATTTACTACTCGTCCCGATACGCTATTTGGCGCCACCTACATGGTAATCGCGCCAGAGCATCCATTGATAATGGATAAAAAATTGGGAATCGAAAATCACGCAGAGGTGAGCGCCTACGTGAGTAACACAAAAAAGAAAAGCGAGCGTGAACGCCTGCATCTCCAAAAAGAAAAAACAGGGGTTGAATTGAAAGGAGTACGCGCAGTTAATCCCGCCACGGGAAAAGAAATACCGATCTGGATCGCAGACTATTGTGTCGCGTCTTACGGAACAGGGGCGATCATGGCAGTACCGGCGCATGACCAACGTGATTTTGAGTTTGCAAAAAAATTCGGTCTGCCTATTACAATGGTGATCTGTCCCCATTATCCTGCTCCCACCTGCCCCGTGCGTGATGAGGCATATATAGGGCCAGGCCATCTCGTAGAGTCGGGACAATTCACGGGTATGGCATCAACTGAAGCAACACACGAGATAACGAATTTTGCGGGAGGAGTAACAAAAATCAATTACAAAATCCGTGATTGGCTGATTTCTCGCCAAAGGTATTGGGGCGCGCCTATTCCTATTATATACTGCGAAGCGTGTGGCGAAGTACCCGTTCCCCAAATCGATCTTCCCGTATTCCTTCCTACCGATGTTGATTTTCGCCCGACAGGAGAATCTCCACTCACACGTTCTGCTTCATTTCACGATGTGAAGTGTCCCTCTTGCGGTGCACACGCACGCCGAGAGTCCGATACTATGGATACATTTGTATGCTCGAGTTGGTATTTCCTGCGCTACTCCTCTGCTCACAGCGCCAATGCTCCTTTTGAAAAAGAAAAAATAGAGTACTGGCTTCCCGTAGATATGTATGTAGGAGGCGCAGAACACGCCGTACTCCATCTCCTCTATGCACGATTTATTACAAAGGCCTTACGCGATATGGGATATCTCAATTTTTCAGAACCCTTTTCACGTCTCCGGAACCAAGGCCTCATCCTTGGTGAAGACGGAGAAAAAATGTCAAAGTCGCGCGGCAATGTGATCAATCCGGATGAAATAATAGAACTCTACGGAGCAGATACTATGCGCCTCTATGAGATGTTTATGGGGCCGTTTGAAGATGCGAAACCATGGAGCACGAAAAGCATTATCGGGATTCGCAGATTTTTAGAGAAAGTATGGAGAGTGTATGAATGTCAAAGGGACAGAATCAAATGGACAGAATCAAAAATTCTTGAAAAGATGATTCATAAAACTGTAAAAAAAGTAACAGAAGATATTGTCACGTTCAAATTCAATACTGCGATTTCTGCGCTCATGATATGCACGCATGCGCTTACCGATACACATGCAAAAGGAGAAAAGATCCCGATCTCCTATTTGGAAAAATTTATTCTTCTTCTTTCCCCTTTTGCCCCTCATATGGCAGAAGAACTCTGGCAAGGTCTTGGCAAGACAGACGCGCTCGCTTTCCATCCATGGCCGACCTATGACCCGACATTCTTGGAGGAAGAAATGTATAAACTGATTATCCAAATAAATGGGAAAGTGCGGGATAGCATTGAAATCTCCAAGGAAACCACAGAAGATGAAATCAAAAAAATCGCTCTTGGCCGAGAAACCACTCAGAAATGGCTCGAAGGAAAAACAATATCACACGTAATAGTTATTCCAAACCGATTGATCAATATCGTGGTTGAGTAGCAATTTGCCTGTATCAGGCATATCTTTTATACTACACTCATTCAATCATAAGTGCATATCTATGTCGTATCTTTCGCAGACAGACCCTGACATTGCAGATTTTTTAAACGCTGAACTTACGCGTCAGCAGGACGTATTAGAGCTCATACCATCAGAAAATATTGTATCAAGGGCGGTTTTGGAAGCCTTGGGTTCTGTTGCGACAAACAAATATTCAGAAGGATACCCGGGGAAACGCTACTACGGAGGCAACCAAGAAATTGATAAAATTGAATCTTTGGCAATCGAGAGAGCAAAGCAACTCTTCGGCGCAGAACACGTGAATGTGCAGGCTCTTTCCGGAGCGCCTGCAAATATTGCTGTGTATTTTGCCCTTCTCAAAGCCGGAGACACTGTCCTTGGTATGGATCTTTCTCATGGCGGACATTTAACGCACGGACATCCGGTGACTGCCATGGCAAAAATTTTCAATTTCGTGCGATATAAGACAGATGAAAGCGGTGCTGTCGACATGGACCATCTTCGATCCATGACTCTTGAGCACAAACCAAAAATCGTTCTGGCCGGTTTTTCCGCATATTCTCGGCAGCTCGATTATGAAGCATTCAAACGTATTGCTGATGAGGTGGGAGCGATTACGATGATGGACATGGCGCATATTGCAGGATTAATTGCAGGAAAACAACTTCCGAATCCTGTGCCGATATTTGATATTGTTACGACCACAACACATAAGACGCTTCGCGGTCCGCGAGGAGGCATGATCCTGTGCAAGGAAAAATTTGCAAAAGCCATTGATAAATCTATTTTCCCGGGTCTCCAAGGTGGCCCTCATGAAAACGTGATTGCGGCAAAAGCAGTCGCATTTCGTGAAGCGCTTGAGCCTGAATTTGCGCAGTACGCCAAACAAATAATCGTGAACGCGCAAATAATGTGCGATGAACTGCAAAAGAATGGATTTCATATCATGTTTGGAGGAACGCAAAATCACCTTATGCTTGTGGATGTATTTTCTTCAAAAGGAGTGACCGGACACACGGCAGAAACAATCCTCGATAATGCCGGCATTACGCTGAATAAAAATATGATCCCAAATGACCCTCGCCCGCCTCTCGACCCAAGCGGCATACGTCTTGGAACTCCGGCAATCACGACTCGCGGAATGAAAGAGGACGAAATGCGTTGGATCGCACAAGCGATCACAAAAGTATTAAGCGCTCCAGAAGATGCCTCTCTACACCTCTCAATCCGCGAAGAAGTAAAAAATCTTGCGCGAAAATATCCGATCTATCCGGAGCTTACATATGCCTAAGAAGGGGCAAGAAAAAAAACCTCATATATTTGTTTTCTCGGGAGAAAACTCCTTCGCTGTAGAAGAGAAGGTTGTCTTTTGGAGAAATGAATTTGTGAAAAAATACGGTTCAAATGGAGTGTATGCGTGTGACGGAGCGGGTATGCAAGATGCAAATAGTTTTCCCGCACAGCTCAAAAACCTTATGCGATCCGCCTCCCTTTTTGGAGGATCGAAATTAAGCGTGATAAAAAATATTGAAAAGCTCCCGGAAAATGTCAGCGAGATGCTTCTTTCATATATACCCGTTACAGCGCCTAGCCATTTTCTGGTGTTCACGATAGGAAAAATTGATAAAAGAAAAGAACTTTTTAAAACGCTTCAAAAATACGAAAAAAATGGAACGCTTGTAATTGAGGAATTCAAAACCCCTCGGGATAGCCAGCTTGCACAATGGGTGCAAAATAGATTTGCGAAAAAAGGATATGCGATCATGCCGGAGGTCGCCGCATTTTTTTTGGATCATCTTGGGCAAAACGGATCGCACACGTTTGAAGCGCCCGATATGATGCGTATTGCAAGCGAGATATCTAAACTCTGCTCATATCTCAACGAGAAAGAAGTTACCCAAGACGCAATCGACACCATAACCTCAGGTGAACCTTCAGGAAAAATTTTTGATCTTTCCGATGCAATACTTGCGGGGAATCTAAAAAATGCATTATCCATTTCCCATACACTGGTATCGCAACAACGGGGGGCGATAAAACAATCTCTCCTTGGACTGCTCGGATACCTTACCAAAGAAATGCGCGGGCTTGCGATTCTTCGAGGCGCACTCGAAACACACAATACAGACGCGTCTGAAAAACTTCTTGATTGGAGCCCTCAACGCGTATGGATTGCAAAAAAGAAAATCCACTCGCGTTCTTTTGATCAGCTTCTTTCCATATACAAAATGCTGATATATAGCGAGTGGGATCTCAAACGGTCTTCGCTGAATCCTCAGGCTCTTTTTGATACACTTCTCTATCGGCTTACTGCTATCCATTAGAGAGCTTGAATTCTTTTTGCAAGTCGCGACTTTCTGCGAGAAGCAGTATTTCTCTTGATCACATCTCGTTTTGTTGCTTTATCGATTTTCGCGCTGAATGCGCGTAGAAGTTCTTTTGCTCCCGTCGCATCTTTTGCCGCGATTTTTTTAAGGATAATTTTTTTCAGATGCTCAATCTCGCGTTTTGTCCTTGTATTGACGAGGGTACGCTTCTTTGTTTGTCGAACGTGTTTTATGCTCGCGTGTGTATGGGCCATAAATTATGAAACACTATACGCTTTTAATTATTAGCGAAATCGCAAGGAAGAGATTTTCTTTCCCGCTTTTTTTCTACGCTTTTTGGATGCCATTTTTTTCTTTTTGTACATAGGGGCAAATATGGGTTAGATTCGGACCGGACGGGTCTCGAACCCGCAACCTCCCGCGTGACAGGCGGGTGCTCTAACCAATTGAGCTACCGGTCCA
>JACQSA010000050.1 GCA_016206145.1 Candidatus Uhrbacteria bacterium
GCCTTAGACACGCCGCCAGCGTTCATCCTGAGCCAGGATCAAACTCTTAAAAATTTGATTGACTCTTTATTTTGTTATCTGTTTTTTTGTTATAAAGGAATTGACTTTGTTATATCCCGATATTATCGGGATACTTACGGTCTTAATCGCTTTTAATTGTCAAAGATCGCTTCGCTTGTCACTCTTTTCTGCTTAAAAGCGAAGAAAAAAGAGCGAAGCCTTAACTTCTCTCTTTTTTCTGCGCTCCCTGTTTGGGTTTGGAAGTGAGAATTTCTATTCTATGAAAGGAAATTTCGAGTTATGAACACAAACGCAATCATATCGAATATCACCACCCCTGTCAAGAGGGCCGCAATCTGCAAGCTAAAATATTGATGAACGCCTCTTTCTAGATTGCCATTCCTCTATTTTTTTATGGTCACCACTCAAAAGGACACTCGGAACCCGGCGCCCATCAAAAACCTCTGGTCGAGTATATTGCGGATATTCGATATAGCCTTCGATAAGGTGGCTCTCCTCCTGAAGAGACTCGGCATTCCCCAACACTCCTGCTTTTAAACGCGCGACTGCCTCAAGAATTACCATCGCGCCAAGTTCACCACCACTCAACACATACGGACCAATTGAAATTTTTTCATCAACATATTTCTTTACCCTCTCGTCAAATCCTTCATATCGGCCACAGACAAAAATAAGTTGATCGAGTTTGCTGTATTTTTTTGCCGCTTGCTGGCTAAACTGCTTACCTGCCGGATCAAGAAGTATTACTCGAGATTTCTTTTTTCTTTTAATCGCTCGTAATGCTTTTGCTATTGGCTCGACCTTAAGAATCATGCCAGGCCCGCCACCATAAGGGCGGTCGTCAACTGTCCTGTGTTTGTTGGAAGTCCATATGCGCAAATCATGAATATGCACAGAGATAAATTTTTTTTCTTGCGCGCGTTTCAAAATACTCTCGTTAAAATAAGAGTCAAGTATGTGCGGAAAAATTGTGATAATATCAAACCTCATGATAATTTCTCCCCTAACACTATAGGAATGATGTCCTTCATGGAATCAATGACAAAATCTGCTCCATATGAGTATACTTCTTTTCCCCGCAGCCCCCAACTCACAGCAATCGTCTTTGTGGTGGCGTTTTTTCCCGCAAGGATGTCGAGATCCGTATCTCCAACCATAAATGCATGGTGGGGGTGTGCCCCTAACACTTGAAGCGCTTTTTGTACTCCTTCTGGATGCGGTTTGCCTAACTGTGTGTGATCACCGGCGATAATTGCAGTAAAAAAAGTATCTATGCCCCCATGCGTTAGAGTGGGAACAACCGAAGCTGAGCGGCGAGAAGTAAAAATACCCATTGGGACACCTCGAGAGTGGAGGAGGGCAAGAGTTTCGCGTACATGAGGATATGTTTTTGTAAGCCCGATATTCTGAGTCTGAAACGCAACATGCTCTTTGCACAATGCTTCAAGCGCTTTTGGAGAAGCGCCGGGATCAAGCTTTTGATAAATATCTGCAAGGTGAAGTCCGATCAAGGAACGAAAATACTCTGTGCTTTTTATGGCAAGACTATTATTTTGCACTACCTGCCGAAATGCGGAAATAATAAAATCCTCAGTATCAAGAAGAGTGCCGTCAATATCAAATATCAGCGCGGGGCTACGTGATGGCATGTGTATAAAATTAGGAAAAGCTCCCCGGTGTATAGTGGGGAGCTTTTTATTTTACAGTGCTGTTTAGATTTTGAAGTCATCGACAACACTCGTGTCGTTTGCGTAAGATTGACCTCCTTGCGAATGTCGGCTTCCTTCTGGCTCGTAAATTTTGAGATTTACTCGAGCGTTATTCTTTGCACCGACAATCTTAAGAAGGGTTCTGATCGATCGTGCCGTCTGTCCGCGTTTTCCGATCACATATCCCATATCTGCCGGATTGAGCTTCAATGTGATAAGAACTCCGCGTTCATCAATTGTACGATCTGTTGATACGTCTTCAGGCTTACTTACAATCGCCCGTACAATGTATTCAACAAACTCTTGATCTTGCTGCTTGCCCATATCGTGTACTGTTATGTGGACTACTTTTCGTAGCGCATGCTTAAACGGTCGACCTTATCCGTGCTGCCTTTTCTACGGCTTTCTAAAAAATATATCAAATCACCTTATCGCGGTCAAGCAAAAACTATTTTTTCTCTTTCTTCTTTTTTGGGCTGTACACCTTGATCTTTGGACTCTCAATAATCTTCTTTGCGATCAAGAGATTGTGAACCGTCGGTGAAGCCTGTGCGCCTTTGGAAAGCCAGTATCGGATACGATCGGCATGTAATTCGGCTTGTTTTGAGGTGCTTGATGGATCATACCATCCGAGCTCTTCCAATGAGGTTCCAAATGCATCCTTTGTTTTTTCTGCAATATACACGCGGAAGAATGACTTGTTTTTCTTCCCTCGACGTGCAAGGCGTATCATTAACATTCCACACATCCGTTAATTTTAAGATTGGGCTATTGTACCACTTGCGTGTTTCACGTCAAGGCTTACCACGTGAGAGACACCATCATCACTCATAGTGACTCCATATAAAATCTGCCCCGTATGGATCGTCACGCGGCTGTGAGTAATAACGATAAATTGGGTTTTACGCGCAAGGTCGCTAAGAATCATTGTAAATCGCAACGCATTTGATTCGTCAAGCGCGGCATCTACTTCATCAAGCACAACAAACGGGGAAGGGTTTGTGGCAAGTATTGCACATAAAAGCGCGATTGCGGTAAGAGCGCGTTCCCCTCCGGATAGCAGGGAAATGCTTTTTAACTTTTTGCCCGGAGGCGACGCTTCGATATCAATGCCAGACACGACATCTTCTTGTCCTTGTGCATCCTCATCTTCCTCTTGCTCTGTTGTTTTTTTAGGAGCATTCAAAATAACAATCCTGGCATTTCCGCCATTGAATAATGAGGAAAAATATTCCTGAAATTTCTCATTGATCTTTTTCATTGATTTTGTAAAGCGCTCCTCCATAATCTGGTCGAGTTCTGTCGTGCTTTGTTCAAGTTTTTTAATGGTTTCTTCCAGGTCACTCACTTGCCGTGTAAGAAACTGATATCTCTGATGAATGGTTTCATACTCATTGAGCGCTTCTTCATCCACTGAACCGATGCTCTCAAGTGTTCTTTTAAGCTTTTCAATTTCTCTTTTTGCCTCGTCGCGATGTGCGAGAACCTTTGACGTTCCAAAAAGGGCATGTAGCTTTGTACGGTCTGCCATGTACATTTCATGTTCGTCAGGACCAATACGAAATTCATCAAAGATTGTGTTGTATAGCTCTTCTTGTTTTGCTTCGATCTTTGCAAGTTCCACGCGCGCTTCATGCTCCTTACTCTGAAGAGATGAGAGCTCTGAGTGTCGTTCCTGAAGGTCTTTCTGAAGCTGGATAAGAGATTCTTTTGTTTCTTCTCCTTGCGTGTATTCGGAATAAAGCTGTGAGCGAATGGATTGAATTTTTCGATCCAACGTCTGGAGTTCTTTCTCGTACGCCTCTGCCTGATCGCCGGGATTTGCGTTTGAAGCGTTCAGAGATCGTGCGCTTTCTTTCTTTTGATCGCGCTCAACAAGCACTATTGCGAGTTCTTGCTCAATACGCTCTTTGCGTGCCCTCACCTCGTAAAGGCGGGCAAGGAGAGAATCTCGTTTCTTCTGAATGCCGTGAGGGACGGAAGATGACCTGATCGTTTCTATAATCGAACGAAGACGTGCAAAAATACGCGCTAAAAAAGAATGGAGCGTTTCGTATGATTCATGCTCTGATGTCTGGTCCTCCAAAGAAGCAATGGATTCAAGATCATTTCGTACGCTTTCCAATGATGCGTGGGGGGTGGCACTGTTTTTCCCATCGTACCGTGAAATTTCGTCTGCTGCGCGTATTTCCTCATCTGCGAGACCGGTGATCTCTTTTTGAAGAAGCGCCTGTTTTGCTTCAATGCGATGAAGATCTTCCAACACTTCATTGAGACGCAATGACAAAAATGCATCAGCAACGTTCCCTCCTTGTTTTGAGGCCTTACTTTGCACTACGGCAAGCGCAGCGTGGATCGTATTTTTCTGAAGCAGAAGAGCGTCAAGCTCTCCGGAAAGATCAGAAACGCCTAGCTTGCCTTGTCTGTGTTGAGACTGTTGATAGACGCTTAACTCTTTTTGAAGGGCGTGCGCGGTGCGTTCGCATGCCGCGCGCAAGTCACTAAGCCGCTTATATGAAACACGCAACTGATCGGATTTCCCTTCATATTCGTTCCACAATGACGCATAGTATGCGCGGATCAATCCATTATATTCTTTCTCCACTTCCGCACGCTGTTCTCGTCGCTTTATCTGGCGTTCGAAAAAACGAATCTTCGGCTCGATCTCCTTAATATGCAGTGTGCTTTGGGCAAGATTTTCTTCTGTTGCGTTCAGTTTTAAAAGCGCAGCATCGCGTTTCAATTGATATTCGCGAATGCCTGCGGCATCGTCAAAATATCCTTTTCGTTCTGCCGGCGTTGCCACTAAAATCGCATCGATCATGCCTTGACTGACAATGCAATAGCTTCTCTGACCGATATGCGCTTGTGCAAGCAATAATGTGAGGTCAGAAAGCCGAACTTTGTTTTTATTGATAAGATATTCGGATTCACCACTGCGGTACAATCGCCGAGTGAGTACCACTTCGCTGTACTCAAGAGGGAATCCCTGATCTTCATTATTAAAAAAAAGCGACACTTCGCTCATACCCACTGCGGAGCGAAGCGTGGATCCAAAAAAAATCACATCTTCCGACCGCTTGCCGCGAATGGATTTCATGCTCTGTTCACCAAGCACCCATCGTATCGCATCTGAAATGTTTGATTTGCCTGAACCGTTCGGACCTACAATAGCAGTCACGCCCCGATTGAAATTTTCAGGTTCGGGAAACGTGAGAATTGTTTTTGCGGCGAATGATTTAAAACCTTGAATTTCTATTTTCTGAAGATGCATGGAATACGGGAATAAAAGAAACGTACCAATAGTATATCAACTATTCTGGATAAAAAAAGGCCTCCGAAAAGCCCCGGAGGAAAGGCAAAGGAGAGAATTAAATCTTTTCAATCCACACACGTCTTGGCAGTTTCCTGTCAAACCACCAATGGCCATTGTACCAACGGAAATCCGCCGTACAATGTTCGATCCTTTGCTGAGATGCCCAGACATAGGGATAACGATATTCTAGATCAAAATTCAATACTGCGTGGTAGTCATCAATGCGCTGCGCTTCGGGCGCCGCATATTTAGGGTTGACACTATTTGGATCAATGCCGAGATAATACGGCATTCCATATCGCAGCACCATCTGCTCTGCCCGCGCCGGAGCGGGCCCCATTGCGTTGTCTCTGAGCGTGAATATATCTATAAGCAGCTGATCATAGACAGCTCTTTCGTACGACGAGTACTCGCGCGGGTTGTCTGAGCCCATCCCAGAAAAATCCGCATGTGATGCGTCTTTTATCACACGACGCACAATTCCGGTTTGTTGCCTTTCTTTCTCCAGCGCTCCGTTATTCACGGCAAGGCTATTGCCATTGCGAATCAACAACGGTTCTGTTCCTCGATACATCAAGGCGCTTGCGAGGTCAGGCATCCCATCACCTGCAAGTTCACCATACGGCATGAGCGCCTGCTCTGACTGAAGCCAAAGAAGCGCATTGCGTGTAGTCTCAGCGCTTCGATCTTTTCCTGTGATAAGTTGCTCTCCCCCGCGTGAAAGCATGTCTTCGAATCCTGCCTGTGCTCGACGAAGTTCGGCAATGTCGCTAAAAAATCCAGCGCACAGGAGCTGAGAGCTCGCACCGAACTTTTTTTCCATCCATTCAAGCGCATCAATGAAGTTGTATCTGCATTCTCCGTTGATGATCTTGCCGACTGCCTTGGCGGCAGAACTAAAATTATCTGATGCAGCGGAACAAGGAATACTGTAACTATCCTCTGTGGACAGAGTTTCCTGAACTGGGATACCGCCGAGCGGACCAAAGGAATACATTGTAAAAAAAGAGTGCGGCTGTACCGGATAACGATATGAAGGCGGAAAGAACGCCAGATGCCCAAGAGCAAGATATGAGATGTTGAAATCTCGAATTGGGTCTTCGGTGTTCTTCGTCGAAGCAAAATTCATTGGTGTGCCAAAATTGTGCCAGAATCCCGTATACGCTATTTGCTTTAAGGTAGCATACCGCCTACCTTGAACACCCGCGCGCCACCACTTTGGGTCTGCGGCTTTTATGCCCAAATGTGCGCCGGCAAGGGAGATGTCTCCATAAAAATGAAGCGGGAACTTTCTTTTTTTCCACTCTGTTTCAGATTCCTTTTTTCTAAGAATCGCGCTGTTTGCTCTCAATACAAGCGCGCCCCTACTAAATCCTATGCGTACGTTCGCACGTTTGTTATACAATTCAGCTGTTGCGTCAATGCCTGGCCGCGTATCATGTACAATGATACGAGACGAAACTTCTTTTCGAACGCGATTGCGAAAACCGGAGTATTGGAACGCGTATCGAAAAAAACGCAACGCGTGATAATCTCCCGTTTCTTTTTCATGCCCGTCTCCGGGAACAAAATCAACTGAAAAACTTGCTATGTCATCGTCGTCAAGCAGAGAGAATGTGTCGTTGGACTGATCATGAAACCCTTGCGTTGTTAAATCGCTTACAAGCGCATCTTTACTAGGATCGTAACGAAAGCTGATAAAATCCTGGCTTCCGTTATACTGCGGAAATCCTGTCTGATTTTGCGGTTCTTTTTCTTTTGGAAAAACCTTATACAATCCGCTCGTTTTTGGTGTGAAGCGAATTGTACTCTTGGTCGAATCCGCAATCTCTGTAGGAATGGAAACGAGCTTAATGAACCCTTCTTGAGTTCTTTGCTCTTGAAATAGAGCAAATTGCTCCAATGTGTTTCCTTGTGGGACAACAAGTTGAAGCGTAAGAGTGATTGATTGCGATGACGTTACTTCTTGTGAGTAACGTACCTCAACAGCGGCAATTGCGCCTGTTTGTTGTAAATTCTCAGATTCAGACGCGGTTAGAGAAACGATAGATGCAGTAGCTATTTCAGGCTTGTCCACTACAATTGGCGGAATTGCATCTACGCTCTGTGTCGCTAATTTTTCGTCTATACGTTTTTGCTCAGGAGCTAATCTTGGCGTTGCATCACTGTGCTCACCTTGTGGTTGGAAAGTTGGTTCAAAAACAGTTTTTTCTTCTTTTTTTTCTTGTATCGGCTGCTGTATTGGTGTGGTCGCGAAGCATGCGACAACGCTAAACGTCGCCGCAATGAGTGGAACGAATCGCGTATGTTTCACGATTCTTTTTCTCCTTTCTGAGAATGTGAGGTATTCTTTGCATTCCGGACGAAAAGAAAAGTTCATAAATTTTGAACTTCTCATCTCGCCCGGAATAACAAATTTATTTTCGATTCTCAGTATGTTAAAGAACGATTATAAGAAATAAGTATACCCTCCTTCACGCTTCCGAAAAAGGGGATATCCTTAATTCAATGGCAAAACTGGTTTTGCCATTGAATATCAAACGGCTCAATTGTTTCTGTCTGTGAGGTTTTCCTTATACTTCTCAAGCGTATCGCGCAATGCTTCCTTAATGGGACGCATGTGCGCCCCTTCTGCTTCTCGCTTTTCAGATGAAAGAACGCAATTTGATCTGCCCGCTTTGGTGAGTTGGTTCATTTCGTCCAAAGAAAAAATTTCGTAGGTAAAAGATGGGTCGACAATTTCACGATACATATCCAAAATCTCTCGATGCTCTATGGCGCTGGGATTTGTCATATTGTAAATACCTGTTGCTCTTTTCTCAATCAATGTCATCCCGGCTCGTAAAAAGTCTTCAAGCACACTCACAGAGTTAGGAATGCTGATAATTTTTTTATATGTGGTGATCTTTTTGATTAAATTTCGAGAATTTGAGGTAGTATCAATAGGCATACGAAGCCGCAATTGCAACACAGGAAATTCTTTAAGTATCGCCTCGCTCCACATTTTTGTGCGGCTATAAAAACTCCCGAAAAAATTTGGTGTATCATCTTCGCTAAACCCCTTGCCTTCATTGTCGCCCGTGTACACGCACCCGCTTCCTATATGTACCCAATATATACCTACTTCACCACATGCGCGTAAAAGAGTGAGTGGCCCAGTAACATTTGAGGTAATTGTTTCGAGTTTGTGGTCTTCACACCAGTCTACGTTTGGTTTTCCGGTCTTTCCGGCGCAATTGATCACCACGTCAGGAGTTTCTTTTGCAAGCTCCGCCTTCACTGTATTATAGTCGCTGATGTCTGCTTTGCTTATAACAGCATTCTCTCCGATAAACTTCTGAAAGTGGTTGCCGATGTACCCGTTTCCAAAAATAAAGTATTTCATAAAAAAAGTATAGGGCAATAATTTGCTATTGTCGAGATCTGCTCTTTCAATTATACTATCCATATTATTTATACTTAACATAACCGTATGAGCCTTTGTGTATCTATGGTAAAAAAAATTGTTTGTAGCGTTTCGC
>JACQSA010000053.1 GCA_016206145.1 Candidatus Uhrbacteria bacterium
CTTATAGCCATATAGATTCCTCCACTCCTTGCAGTCGGTCGGAATGACAAAAAGCAGCGTTTCGTAATTCAAAGTAATATATTATTATTCAGTACACATACATATGTTCGAGGAAGAAAAACCAACAAATCCAGAGCCCAAAGAGGCAACACCGGCTCAGCCGGTCGATATGTTTTCCGGAACAAAAGAGCCTGCCGCTTCTACGACACCGCAGTCGAGTGAGCCGGAAACTGAGGCTACCGAGGAGGATACTGAAGTCCAGACAATGGATGAAGATGACGCTCACCAGTCATATTCGCGGCGCAATATGATCTTAGCGCTTATCGCGCTCGTAGTGCTTTTGCTTATTATTGGCGGCGCGGCAACATATTTCTTCATATCTCAAAAACAAAAGCCTGCTCAAGGGGCAGTTGAACCGACTGTGCAACAGGAGCAAACAGAAGTAAACGTACCTCAGTCTGAAACACTCGCCCCTCCTGCAACAGAAGAGGGGCAGTCTCAAGAACCTCAAGTACAAGAACAATCATCCCAAGCAGAAACTGAACAACTAGAAACGCCGGTTGTTGAAGCGCCAAAAGATACAGATAGAGACGGCCTTAGCGATGAAGAAGAAAGTACATTACAGACAGATGTCAATAGCGCAGATACTGACAGCGATGGATTGACGGATCGGGAAGAAGTGCAGGTATATAAAACAAATCCGCTCAGCGCAGATACTGACAGCGATGGATTCTTGGATAAACAAGAGCTTGACAATGGCTTTAATCCTAACGGCGAAGGAAAACTTCCTTCTGGAATTCCTGCGGCGCAGTAAACACCATGTTTGATTTAGTAGAGGAAGATTTGTCAAAACAAGAAGAGGTAAAAAAAGAAACAGCGATCCCGAAGGTTGATGCTGTCGTGTACACCATGCCCGAAAAATTTCGGCGTACAGTGAAAACCTCAAACTCCAAGTTTGTATTGATTATTATTGCGATTTTGGCGTTCCTTGCGATTACCGCAACAGTCCTGTTCCTTATTTTCACTCAGACAAAACAGCCGCCTCCCCAAGAGCCTGTTGCGCCTCCCGTAGAGGAGACGAAGAAAAAAATTACAGAGGAGGCCGCACAAGCAGAGGAGGCAGCGACATCTACGGAAAATGGCACAGAAACTCCTGAAGTACTTGAGGAGGCAACTTCTACTCCGGCGTTTGAAAATGAGGAAGCAACATCCACCCAGGAGATTGCGCCGGTAAGCGGCAATGGTCCCGTGATTGGCCTTGATTCCGACGCAGATGGCCTTAGTGACGTAGAAGAACGCATGTATAATACAAACAGCCAAGTTCAGGATTCAGACGGAGATGGATTTTCGGATGGCGAGGAATTAGAAAACCTTTTTGATCCTACCCGGATTGATGGAGCAAAATTGGAAATATCCGGTCTTGCCAGTCCGTTTACCAATCGCACATTTTCCTATGCACTTTTTTATCCTGCATCATGGTCCGCGCGAGCAGTCAACCAGTCGGATAGGGAAGTGGTGTTTGGTTCTGCATCGGGAGAATTCGTGTCTGTCGCTATTCAGGATAATCCCTCTCAGCTTTCAGCAATAGACTGGTATGTTTCCACTAAAGATCCAAGTGCAGATACATCTACTCTAAAAACCCTATCATTAAATAATTGGAGCGCGGTATTGGATCCAGCGGGTCGTGCCGCATATCTTGTCAAGACAGATACGGCAGGCGCAATCCTCGCACCATATGTGTATCTTCTTACATACAATCCAAACACAAGCGCAGAAGCCCAATTTCAGACGTCGTTTATGATGATGATACGAAGTTTTGTCTTTACGGACCTTTCATTTGTACGATGATCTCGCTTGTATTCGCTTCGCAAATTTCTGAAGAGAAGCGACTGGAAAAGAAGAGTTGGTATAGTGAGATTTTACATATCGTGAGTTTTGTCATTCCCGCATGGATCGAGATGGATACCAGTATAATTTTTCTGAATGAATCGGAAATGCGAAAGGTAAATCGCATATATCATCGCCAAAATCGGGTAACTGACATACTCTCTTTTTTTTATCCAAAAAGCGAAACGCAAAAAAACGAAGGTGAATTATATCTCTGCATTCCCCAAATCCTCAGACAAGCAACACGGTATCACACAACGTTTTTGGATGAGTATATGCGCATCCTTATTCACGGATTTTTGCATTTGCAAGGATATGATCACATGAACGCAACAGAGCGAAAACGTATGAATATGTATGCGGCTGAGGTTTTTTTGCGCGCAAAAAAGAAACGAGTATGTTGAAAATTTCGATTTTATTTCGCAGTTTCCGTTCCGCGGCACGGGGAGTGCGAGTCGCTTTTTATGAAGAGCAAAATTTTCGATTGCAACTAGGCATTGCCGCATGCGCTGTCATCTTTGGAATGCTTTTTCGTCTTTCTGCAAACGAATGGATCGCCCTTGCGTTCGCGATCGGTATCGTTCTTTTTGCCGAGCTTTTCAATAGCGTTCTTGAACGTCTTCTCGATAGCATGAAACCACGCGTATCTCTGCTTGTCGGCGCAATGAAGGACTTGATGAGCGCTGCGGTTTTTATTACGGCTCTTATGGCATTATGTATCGGATTACTGTTGTTTCTTCCTCGATTTATACACATTTTTACTTCTCTATTTAGATAAAATCCTGTATACTGCCTTCATTATGAAAGAAACTATCATTACAGGGTTGGATGTTGGCTCAACAGCGGTACGTATAGTGGTTGGGCAGGCATTTTCAGAAGGAGCTGAGCATAAGCTTCAGATTCTTGGCGCGGCAGAACATCCGGCGCAAGGGATACATCGTGGGTCAATTACAAGTATTGATGAAGCCGCCACATCCATTAGCGCATGCATAGAAAAAGCAGAACGGATGGCAGGAGTTCCTATAGAATCCGCATGGGTTGGCATTTCCGGCGCGCATATTGTCTCACAGACAACACGCGGTGTGGTAGCAGTAGGTAAAATCAACGGTGAAATAGCAAAATCCGATGTGGAACGCGCGTTGGAAGCTGCTCGTACCATCGCAGTGCCTCCTAATCATGAGATTCTCCATGTCATCCCGCGAAGTTCGATTATTGATGGTCAAATTTCCACAAAAGACCCCATTGGAATGACCGGTAGCAGATTGGAAGTTGATGCCCTTGTGGTGCAAGGGTTTTCTTCCGAGATTCGGAATTTCACCAAATGCGTATACCGAAGCGGTCTCGAAATAGATGATATCGTATTTACTATTCTTGCAACGGCCGAAGCAGTACTATCAAACAAGCAAAAAGAACTTGGGGTTACGCTTATCAATATCGGCGGGTCAACGACAAGTATTATTGTCTATGAAGAAGGGGAGATTTTGCATACGGCCGTACTCCCCATGGGATCGGATCATATTACCTCAGACATAGCCATTGGACTGCGCATTTCCATTGATGTTGCTGAAAAGATCAAGATTGAATACGCTTCATTTGGCGCGAAAGAGAATATAAAAAAGGATATTTTGCTTGAGGAGATAGACGCGTCCGAACAAGGCACTGTATCGTTAAAATACGTAAGCCAAATCATTGAGGCCCGCGTGGAAGAAATTTTTGAAAAAATCGAGCATGAATTAAAAAAAATAGGCAGAAGCGGCATCCTGCCCGGAGGAGCAATCCTTACCGGTGGCGGGTCAAAATTGAGTGGCATTATCGATATCGCAAAAAAACGTTTAAAATTGCCGGTCGCGTATGCAAATGTCAAGAGTATTCTCAATGTTATCGATCGTGTGTATGATCAGACCTTTATCCCGGCGGTGAGCGTTGCCCTATGGGGCATGACTTCTGAACAACAGAAGAGCCGGCAAGTCAGAGGATTCATATCAATGGACTCGCCTTTTGACTTGCGAAACCGAGTAAAAAAATTATTCAAGTCTCTCTTGCCTTAGGGCAGGGTGCGTGCTAACATCGTTGGTGCTGAGTACCTTTTGTACTCGAGCACCTTTTTTGTAGTTTCAATTTGGATATTAACTTTTTATTTCAATGAAGTAAGAAGCTAATACCTAAACACTCTTTTATATGGAAGTAAAACCAACAATCGAGACTTTTGCCAAAATAAAAGTGATTGGAGTCGGAGGGAGCGGAGGCTCTGCGGTCAATAGGATGATCACGGGAAAAATCAGAGGTGTTGAATTCTTGGTGGCAAATACTGACGTGCAGGCATTGCATCACTCTGCCGCGCAAACAAAGATACAAATAGGAAAGACCATTACCAAAGGCCTTGGAGCAGGCATGGATCCGCAAATGGGTCAAAAAGCAGCAGAAGAAAGCCAGAACGAAATTCGTGATTCTCTCGCTGGTGCTGATATGGTCTTTATCACCTGCGGTTTGGGCGGCGGGACAGGGACAGGAGCGGCTCCAATTGCGGCTGATCTTGCCAGAGATATTGGCGCACTTACCATAGCAGTAGTCACCAAACCATTTGCATTCGAAGGATCTCAACGGCGGATGCTTGCGGAGAAAGGATGGGACGAGCTTGCATCAAAAGTTGATGCAATCATCACGATCCCCAACGACAAGGTGTTACAAATTGTAGACAAGAAAACATCCATTGTTGAGGCGTTTGAGATTGTTGATGAAATCCTGCAGCAAGGCGTACGGGGCATTTCAGAATTGATCACAGTGCCCGGATTGGTGAATGTTGACTTTGCCGATGTAAAAGCAATCATGAAAAGCGCAGGCTCTGCGTTGATGGGTATAGGAAGCGCAAGTGGGGATAACCGCGCAGTGGAGGCGGCAAAAGCCGCAATTTCTAGTCCACTTCTCGAGCTTTCCATTGAAGGCGCAAAAGGGGTTCTATTCACTGTTACTGGAGGTCCGGATCTTGCAATGCTTGAAATTAACGAAGCGGCAAAGATTATTACTTCGTCTACCGACCCTGATGCAAAAGTAATTTTCGGAGCGGTGATCGATGAGAATATCGGCGATGAGATCCGCATCACTGTGATTGCGACGGGATTTAGCGAGAGAGAAAAGATCGTATCAAAAGCGCCGTTTGAAAAATCATTTTCTGACCGCCAATCATTTGTTCCCGCTTCTTCTTTATTTACGCAACAGACGGCAAGGCCCGTATCACTCAAAGTGCAACGCGATGATCACAAGAAACGATTTGACGAGGATTCAGATGAAAGCCAGTCTGACGAATTGGAAATACCCGCATTTATTCGCAAGAAGATGAGCTAGCCATTCTTTGTCATTGCCACTCCATTCGACTCGCGGTGTGATCGCACTCAGCACAGATTTCGTTGAAACAAAAAATCTCATTGCGAGATTTTTTGTGTTTGGTATGATATATCAATATGTCAGACATCAAACTTACGTTTTTACTAGAAAGTATTCTTTTTGTTTCACAAAGGCCGCTTTCCGCGCGCAAGCTTTCGTCGCTTACTCAAAAACCCTTGGCTGATGTGCGTTTCGCGCTTGATGAGCTGATCAATAACTACTCGCTGCAAAATCGCGGGATCATTCTTATGCAGAATAACGACGAATTTCAGTTTGTTACCCATCCTGACGCATCTGCGCGTATCCAGGCATATATGAGTGAAGAGGTGATGGGAGAGCTTACCCGGCCTGCATTGGAGACCTTATCGGTCATCGCATATCGCGGACCTGTGAAAAAATCAGAAATAGAAAAAATCAGGGGAGTAAATTGCAGCCTTGCATTGCGCAATCTCTCAATTCGGGGATTGGTGGAAGATCAGACAGAGCACGGCAGCGATGAAAAAATATACTCGCTTTCCATGACATTCCTGCGCCATCTCGGGGTTGTCAAAGTGCACGATCTTCCGGAGTATGAACGCTTGCACTCGCCAGAGATCTTATTGGCGTACTCGAATCAGCCGGGCAATAATTCGTAACGCACATTTTTCGCATGAAAAAAAATTTAATAGTTGCTAATTGGAAAATGAATCTTTCACTAAAAGATTCAAAAAATCGAGCGCGCGAATTTGCCACTTCTATTACACAGCTTTCCGAACGTTTCAAAAAAAATCTTCCCCATATAGTGATCTGTCCCAGTTTTTCCGCTCTGAGCGCCGTGCATACATCTGTCCGGGCCACGCGAGGGCTCGTGAAGGTGGGTTCTCAGGATTGTTTTTGGGATCCCCAAGGAGCTTTTACTGGGGAGGAGTCACCCGTATTCCTTCGAGAGTTAGGCGTTGAATATATTATAGTAGGCCATTCTGAACGCAGAATGTATCTTGGCGAGACACACGATATGATTGAAAAAAAAATTCACTCATTTGTAAAAGAACACACTCTTATCCCGATTCTGTGTGTAGGAGAAAAAAAAGAAGATCGCGCGTCGGCAAAAAGAACGCAAGTGATCAGCCGGCAAATTCTTTCCGCGATATCTTCGATCCGCAAGCATAAACCCGCGCGTCCGCTTGTGATTGCATATGAACCAGTATGGGCGATCGGGACAGGCAATCCGTGCACTGCTCGTGATTGCGCACGCGTCAACTCTCTTATAAAAAAGATTCTCTCTTCGTATCTTGGCACAGCGTACACTGCAGAATGGTGCCGTATTATCTATGGAGGCAGTGTATCTGCAAAAAATATTAGGGATTTCGTAGTGGAAGGAATAAGCGAAGGCGCATTGGTGGGCGGCGCAAGCCTTCAGGCGCGGGAGTTTTTTCATTTGATTCGCTCCCTCCTATGATCCTAGATATTATTTCTATTGCCATTGTGCTCGGAAGCGTAGCGCTGCTTGCGATGGTAGTCGGGAAACGCCTGCGGGTGGTTGCCTCTATCGATGTCGATACGCTCCCTAGTGAGCAGCAAGCAAGTGTAAAAAAACGTTTGCTTCGGGGTAAACTTGAGAGAAAAACATTTGCTATTAAAAAATGGATGAAAAAAAATTTTGCGCCACTCGGAGAACGAATATCTCATGTGGGAGAATTGTGGAACGCATTGCATCTGAAGTTGGAGCATATGCATACGCATTCGAGAAAGGAAATGTCGCCGAAGCAAGATACTCCAACGCAAGATCCGCTTATCATGGCAAAGATCGCTCTTGACGCGGAACAATTTGACGAAGCAGAACACGCATTTATAGAAGTAATTCGGGTTCAGCCTCGTTCACAGGAAAGTTATCGCGGCCTTTCTGATCTTTATATGCGAAAAAAAGATTTCGCGCTTGCGTATGAGAGTCTTCTGTATCTGTGGAAGCTTCTCAAGGGAGGTGGAGATGAAAGTACGCTTTTGCGGTCTCAAGCAGCATACGATTTATGGGATGTGAGCTTTCAGTCAGAGAAATTGGAGCACGCAAAGAAATGGATCCAGGAAGTGCTCGCGCAAGAGCCCAATAATCCAAAGTTTTTAGATGCCGCAATCGAAACATACATAGCGATTGAAGATCGTCTGCGCGCCGAACGAGTATTTGAAGCATTGCAAGCCACAAACCCAGAAAATAACAAGCTCTCAGAATTCAACGAACGCATCAAGGGCTTGTCATATTAGTGTTCATCAGGTAGAATCGGTTTTATGCCGTTGTAGCTCAGTTGGTAGAGCA
>JACQSA010000054.1 GCA_016206145.1 Candidatus Uhrbacteria bacterium
GGATAGTATATGCGCATAGCTGTGTGAGGCAAAAAGACACCCTGCTATTTTATACACGCAGGGTGTCAGGATAATTACGTTGAAATATAAGCCATATACTATCCAGCAGTTGAGGTGAGCGTAACTGTGGAATTGCAAGATCCTGATACGCCAGTAGAAGGCGCCAAGAAGCGGAAATAAAGTGTTCCTGTAGACGCCGCGCCTGTACGTTGAGCAATACTCATGTCCATGGTATTTGCCGTATTTCTCATTTTGGTGTAATTCGTTAGGACTGATTCGCCGGAAAGTGAAGTTGTTTTCATGCCGACCGCGTCTACTGTATCAAGATCAATGCTTGTTGAATTTGCACAGCTCATATCAGTCGCACTCGCCTGTACGTCAATAGAAGCATTGCCTGTATTGGTAATAGTAATGCTCGTCTCGCTTGAAAGCGCACCCAAAGACACAGATCCATAGCTAATGCTCTGGCCTGAGGCACTCAACGCTCGGGTAGTCGCCATCTCGAACGTGTCTGTCGCGCTTTGAGACGCATCGCCATCATTGACAGTCACTTGCGCGGTCCAGTCAGTTGCCGCATTCGCACTTCCGGCATCTGTGGGATCTGCATAATATTGCAGACCCAATGAATTTGCGGTTGTAAATGCAAACTCATAATCCAAGTCGTTATCTGTTCCACTGCAATTATTTGTGCTAAGACCTGTTTCGTCGCTCGAATAACAATCATTACTGTCCGCAGTACACGCGGCTCCCTGATTGCTACGATAAATTTTTATGCTCCATGTAGCATTTGCTGCTGTAATATCGCTACAACCATTCGTATCCGACGCTGCTCCGTGGATATAAATGTCGGTTGTTGTATTTTCCGTAAGAGTAACAGTAGCGCTTTGCCCTGTGTAGGCGGCATTATCTTCTGCAGCTCCTCCGGCGGATGTTGTTTGCACATACGCATTGAGGGTGGGAGTGGCGTTTCCAATGCTCGATGTTTGCGTCACTGTATTATTTGCGTCAAGGTATGACTTGACCATCACTACAAGTGCGGCAACAGCGATAATGGAAAACATAACGCCGTACACCATATGAACACGCTTCTCGTGCTCGAGGGATTGATTTTCTTTCATATGAATATTACTTATTTAAAAGATTAAGTTTACGCTTCCTCCTTTTATTATACACGATAAAGAAAATAAACGCCAGGGAAAAAGTGAGTACTCCTATTGCGATCAATACAAGAAAAAACGAATCTTTCACAGTAAAGGAAATTTCAAATTCTTTTGATTTAAAAGGCCCATAACTTACATATGCAAGCGCGCGATACGAACCTCCTTTTTTTGTAGAAAAAAATTGCGCCACTTCAGCATCTCTTCCTGGCGGCAGAAATCCCGCTTCAGCAGTAAGAGTCTCTATGCGTTTGCCGTCAAGAAAAATTTCCACAAAGAATTGAGGAACAAGTCCGATGGTACCTTGATTTTGAAAAACTCCAGAAAATTTCACAGACTCCCCCTGATCATACGCATATTTATCGCTTGCTACCGAAAGTAATTCTCCCTTTTGGGCGAGCGTACCGCGTGGAAAAACTTGAAACGGGTATGTATATGTGGCAAATTTTTCTTCGCTCTTGTAAAAATCAGCTGTTGCATTATACCTTCCCACACCAAGATGCGCTCCGGTCATTACCTCAACCCAATTATCAGAAAGAGGACTTACCGGTTTTAAAGTAACCGCGGATATTGTTTCCGTATACACGATTCTTTTGTCGCTGTCATCTACAACAGTAAAATCTATTTTTGTAGGCCGTGCAGAAACATTACCCTTGTTTGAGAGTTGATATGAAAACCCTATGATTTCTTGTTCTTCCGTACCCGTCACTTTCAACCCGCCAACTTTATAATCTTCAATCGCCTCATCAACGACTTCAAATCTGATTGCCCCCAAGACACCTGTTGCAAGAGTGCTTCCGCTTGACCCTTCTTGTATGTTTACCTCTGCGGGTTTTTCTACTACTTTTATCTCTGCCTCATATGTGCCGCTCGCAAGCCCTTTTGTTGAGATGACCACAGCTATTGCTACCTGCTTTTCCCCTTTTGGAAGAATTAAGGACATACCACGCGGAAGCGAGATATAATCAGCTGCCACGCCAGAAATGGATATTTCAACAGGCGTATCTTGTGCGGGGTTACCACGCGAAATAAATACCTCTCCTGTGTATTGAAAATCTTTGGGAAGCCTCTCGACAGTCAATGTTGCCGGCGCAAGGCCGATTGCGTGCGCGTTGAAGGGAACAAGCAAAGAGAAAAGAAAAATCGTGGCAATGCAAGGAAGGATAAAAAAACGCATGGGATGCTCTATTAGGAGTCTAATTAACGTCTCCGTATAAATACTTCCTGAGGAACCGTGGTCGGCTCCGTAATAGTAACGCTCTGTTCAACAGTATTCTGATTCTGATACACCTTTTGGGGGGACAACTGCCCGCGCACGTCTGTGTTACCGGTAGTATTGTCAGATTGCGGTGATGCAATGGCAACGACTGCCAAAACTACCATGAGAAGAGTCGCTGTGCTCGCTGCGATATACGAAAAATATTTCCACTTCTGCATACGATATAAAAATTTATAGACTTAATATGCGTATTTATAGTATACACTATCAAAAATACAAAACAAGAGAGATTACCAACTCCTGTCCACTCCTTGATTGTGAAAAAGTATGGTTTTTCCTTTAAAGGACACTGTTGAGAACAGCTTTGCCTGTTTTTTTGTTTTGTGTTCCAATACACGCAAGGATTTTTTGCTTTTTATAAGCAAGTGATCCTGATCAATCCACCCCACAAATGCATCAAAGGGTACAGACACTGCATCAAAGTTTTTTTCTCCCTTCACTATAATCATGCCGGGAATATGGAAAAATTTATCTGGAAGAGCTTTTGAATATAAAGAGGGGAGGTTGTCAGAGGAAAACAGTCGAACACGCGCGTCGTACTCGTCCTTTTGTTCTTTTTCAGAAATCTTGCGGGGTCTCTTTTCCCAAGGATCAAATACAAATAGTTCCTCGCCAGTAGTGCGCAACACTAATTCATGCTCCTTGGATGGATTCCATACGCTTCTTGAAATTTTCGATATGGTAAGTTGCATGCATTGAGGTTTTGCTAACACGCCGCTAGAAGGCACCCGCTCCAACACGCAATATGACGTAATATTGCCAAGCCGCAACCCCACAGAAAGATATGTGCGAGCTCGATTTTCACTTATATCGATGATAGTCCCTCCGCTGTGCTCAATGGTCAATGCAGTAATACGCTCCCCTCCGTCAACGTAATAGATCGTATGGGGAGTTGAGGTACCTGCAGGTGTATCCTGAAAAACAAATGTTGATCCATAATCGCTCATCGCAACACTCCATGTCCCATTAAAAAATTGCCCTTTTCCGTCCTGTATACGCACAAGTAACGTACCGCTCGTATTATCCCGCACCTCATTATTGATGGCTACTACTCCGGCAACACGATCCCAATGCAAATCGGAAAGAGGCACAATGCGCGGATCGTTGATTGTTCTGAATAAAAAATACGCAATAGAGATCAGACACACAGATCCAATAGCAAAGAGAAGATTCCTTTTCATATTTTTTTCTTTAA
>JACQSA010000055.1 GCA_016206145.1 Candidatus Uhrbacteria bacterium
AAAAAATCTTCTTTTTGTTTGAAATATATTCCAGCTTATAGCACATATCCGTTTGCGAGAAAATTTTTTTGACTCTCGAAAAATACTTATGAGTGCAAAAACGCCAGTAAAGACAATAAAAAAAGCGATACCAACCGCAATAATAATTGCAATGCCAACGATTTTTACCACATCAAGTTCTCCCTTTGGGGTAATGAATGATCCTAAAAAGTTTTGAGAGGGGAATACTTGACTTACCTGCGCAGGGGCAGGCGCAAGAAGACTCTCCTTCTTTATCTCAGGAACCGCTTGCTTCGGAGATATGTCCGTAAAAAGAAAAGGGGTACTTGTACTTTCCAGCCCTATCTTAGGAAAGAGATCTTTTTTTTGGTTTTCTTCGGCGAATGAAAGCGATGGGATTACTAATATGGAAAAGAAAAATGCACAGAAAACATACTTTGCGAGAGTTTTCATATATATAAATTATACTTTAAGGATTAAGGGGGCAAGCGGTCACGCTGCGATTGACGAGCATGCATACTTTATGGAAATGATCTGCACTATGATAAATCGCCTGAGAGAGCCCATCTAATGAATTAAGCCATGAATTCATTGCTGATGCGGCCTGTTCAGCCGTTCCACCATTATTTGTCACAAATAGATTAACAGCATTTTGGGCATCACCTGATACAAGAATATTTGTTCCTTGGATAAGAGGCGATCCGGATTTGCCTGCTTGATCCAATGCGATTTTTTGCACTGAATCAAGACTGTTAGGATTGACTGGGGTGGGATTGAATAAAGCACTTGCCGTATTTGAATTTGATTGCAATGAATTTGCAGCCTGGCCAAGTGCAGTGTTAGGAGCTGAGCCAGTTCCGACTATTGCGACACTGTTTGACGCTATGGCATTCCCTGTAGCAGCAGTAGCGGCAGCGGCTCCGCCTGCGCCTGTTCCCGTAGCAGGTATGGTATTAAAGAACTTAGCAACACCGCCATCTATGATGCCAGAAAACCATTGCCCTACTTTATCCCAGGGGATCTTGGATATGGCTTCGGTAATACCCACTACCAACCGTATATTATCGGAATTTACAATATTTGTTCGAGCCCCGGTAAGACAGAGAATTGTGTCAACAATGGTCCATCCAGCATTTTCTGCCAAAGGACATCCAATACCTCCGATAGTATATCCTATAGCAGCTCCAGCGATAGCTCCAATACCCGCTGCGGGAGTGCCTAGCGCCGTTCCTAATGACACCATACCCGTCATGCAAGCCGCTTGTACGGCACCACCGCCTGTTCCTCCTGTGGCGAGATTCGTGCCAGCTTGCAGTATATATCCACCAACTTGAGCTAGAAAACCCCAGACATCTTTAAACTTGTTTCCTATCTCACCACCGATTGTGGATGCGCATTCCGAAAGTTTTTTTGCGAATGCAATCACTGCACTGGATACACCATCCCATAAACTTTTTAACGCAGCCCCTGTTTGATTGAGAATATTATTTGACGGTTGTAATACAATATCAGGAATACTTTGTCCGGGACCGGTTCTTGCCATACCAACCGCATTGTATGCATAGAGTCTTACAGTATATTTCGGTGATTCTTTCCAGTCGCCTGGTATAGTAGTATAAAAATATGCATCAGGACTGAGACCCACTTGCTGATCTAAGTAAGGGCTGTCCTCATTATCATGGCCAATACACCAATCGCACCATGCTTTGACATTAATTTCCCATCCATCGACTACTTTCCATTCTATTTTTACTTGAGTACCGCCACTGACCTGTTGCGGTGTGACGGAAAATTTAAGTATTCTCGGCGCTCTTGTATCAACATTATCCTTGCAATATGTCCCTTGAGATATTGTCCAGCAATATTTGGGGGTTGATTGCGCAGGGAATTTTGGCCACCATCCCGTTCGCGCACCGTTACGAAAATACATAAAATTTATAGGCGCAGTATTCCAAAAAACAGCATCATTACCCCTATACCAAAAACCATCATTGCACTCGTCTTTTATGCAAAAGCATTTTTCAGTATTTGGGTTACTACACGCCGCATCTGCCTTACTAGTCCCAAATAGATAAGGAATTACACAAAAAGCAACCACTAATACGATTGTTGCTGGTATCTGGATTTCTCGCTTCATTCGGTATGACAAAAAATTTATTCCTGCCTTGCTTCCAGCTCTTTTACCCTTTTTTGCAGATCCAGTACCACAGACGCCATGTTACGTTCGGCAATATTGACAAGTACAAGTACAGTGTTTTCTTTCTTGCGAATATCATACTTTTCAAGCGCAACTCCTAAGGTGGAGCCTGGTTCGGTTGCTTTCATTGCGACCCCAGGAACACTCGAAGATGTAAGGTAATCTCCGGGATTTATTTCTCCATTCTCAAGAGATACTTTCACGGGAACTCGTCCTGCGAGTGCGATTGGTGGTTTTATTCCTTTTTTGAAACGATTGGGTTTTGATCCCGCAATAACATCCGATCCTTCAAAGACAATGGCCGGCGAACCTGACACAATGCCAAGAATCCCTTCTTGATATGCCCGTGTCGACTTCTTAACTCTTCTTTCTTTATCGCTCGTCACTATCACGTCGCCAACTTCCACTTTTTCATCTGCCTCATAGAGTTCAGCAATATCTAAACCAATGCGATCCGTTGCAAGATCGCTTGCGAGTGCAAGTCTCTCTTTTTTCGAAAGAGCAAGATTTTGCTTATCGAAATAAGCAAGATTTATACTGCCCGCAACGTGTAAACGATAGGTATTATTAGGATCGTCCATTCCTATACCTACGCTTCCGCCAGCACTATCATCATCAAAGGTCATAATAGGTATGCCTCGTGCATCAGAACTGCTAATACGAAGAAAGTCCGCATTGCTCGGATGCCATGCTCCTACTCCTATAACCCAATGGGTACCTTCTGTACTAAAGTCGTTGCGGCGATAGAATCCAATGGATGCCTCCTCATTAGAAGTGGATGGAGCTACACGTATTTGCCCGTGACCACCTCCACCCCGCACATAGAGATGATCATAAGGATTGTCAATACTTGCTCCAAGGGAAGCTCCCATTCTTTGTGATATTGCACCTGACCAGCTTGAATAGCAACCATCACTCAGACAAAGACTACTAATAACCGTTAGGTTCCCAGACGTGTATAGCGAACCAACTGCTAAGTCGGCGTAAATCGTACTATTTGCTCTACTGAGATAGACCCAATTATTTGCTGACGAATACCCAGGCCAGCGTCCAAGACGAAATCCACCGTTCGTATTCCAATCGCTTCCACCAAGCCATCCGCCAACATATAGATTCGGATTATCTGATGTCCCATAGCCATTCCCGGCACGTTCTAAATACAGATTGCCGTTGGTATACCGCAATTGATGGGCAATATCTCCCCAATCATGCAAAAAAATAGTCGCTTGACCGTTCGTGGATGTAGGCGCTGTTCCCCCAACCTCCATTGAATATGTATTTACATTCGCAGCTCCCGTGGAATAAGCTGCAAATCGAGAGTTGCCGCTGGCATCTAAAATAAAAGAATTGTCTGGAGCAGTGAGACTGAATTTTGCTTTGTACCCAGTAATACCACTATCACTCGCAATAATAAAATCGCTATCATCATTAACGAGATAATTAAAACGATTCGTACTCTTGATCGTAAGCCCTTGACTACCAGTCCCATGAATTTCTAATTTTGTATGAGTTGGACTCGTCGTCCCAATCCCGACGTTGCCGGCAATGATAGCGCCTCCAGAAGTATTTGGTCCTGTTCCGCCATATCCGACTGTTAATCCTCCGTTGCTTCCCAATAGTCCGGATCCGGTCCATACATTTTTTTGATTATACGTCCTGATCCATGTGCTGTCTTCCATATACCACCCACCTCCATAAGTCTGGCTATACCAACCCGTATTTCCGTAGCTCCTAAACCAGTCGCTTGCATATATTGTGCCCCTCACAGAAGCATCACCGGATTGGGAAACACTAAACAATTCCTTTTGCCACGGATCATCGACAAGGCGAAAGGAACCGTTAAGATTTTCCACGTACATTTTTTTTCCATTGTTTCCATCCAAACGAATCGTCCCACCCTCTCCATTTATGGATCGTATCCTGAGATATCCATTTACATCCAATTTCTCGCCAGGATCCGTGATCCCAATCCCGACGTTGCCAGTACTTCCTTGGAAAAAAGCAAGCTCCCCACCTTTTCCGTTTCGAATACTAAGGTTTCGAAACTGGGATTGCCCATCTGCATACCCACGATGATTGATATGTAATGTTGCTTCTGCATTCATACCGTTTTGTGTCCAAATCTCATTTTTAGCTCCTGCACAAAGGGCACCTCCGCCAATACAGGTAGTGCCTGTAGTAGAGATTGATCCGTACGATAGGTTTCCGCCCACACTAAGATTGCCAGGAATACTAACCCCTCCATTGCGACGGGCAATGAGATTCATGCTATTTGTTTGTGGAGAATAGATATAAAAATCGCCTTCATTAACACCATAGGATGAATCATTCGCATGTGCCATGCCAATGCGCATGTCTGCTGTTCGTGAGGGTGTTGTAAAACGAACCTCAGGCCATTCCTTTGAACTCAACTCAAGATAATATCGTTCCTTTGTATTTCCAATACGCACGTTGCCGACTTTACTGTCTGTCCCCCCTCCCTTTCCGCCCGGTATCAGGACGATATCCCCTCCATTGGCATTTCCGCCATAACTGCCTTTTCCCGCCGTTATGGTAACATTTCCCCCATTGGCACTTCCATTGTATCCGCCTGCGCCTGCCTGAATAATAACGTGACCGCCAATACTGGTAACGGTTTTACCTTCATAGCTTCCATCACCTGCAATTAAAGAAACACTGCCTCCTCTTGCTACACCCTTGTATCCGCCCCTACCTGCAGAGAGAGCAACGCTACCGCCAACACTGCCGGCGGTAGTGCCATTGTATCCGCCTGCGCCAGCAGAAAAAGAAAGATCTCCGCCTGCGCCAGTTAGATATCCCTGTTGACTGGAAAGGATTATCGGCAAAGCTTTATTGGTGTCTGCGGCAGTTCCTCCAGAAACTTCCAAAGTTCCTTTGGGTTTGGCAGTTCCAATCCCGATGTTTCCATTATTCTTAATCCTCAATCTTTCTTTTTGATCCTTCAGAGCACCACCAGTATAGAATACATGGTCACCGTATTGATAATAATTTGTTTCGTCTATCACGCCTCCGTCTCGATTGCCTCGCAGAATAATGCTATGATTTGGGTCTTGCGCATATATCCATCCGTACCCATTATCCTGATTTGTAATCTTCATCTTCCCGCCAAGGACTTCAAGTTTTTCTTTAGGATCTGTCGTCCCGATACCAACGTTGCCGCCGGCCGCTAATGTTAATGTGTAGACAGGAGATCCTTCACTACCCTCTCCTATATTTTGAACAAAATAATAGGGCTTATTATAGTAACTACCAAAAACGATAGCCTCACTATCTTGTTCAAAAAAAGTAGCTCGGGCTTTGAGAATGTTTGTTTTGCCAATATTCCCAGTAACGCTTTGTCCATAAACAAAAATATCTGACCAATTATTGCTACCATCTTTAGCAAGACCGTTCACGAACTGTGTAAATCTAGAGGATGACGTAGGGCCGGTGACATTACTGCTATCTTCTATAAATAATGATGGGCTTGTTTTATTAATGTCGAGGTGAGCTCCCGGACTCACTGTCCCGATGCCGACGTTGCCGCCCGAAGGGTTCAATGCTAAATCGTAATTCGTTCCACTCTGAAGAGTCATGTCACCTGTGGAACCATTATACAGTTCAATAGTTCCCGCTTGACCGCACCCTGAACACCCGAAGCCCTTTCCGGACCCAATCACTTCAGATGCGGCTAACGCTATACTTCCTCCCTGGACATCAAATTTTTGGCTCGGGCTCGGCGTCCCAATCCCTACATTTCCGGTATCACTCTTGATGGTTACTGCACTTTTGATGCTTCCTGCTTTGTTTACTCCTACGGTGTCATTGATGATTACGTCTACACTGTCATCGTCCCACATAAGGCCTGAAGCGCGAGTAAAGGGACCATTGACAATGGATGGACTTGCATCAGTGATAAAGCCATTACCCATGATGAATTGCTTTGCTGTGTTTGCATTGCCCCATTGTTGGATGAGAAGTTGGCGGTTTCCCGAGATATTGCCTTCAAATCCGAAATGGGCGAGATCGTTTGTTCTAGCGCTTGTGGCAAATCCTCCCCGCAGGACATGGAGCGCAGAAGAAGGGTTGATAACTCCGATACCCACTTTGACATTTTCCGTGCCTTCTTCTCCTCCGATGGTTACAATGCTTTTAAAGCCTCGGGCATCTGCGCTTTTCTTCAAGACATCGCTTAAGCCACCTTGAATGGAGGTGGGTTGGCATTGGGGAGGAGCGCATCTGGGGGGTTCAAAGACTTGCGCGGATACAATGGCTGAATACAATAAAAACCCTGCAGTGAGGGTGAGTACAATAAAACTGGAGAGAAGCGAACTGCCAGTTTTTTTCATAATAAAATTTTACTTTGAAAAACGTTTTAAATAATATTTTTTGACTTGTTTGTAGTATACACAAGAACAAACTAGCAGACAATGGAGTTATCCACAGTGGGTCGACAATGACAGGCTAAGGGCTCTCTCCCTCGATTGGTGACCTCGGGATTTTACTCGAAACTGTAGGTGAGGAAGATACGCTCGATTGAGGCAGCTGAGGAGTCGGTGCTTCGGTCACCGACTGCATAGGGATATTTATTTTCACAAGAGCTTTATCTTTTTTCACTTTCACATTTCCTCCATAATACACATTCTTGAATTTACGGGATTTGATTTGAGTAGAAGGGGGAAAGGCATAATGTTCTTTTGATGCAATCATCAAATATTCTCCCGCAGGTGTTAAAAAATTGAATCTCCCGAGGTAATCTGTGAGGCGCGTACGAAGAAGTTTTTTCTGCGCAGCATCAAATATACTGATCGCAGCCAGAGGCACTGGTTGGGATGTAAAAATATCAAATACGGTTCCCCATGGTTTTTCACCTTTCGCCATCACTAGAACCTGAAAAACAACATACACACAATTAAGGATTAAGAGTATCGTATTGACGGGATTTGGAGTATAGAACGCAAGCAATGCGCTAATAGTAAGGCTTACAAAAAGCGTAGCCTTCGAATATGTAGTAAGGAGATGTTTGATGGTCCCCACAACATTCATTTTTTGCCCTTGCAGATCTTTTGGATTTGGAGGATCAAGAGGAATGCTCAGTGTAATCGCTTCATCCGGCTTTGAGATCGTAAACGGTTCTTGATAGTATATATGGACAAAATCGCCATCAAGCGTACCTGTCACAATCTTTGAGGGGAACAAAAGCGGCGGCTTGCGGACATCTATTGTATATGTACCCGGCGGAGCGATAAAACTAAATCTCCCGCCTTTGTCAGTAACCTGAGTATCAATCAATTTCTGAGTTGCCTTCTCAAACAAACGCACGATCGCAAGATCAATAGGAGTCTTTGAAATGGCATCATATACAGTGCCCCACGGTTTTCGCCTTCTTCGCAGTCCGAAAAATGAAAGTATGCTCGAGATAAAATGATTAAGGTAGTGGAACCAATTTATCACATTTGCAGATACTGCAGGATTTGCAATAGTCACGATCGGTGCGACAGTGACTGCCGTGCCTTGCAAGATGGGCTGCGTGGTTTCAACTGTTTCTTTTACTGTCTCGTTTACCGCGACTGCCACTTCCTGCACTTGCCGCGCGACCTTCTGAACACGGGGAAGAAGCTTTGCTTGAAGCGCCCCGGTCACAACTGTTTCCATTTCTATTATTTGTACTTGATCATCAGAATATACTACTTTGAGAATTACTTTTTGTTTTCCTCTCTGCGA
>JACQSA010000056.1 GCA_016206145.1 Candidatus Uhrbacteria bacterium
ATCGTACTGTTCTGTTATTTTAAAAATTGGTTTGATCCGTTTATCGAGAAATATTTTTTTTATTTTTGCATGAAGGTTTGGATCGAGCGTATGTTCCGTAAAAAGATCAAAATCGTAGGATGCACGATGTCCGATCTGGAGTGCCAAAGCAGTACCGCCGACTAAATGATAGCCGCGAAAATTCGCGAGGCGCGGAAACAATCGTTTAGCTTCTCTGGTGAGGCACTCGTCGTGCATGAGGCATTGAAGTTACATCAAAAACTGTTTTTGAAAATTCAACCAAACTGGAACGAAAAACAGTTTCGGGGGTTCGTGAAAGTATTCTCTTAATTTTTCGCATCCCATATTGCCGCATCATCCATTTCCATTGGGAAAGATCGCCGTAGGACAAAATTTGTTTGATAATGAGAGATGCATCTTCATCCTTATTGAGATTTCTGAAAGGATATGACCAAAACATGGGTTGGAACGACGCTGGTAGGCGTTGGTTTTGTGCTGTAATTTTCGATTTTTTCAGCTTTTTCATATTGGCAGTATACCATATTCGACGTATTTTTTCAAAGCAAATATTCCCTTCCATTCTTCCCGCATCTCCAGATAGCCGTACCGGCGCACGCCCTACGCGCCGTACTCATTTTTTCATTTTAAAATACTCAACCTGATCTCCCAAAGACATACTGCAAAACGCAGTTTCAGGAATGCCAAGCTGCGCGGCAATTCGTTTTATGGCATCCGATGAAGGACCCTCAATTTCTATCCAATCCGGTATTCCCAAATGAGGAGCGGAGTTTATCTCAACAGAACACCCTCCAAACGAATAACTCGTACGATCTTTTTTATTAAGCACGCCGTCTCTTTCTTCATATCCTATCTGCTCTAAAAGATCGAGAATGCTCTGCACGTCTGTAAGCGGCACTTCAATTTCCACTCTCGAGTCTATGCCGCTCGGCTGATTCTTTTTCCTATTTTCCTTTACTGTAAATATCAGTTCTTCCCCATTGTTTACGTCTCTCAATCGAACCGACCGCCGAGGGATTAGAGAAGGCCGCGCCACACGATAATACCCACCGTCTTGGTCGCGATCGTACGCAAGGATTGGCAATCCGAGATATCGAAGAGCGTCACGAAACTGCTCGCTCTCATGCGCTCGCGTTGATGGAATGCGGACCGCATGCTGTGTAGGCTCGCCTCTCTTTTTCTGCTTTGCAAGTGCGAAATTCCTGTCTTGAATGATCACATGTTCGCGGGTAAGAACCCCTTCCATTTCAAGAATTTTCTTTTTAAACGCGGCAATATCAACACCCTCAATAATCTTTGTCTCAATTTCTTTGGGTAATGTATGGCGTATCACTCTTTCCTGATCGGGAAACAAACCAAATTCATGATGCTCTCCGGCACTTTGTGGGTTCATACGCTAATTCAAAAAATGGTAATGCGTGTGCTCTTCTGTAATAGTATGCCGTTCTTGGCGGGAATGTCAAAAACCCGCAGGGCATGCTGCGCGGATCCGTTCATCCGTAATGGAATGCTCAAATGATTTTTGGAAATGCTCTTGAAAATCCTTAGCTAATTGTTTTGCCCGCTCGTCGTATCCTTCCTTGTCCGGCCACGTGGCACGAGGATCAAGCACGCCTGAATCTACCCCTGATGCGGCAAGAGGAACGAGAATCTTAAATAAAGGATCTGTACGATATTCGCTTTTTTCCAATTCACCTGAAAGGGCAGCATCTACAAGCGCGCGCGTAAGGCTGATATTCATGCGCGTACCTACTCCATAGGGACCTCCAGACCATCCGGTATTCACCAGATATACACGGGACTTATAGACATCCAGATATTTCTCAAATAGGGAAATATAATCCATGGGCTGACGCGGCATAAAAGGCTGGCCGAAAAATCGTGAAAATATGCTCACAGGAGCAGTGATCCCTGTTTCTGTGCCTGCGAGCTTGCAAGTATATCCCATCAAAAACCAAAACAAAGCTTGCTCTTTGGTAAGTTTTGCAATCGACGGGAGCACACCGTGTGCGTCCGCTGTAAGAAAAAGAATAGTCGAAGGATGGCCGCCGCATCCATCCTCTTTTTTTCTTGAAAGAAACGAGAGTGGAAAAGAGCCGCGAGAATTTTCTGTAAACCGATCATCATCTAAATCAAGTGACCCGTCAGGATAAACCATTGCATTTTCAATAATGCAACCGTTTTGATTGATCGGCCGCTTGTCAAAAAGCGCGCCGTAAATTTCAGGCTCTTTCTCCTTATCAAGATGGATCAACTTCGCGTAACATCCGTTTTCAAAATTCGCTATGCCTTCCTCTGACCATCCATGCTCATCATCTCCGATACACAACCGACGAGGATCATTGGAAAGCGTTGTTTTGCCGGTACCCGAAAGGCCGAGCATCAAAGAGGTATTATTTTTTTCGTCGATCGTTGCGGAAGAATGTATGGGAAGAATTCCTTTCGCCGGCAAAAGATAATTCATTACAGTAAACATTGTTTTCTTTATTGCCCCGCAATATTGTGAACCAATTACAAGGCAAATCCGACGATCCATATCCATTGCGATACCCATTCTGGAAATTTTGCCATCCCTTCTTCGCAACGCGTCAGCATATTTTGCTCCATCGATCTGCGTGAAAGGCAGAACAAGCAGTTGGAATCCCTCATTCGCAAAAATGCTCTTTGAAATATCATCAGGCACCGCACGAAACATGGTGTCGGCAAAGAGCGCAGAAAATGCATGAGTTGTAATCACTTCTATGGGGAGGGCATACAAATTACACGCTCCAAGCACACGGTTGATTGTATAGATATGCTCAGATGTTCCGAGACTCTCAAGAGCTTCAGCAAGCAGGCCGTCAAATACTTCAGGTGCCATGGCATTGTTATTTGGCGATGACCAATCAACCGCGTGCTCACTTTGGGCATGCCTCACAATATACGTATCTTGAGGGCTGCGCCCGGTGGAGGTTAGAGGGGTCCATCGCGCAAGCGCTCCGGATCCAGTGAGTATGACTTCGCGGTTTGCAAGTGAATGTTGAATCAAGTTTGCACGATCAATCTCGAGAAAAATATTTTTATGAGACGCAAAAACTTGCTGTATTTTCTCTTGAATAGAATTCATAGTCGCTCCTGCATTGCTTGACGGACCTTGTTCTGTGCGATCTCGAGAGCCACTTGCCGCGGATTCTTTTTTTGTTCAATACTTTTGCTCATGACTGCTCGGGTTGCGGACACAACCTTCTCTTCCACGAGCTCAAACATCTCTTCAGGTGTAGAACCGCGATATTCTGCGTACGAAGAAATCACACCGCCTGAGTTTGCGACAAAATCAGGGACGATCGTCACACCGCGCGCCATCAATTCATTCTCGATATTTTCTCTCATGGGAATATTCGCACCCTCTACAATCAGCTTCGCGCGTATCGAATCTTTATTACGTTCGTTAATCACATCCGTTACGGACGCGGGGATAAGAATATCAACATCGAGTCCAAAAATTGCGTCTTTTGCCAACGCGTGTGTGCTACTGTACTCGCTCACTGAGCGTTTCTCACGTTTGAGCTGAAGAAGCAATTCCACGTCAAATCCTTTTTCTGATATCACGGTGCCCCTGCTATCCGATACGGCTACTATCTGTGCATCCCATTGCTTGAGAAACTCAAATGCAAAACTTCCAACATTGCCAAATCCTTCGATCGCGATTCTGGTTTTTTTTATATCCATGCCAAGCAGTTCGGCAGTTACTCGTGTTGCGTGCGCAACGCCAAATCCTGTGCTTCCATATTCATGCGGAAGGCCACATTTTTTTTTGCCCTCGGAAGTCATCTCGCAATATGAGGATGGTTTGCCCGTAGCTGCTTCCCAAATTCCAAGTGTTTCGGCGATCCACTGCATTTCTTTCTCACCACTTGAAACATCGGGCCCTGTAATATAGAGATTAGGAATAAAAGGTTTGAGAGCGCGAGCAAATGCCTGTACGTGCTTTTTTTTAAGTTCATCAGATCCGCCATTCCAGACCATACCTCCCTTTGCGCCGCCAAACGGAATGTCAACGAGTGCGTTTTTCCATGTCATGGTCCGCGCAAGACGATACACTTCTCCAAGTGTCACTGTCGGCGTCATGCGTACCCCACCTTTGCCTGGACCACGCGCTGTATTATCGATAACCAAATATCCCTTCATTCCAATGGAAGGATCAGAGACTTGAATACAGTATTGCGGGCCAAATTCATCAACCGAAATCGGGGGCGAAAACTGCTCTTGAGTCTGAATCTTGAGTGAAGGAATGGTCTGTATCATACTGTCGCGTTATCGAGTTATAATATTATCATACTATATCATACGATTTCTGATGTCAATGTGGATAAAAATACTCAAGGAAGAACGACCCTGTACACTGTCACCCTTCCTTCTTCAAATTCTTTTTTGAGAAACCACGCATATTGCTCGATGCCGCGGACACCCAATACGCGTTCGTAGGACGTAACAAAAACAAAGCGGATACGATTGTCCAGGAAAAGTTTTTTTACCTGCTCGTCGTCCATCTCGCCCCGATAAAATTTCTGAACAGTATCTAGTTTATCCCAAAAATGCAGAGTCTCAGACCAATGTCCGACATACACATATCTGCTGGTCAAGAAAGGAAGCATATTCCCCACGGGCGCTGAGGAAAGAATGGCGTCATAGGGCTCGCTATTCTTGCGGATCCATTCACTTGCGCGCAGGAGCTCTATGGGAATATACAACATGGTTGATACGTTTTCTGTTTCTAAAAGCGATGGGATGCGCGCAATAACAATCCAAGACGAAAGGATCATAAAAAACGCAACCGCGCATGCGCATGCGCCTATCACGATAATACGAATCTGATGCACTAAAATCTCAAAAAGTTTCTTTCCAATACGGAAAATAAAATAACTGGAAAGTACTGCAAGAGGGACAATAAATGGAATCTCAAACATGCGGCTGTGTTGTGGGACAAAAGGCAGGAATGCAAGGACAAGAGGAACAACAATCCAAGACACAAGAAGAAACGATCGACTATCGCGAATTAGCTGTGCATTTTTTACACGTACAAAAATTTCCAGAAAAGCAAATACGGTGAGTAGTCCAAATCCTATAAAAAAACCTGTGAGGGGGGGCTCTCTGACAAATGCCTCAAGCTGTGACATTTTCCAGAGTGGATTTGAAAGCGCAACAAACGCCATGAAGAAAAAAGATGAAAAAGAAAGGCCTGCTGCAAAAAAAAGGCGCCCCATCTGACGCATTGAGAGTTCACGCAGGATTATTGCAAAAATCATATATGCGCCGATAATCCCATACAACCCAATCGCATAATAGGGCAAAATAATATTTTCAAAAAAAAGAGTGGCTGTGAGTAACACAAGAAATCTTTTTTGAAAAGTTTCTTTGTAGCGGAGAACTCCGTACAATCCAAAGACAAAAAGAGCGCTGGCAATCGAAACGTGCGGTACCGCGCTAAAACGGGCAAGGGGCATGAACGCCGGAACGTAAATATCCAAAAGCTCGTGGAGATTGCGATTGCCAAGAAAAAAAAGCCATCCCAATCCCGATGCAAAAGATGCAAGCAGAAAACTTACGAGTGCAATTCTCCTTTCTGATACCACGCGCATACAAAACCAAAAAATCGAAATGAGAAAAATCAACCCGCTAAAAAACCGCGCGGAAAAAAATACTGTCAGCACATCGCTCCCGATAAGTCGCGTAAACGAACCAAGAGCGGTATAAAAAAGATGAATGGGAGCCGGTGGGTTTGGTATTTCAGTCGTGAAACGATTGGTATGAAAAAAACTCCCTTCATATCCTGATTGCATTTTTGAATAATATGTCGGGATATCAGAAGGTAAAAAAAACTGTCCCGAATAGAGCGAATCCGGCGGAGTATTTTGAATCGCAATGCCATAGGGCAACGCATTGGATAGTATCATCAGAAACGCAACGGCGATAAACCACCACAGCGCGGGAAATCGCATACTCAAGAGAGCAGTTGCTGCTGGCCCGGCGCTAAGTCTACGCCCAGATGGCGGTACGCATGCTCGGTGGCAATTCTGCCCCGCGAGGTACGATTGAGAAATCCTAGTTGAAGTAAAAACGGTTCATAGACTTCCTCGATAGTTGCCATCTCTTCGGAAAGCGATGCGGCAATCGTATTGAGACCGACCGGTCCGCCTTGAAATTTTTCAATAATCGTAGATAGAATCTTGCGATCCAGAAGATCAAGCCCTACCTGATCGATTCCAAGCGCGTGAAGGGCTTCTTTTGCAATGACACGACTGATGCTCCGAGTGCCGTTCACCTGGGCATAATCACGAACGCGCTTCAATAACCGATTGGCGATACGCGGAGTAAATCGCGCGCGATGCGCGATTTCTTTGGCCGCATCATCTTCGACCGGGCACTGCAAAATCTGCGCGGAGCGATGAAGAATTTGCTTGATATGATCGGGAGTATAAAAATCAAGATGATAGAGACTCCCAAAACGATCGCGGAGAGGGGCGGAAAGAAGACTCATGCGCGTAGTTGCTCCGATTAACGTAAATCGAGGCAAGTCAAGCCGAATAGTGCGCGCAGACGGACCCTTCCCAAGCACAATATCGAGGGCAAAATCTTCCATTGCCGGATACAATGCCTCGGCGATTGTTTTATGGAGCCGATGGATTTCATCAATAAACAAGATATCGCCAGGCGCAAGGTTGGTAAGAATTGCCGCAAGGTCTCCAACACGCTCAAGCGCGGGTCCTGAGGTTACACGAATGGACGCGCCGACTTCCCGTGCCATGATGTGGGCCATGGTCGTTTTCCCTAAACCCGGAGGTCCCGAAAGAAGCACATGCTCTAATGGTTCGCCCCTACCCTTTGCCGCATCAATAAAAATTCTCAGGCTCTGCTTGACTTGATCTTGCCCAATATATTCTTGAAGAGTTTGGGGGCGCAAAGTCATTTCAAACGCGCTCTCCTCAGAAGGCGCATCAGAATGACGAAATGTAAGTTCTTCAGATTCCATAGCGTTACAATCGTATCAAATTCCTCAAATCCCGCAAGGAAAACCTTACTCGAATTCTATGCGTACATACACTGTCTGCGGGACAAGAAGGTTGTGGATTTTATCCGGCCACTCGATGATCGTAATGGTATCTTTGTTTCCGAGATACTCTTCGACGCCAACATCAACAAGCTCTTTGCCGTGCGAAAGTCGGTATGTATCAATGTGGCACAATTGCGTAGCGCAAAAACGCTTTTGATTTTTTTTAGGAATCGCGTAGAGCATCATAAGTACAAACGTAGGGCTTGTAACAATTTTTTTTATGCCAAGGCCAGCAACAATACCGGCAGCAAAAACTGTTTTACCTGCCCCAAGCTCACCCGACAACGCAACCACCGACCCCCCCCGCAGACTTTTTGCAAAGATTTTCGCAACTGCTCGTGTGTGCGCACTACTTCGAGTATGATGTTGAAACTTTTTCTTTCCTTGCCGTATTGTAATGATGCGTTTATTCATCGGTGATATCCCATGATGGGTCAGTAATGCAAGCAAACGGCGATGCGAAATCTTTTTTCTTTGCTTTAAAAAAAGCGGCAACCGCAATCATGGCGGCATTATCAGTACAATACTGAAGTGGGGAGAGAATCAGTTCTGTGTGGGGATGCATTGTAGAGACTGCGCGCGCGAGACTTTCTCTCAATGCAATGTTTGCCGCCACTCCTCCCCCAAGGAGAATACTTGCAACTCCAAATTGTTTTGCCGCCCGTATTGTTTTTGCCACAAGCACAGATACTACGGAATGTTGAAACGAAGCGCAAAGATGATCGCGCATCTCGGGTGAATAGTGTTTATTTTTTTTCAAATCGCGTACACGATACAGTACTGCGGTTTTAAGGCCGCTAAAACTGAATGAACAGTTGCCAGAATGAAGCATTGGGAAAGGAAGTGGCGATCGAAAAGGATCCCCGAATACGGCCCGATTTGCAATACTTGGTCCCCCAGGATACGGAAGATTAAAAATCTTTGCCGCTTTATCGAACGCTTCACCTGCAGCATCGTCCAAAGTCTTTCCTATACGCTGGTACTGCCCATGATCTTTCATTAAGATAAGTTCTGTATGTCCTCCAGAAACGATCAAAACCAGTGCGGGAAATGGAATGGTAGCCTCTCGACCTTGTTCTAATAAAATTTTCTTTTCAAGAAAATTCGCATATATATGCCCCTCAATATGATTCACACGAATCAACGGCTTCCTATATATATAGGAAAGCGCACGCGCAGTATGGACTCCGACAAGAAGTGACGTAATTAAACCCGGTCCTGCAGTAACGGCGATGGCATCAGGGATGGTACGCCCAATACCCTTGCGAATAAGAGGGATTATCGTGGTGATATGCGCCCTTGCTGCAACCTCAGGTACTACCCCACCATATTGCATATGGATATCCTGTTGTGAGGAAATCAAAGATTTTGTAATCCTAAAACTATCGGCGTTCGCCTCCAAGACAGCAATTGCAGTCTCATCACATGAGGTTTCAATCGCAAGGATGACTTTAGGGTTGAATTGTTTTGCCGATTGCTTCATGATGTGTAGATACAGATTTTATACGATATGACTCAAAAAATCTCAATTGTCCTGCCTGCCTATAACGAGGAGAGAAACATTTCGTCCACGATCGCAAGTATAGCAGATTTTTTTATTGCGAAACAATGCCCATATGAAATCATTGTGGTGGATGATGGGAGCACGGATGGCACTGCAGAGATAATTAAGGAACTTACAAAAAAATTTCCTGAAGTCCGCGCACTCACGCATACACGCAATCAAGGCAAAGGGGCTGCGGTGCGATCCGGAATGAATGCTGCGTGTGGAGATATTGTTTTTTTTCTTGATGCGGACGGATCGACACCTATTCATGAAATTGAAAAACTCCTTCCTTTCTTTGATACACATCAAGTCGTGATTGGTTCACGTTATCTCCAAGACAGTTCTATTACGATTAGACAGCCGCGGTACCGAGTTGCAATGGGACGTTTCGGGAATACTCTCATCCAAAGAGTCCTGCTTCCGGGCATTAAAGATACGCAATGCGGGTGTAAAGGATTCCGACTCCACGCGGCGCGGGAAATATTCTCTCGACAAACTATTACCGGATGGGGCTTTGATATGGAAATTCTTGCCCTGGCGCAAGTGTTGGGGTATGCGATCAAAGAGGTGGCTGTAAGTTGGCATGATACGAGAAATAGGATGAGCAGGTTTCGTCCATTTAAAGACGCAATAAAAACCCTCCATGAGCTTCTGACTATAAAAATAAATCTTGCGCGCGGTCACTATCACCTTCCGCCAAAAGAAGATCTTTGATATGATGAAAATATTATTGGAAAATCTATGAGAGATCAACAAGGAAATGAGCCGCCTACAGTCGGAGAAATCAAAGACGCTGTGTTTGCGACCTCGAGGAAATTAACTCCGGAACAAGAAATTATTGCAGGCTTCCGAGGAATGCTCAAGGAAGAGTTTACTGCGCTTATCCAAAAGCTAAGAGAGAGTGCAAACGCAATAGAAGATCCTGGGGTAAGGGCTCAAGTGGAAAGGAGGGTAAGCGCGTTGATTGAAGACATCAATGACGCGCGTAGGCGAGCGGATGCAAGGTTTGGGGCAGATACCAGAAAATTTTCCTCGCGAGGAGAAGCGTTTCTCAAAGGACGATATGGAACTATTCAACGGGAGAAAGAACCTTTGATGGCGCGCGCAAAGACTGCGATGACACAAGTAAACGATCTCGAGAAAGCATTGCAAGGACAAGATAGTGCTCTGGCTATACGACTGGAAAGTTGCGGCCAACAATCTCAGACAATTCAAACAATCATGCAGGAGATTGAACAATATGCAAGTGCGATTGAAAAAGCAATGCAGGAAAAAAACACCGGACAGCTTCCATCGGCTATCGCAGCACTGGAAAAAACGTTTTTTCTTCTCAATAAGGAACATTGAGAGCTTTAAAAAAC
>JACQSA010000057.1 GCA_016206145.1 Candidatus Uhrbacteria bacterium
AAAATTGAGACTGAAGAAAAAAAGCTTCCCGTTCATTTCCGATTCAATTTTCTTCCAATAAGGATGATGAACGCGAAAATATACTGGAGTATTCTGACAAGTTCAGCGACTTTTTGGGGCGAAATTGGACTGCAATGGAGCCGGAAGAAAGTAACGCCTGATTTTTTTCTACAGTTTCAATTATACCACACAATAGTACTAATTGCGAATGTCTTGTGGGGATAACATGATTGGCGCTTGAGATGAGATTTGGACAAGAATTTCCAGAACAAAAAGGTTTTCTTTCGTATTTTGTGAAACAGAAAGATACTCGATTGCTCCAATGTCGTACGCAATACCAGCACTATTACCATTATCAATGAGCTTCTTGACATATTCCCTCAATGCGGACTTATCAAAAATCAAATATACAAGCGACGCAACCGGTGTAGTGGCAGGCTCAATGAGTGAGTTGATCGGTACACGCCAATAATCTTCATTGTCATTGAGCTGGCGACGCAAAGACTGTATTGCTTCCGCATACATGGAGTCTTGGATAGGCAGTGAAGGAATAGGATACCGAAAAATTCTCGAGGGTATGCGCAAGGTAACAGAAATCCGAACACTTTGCGTAGAAGTATACTGCGGTGTCAGCGCTCGGATGCGCTCGTCATTCTTTTTCTGTAATTGTTCTTGATACCAAAACGCGCCGCCAATCGCTACGCCGCCGAACACAAGAATTAAAAATAATATGGCTATTTGCTGTCGAAGCGTCTTTTTTTCTTTTTGAATGTCCTGAAATTTTTCCGGTCTTTGCAAGGTTGCCGATGCGGCGCCGCCACTGTTTTTTCTTTCTACAGTGCGTGTTGCCGTCTGCAATTCCTGCTCAGTAGGATTTTTAAAAAATGGGTCTTTTCGGATATGATTTTTTTGAATCAAGTGAAGTGCCAATCCGATTGCTTCTATACCCTGCCCTTTTTGCGCCTCACTGCCATTTAAAACTCCAGATTCGCCGATAAGAGCATCACGACCGAGCGATTCATGCAAATAAGGCATGAGCCCGCCGATATTGCTCGTACCTCCCACACACACAATGCGCAATACTTTATGTTGCGTTTTTGTCTCAAAAAATGCGATGCCATTGCGGATTTCTTCACGCACACGATCAAAAAAAGATGGAAGCAAGCTTCCCATGTCTGTTGTCGGATTTTGTATATCAAGCGAACGTTTTAATTTCTCTGCCTCCTCGATAGATATATGTGAGGTTTTTGCGACCTCATCTGTAAGAGCATCTCCTGCCCCTTCAAATGAATAGATATAACGGATCATTCCATGAGAATCAAAAATGCTCACAGTATTTGTCACTGCGCCAATATCCACAAGCGCGATAGGGCCCTTAGTGATATCAGCCTTCAGGCCTCGGTAAATCGCTAAAATCTCACTGTCATATACGGGAACAGATACACCCATGCGGGTAAAGAAAAGATGCCACTCACGCAATACGTCCCGATGAATGGCAAGTAGAACCACAGAACTTTCATTTGAATCTTGACGTACAACGCTTGAGGCAAGAATCATGTCACCATGTTCAAGAGGGAATGTCTCGGCAGCTTCTTTTTCCACTGCCTTTGCGATTTCACGCTCAACTATAGCGGGAGTATGAAACACATGGACATATACTTGACGTTCTGGCAATCCGAATACTCCTATATCCGAACCCTTACGGCGAGGGCGTATCTTTGAAAGCGCATGGCCAAAAATCTCAGAAAGTTTTTCTTCATCACGAATACGCCCTCCCACCACAATACCGGGCGGAATGCGAGTCTGCACAAATCCCGCAATTACAATGCGTGAAGCTTTTTTTTCCAGCTCAACGAGAGAGAGCGTATGGTCAGCGATGTCGATCCCGATTGCACGAGTGCGCACACGAATAAGAGATTTCATATTTCCATCCATGAAGTAATAGTGATCACGCTTCCATTCAAAGAAAATTCCACTTGAATTTGTTTTGTAGCGGTTGCGGCAGTAGCCATACTTAAAATCCTGCGATTCCCACTTCCAAGATCAGTAATCTGTATTGTACAAGATCCTGATGAAGTCGTTAAGGTGATGACACCCGCTCCAATGCCATAGGATTGGTTCATGCGAATGCGCCGCAAGGTTTCTTGCGAACATCCTTCTGCAAGCCAAAGCGCTTCATTCCCTTTCGAAGAACTATACGAAAGATCGAGTTCGCCAATGCTTTGGGAAATGCTTGCCAGAGCAATTAACACAAGCGCGCCGCTCATAATAAGGATGGCAATCAATACGCTCGCGCCTTTTTTATTTGATATATGAATCATGGACGTAGCATTACAATTGTCTGATAATTCTGAGAAAATGAGTAATTAGGATCACTGTCAGGGTTATGAGATCGAATGGTCATATCAACTTGAACACCTCCTGACGAACCGAGATACGATACGGGCGTAAATACAAGATTCGATATGTCCACATGTTCGCTTGTGAGCATTAAGGCTGAAAGAGAATCTTCGACGATTTGCAATCTATTGCCTGAGAGGCGAAAGACAGTTGGATTTGTGAGTGCAGAATTTGTCTGAAGGGAAAGAATGCCCGGATGGATAAGAAATGTTGATGAGGCGGCATTGATCGAGACAGCGCCGCGCACCCTTTGATCTATGATCGCAAGCGCGATCCGCGCATTTGAAATGACTTCAAATTCAGCCTGTGTTTTTGCGCGAGCACTTGTAATAGCCCCAAACAACGCAAGCGTGCCAAAAATAATACCCGCGAGAATGCCAATCGCAAACACGATTTCAATGAGAGTAAAAGCAGGTTTTTTGATGATCATAAATGCTGGTCCACTACCGATAATTAAGCTTCACCTCGCCAAGGATCGGCGTAGATGTCCCATCACTATGCAGTTCGACTCGATATTGCGCCCATTGATTTCCATTGATCGTCGCAGGAATGAGAGTCCCCTCTTGTTTGGTGAAATATGTTCCAATTCCTTGCGCGCCATACCATGATGTCCAAGAACCGGGAGCGCCTGAAGAATCCGGAGCAGTACGCACTTGAAACTTCATTTGGCAAGGCGCTGCGCAATCTGATGCAAGATTTGTCCATTCTATTGATTGCGCAGGGGAATTGTCTATAAAAGAAAACGCAGAAGACTGCAATGTCCCAAGCATGACAAACGCAGTTTCTCGATAAAATTCAAGCACTGTCCCGTTTGCGCCTACGGCCCACCCGTGCCTAGGATTATCCACTATTGCAGTTTCAAGCGCCTGTCCTGTAGGTGAAATAAACCCGCTCCACGTGCCATTCAGCCAACGTTGAAGCGCGCCTCCTGATCCCACTGCCCATCCATCATCTGCATTCGCAAAGGCAAGTCCATGCCATTCCTGATCGCCCGTGTCTGTATGCAGTGACCATGTGGAACCATTGTATCGCCATATCCTCCCGTTTGCTCCCACAGCCCACAAATCAGATGAGGATATGGCCGAAAGAGAAAAAATATTCGCGCTTGAAGGAATAGTTGATTCTGCCCACATCGTGCCATTCCATTGCGCAAGTTTTCCGCCATCACCTGCGGCCCATCCATTTGAAGCGCTGGTAAATACAATATCGTTCCATGCTTCATCACCTGTGTCTGTGTGTAAAGTCCATGATGAGCCGTCAAAATGCCATATTCGACCATTTTTTCCTGCCGCCCAGATATCAGACGAGGATAAGGCATATATTCCGTGAATATCAGCGCTTGAAGGTATGGAAGATTCACTCCATACTGAGCCATTCCATTGTGCAAGAGCTCCGCCATCACCTGTGGCCCATCCATTTGAGGAAGAGGTGAAGGCGATATCATTCCATGTTTCACCTCCTGTATCAAAATACTCATTCCACGCTGATCCATTATAGTGAATAATTTTACCGCTTGATCCCACTGCCCATACATCAGCCGCACCTGCCGACGCAACTGCTCGTAAATTTTGCGTCGTAGCGAGATTGTAGATGATTGATACACTGTTTACGCTTGGTGTATTGGCAGGCACAGTGCCGCGAGAGAGAGTCAATCGATATTGTATATAGCGACGAGGGGAAGGAGAAGAAATCGCTGAACCTAATGGATTTGTTAATTCGCTGCTCCATCCTGACCATGAACCATCAGGAGTTGCGACATTTCCCGTCCGTGTCGCAATTGTAATATCACTTCCGCTCGAAAGCGACTCGATCCAAGATGCAATGCTCCATACACTTGCAGTATTCATACTATCAAACACCCGTGAAGTAAATGTGCCGCCGGAATCATGCAATAACCCATACACGCCGATCTTTCCTGCATTGCCTCCGACCCATCCCCCACTTGATGAAGTCATTACCATTGATCGCCAGTTTTGATCGCCGAGGTCTGTATGTAATGACCACAAGACACCATTGTAATGCCAGATATGGCCGCTATTTCCTCCTGCCCAAATGTCAGATGTGGATAGTGCATACACAACTCTGATATGTTCACTCGATGGAATAGCGCTCAGTGACCATTCCGTGCCATTCCATTGCGCTAGCGCTCCGTTATCTCCCACTGCCCATCCGTTCGTGGAAGAAAGCATTACAATATCTCTCCAAACTTGCCCTCCTGTATCAACGGCAAGTGTCCATGATGTGCCATTGTATCGCCAGATGCGACCGCTTTTTCCTGCTGCCCATATGTCGTTTGCGGATATTGCAGATAGCGCATAAATAACGTCGTCAGAGGGTGGAGTTATCTCAGACCATGAGGTCCCATCATAATGCGCAATACGGCCTCCATCTTCACCGTCTTCATCACTACTCCCCACTACCCACACATTCATATTCGAAAATGCATACACATCAAACCAAAGATCAACTCCTGTATCTGCTGCAAGCGCCCAGCTTGATCCATTGTACCGGAAGATGGCACCCGACTGCCCGACGGCCCATCCATCCGAGGATGTGCGCATATGGATTCCTCTCAAATGAGAGCTTCCCACATCTGTGAACAGAACCCATTTTGAGCCATTGTAATAAAGGATCTCCCCGTTATCCGCAGCTGCCCATACATTATTAGGCGCAAGTGCGGACACTGCATTGACATCGCGCGTGGTGGAACTTGCGCTATCCTGGTGTATTGCCCATTGAATATGTCGATCAAGGTCAATATGGGCTCCTTCTCCACTGCCTTGCACAGTAGTACTTGCATATGAACCTTGATTAAAATCAGTGTCGCTCGTATCGATAAAAATGCCACCGCCTGAAAGAGACCATTGTCCGTCCGGCGCATCACTGAGCCGTACGCTTCCCACAGCGCTTGCTGCATTGATAGAATCTCCTGTGTCATATCGTGAAGCATCTGACCACAATGTCTGCCCTGCTCCTCCGGACCAATCTGTCTGCTCCCAATCGCGTGAATTCCAATTTGTCAAATATGAGCGGCGGACCACAGTATTTTGCACCCCCGGCCTGATTTCCCAACTCACGGTCACGACAAGTTCTTTTGATTGCACATCTGTATACAAACCCGGGCACGTTACAAGCACCCCCGAGGCATCCCTGCATACTGCGCGATATTCAGAAGTTCGCATAAAATTTCCAATGAGTTCAGTAGACGATGCAGTGTACGAAATCGCATTCCATGCATCTTGATGCTGAGCGCGTGCCGCTTCAATGCCTGTGCGAGCAAGCGCATCCGCCTGAATATGCTCGTCTGACTGTTGCAACAGACTGAACCCTCCGGTAATCATGCTCGTAACCGTAGCAATCATGCCGGCAAATACCGCAAGCGCCAGCACAACCTCAATAAAGCTTTGTCCGCGTTTCATAAGATCTTTTGCAAAATAGCTTCCCAGTCATTTCTGATCAAATTTTGTCCAGAAATTAATGATGAATAAGGAGGAATATCGAGATATTTTGGGGAGTTCAGCGCAATTTCTGGGCGAAATTGGATAGAAATGAACCGGAAGAAATGCATAATGTTGTTTTGCAAAGGGTCTATATTATTGATCATCTGTTATGCCGAGACGATTGACCGATATCACGCGAGTATCAGCCGCGCTCAATGTCAATGTTATGGTTCCTGTTGCGTTGACCGCTCCTGTAGGCCGAGAAAAAATAATTTCTGTCGCCGAAGGAGACAACTGGAGTGAAAGTGCGAGAGAAGCGGGAAAATTTTCCACCAAATCGGCATCTTGGACCCGCGTCGCATACGAAGATCCCTGATACACCACGACGCGATCGCTGCCATCCGGATCAATGTCAAAATATATACCGTGAGAAGTTCCGCCAATCCCGGAAAGCGCGTACATATGCGCAGTCCGCAATGCAGAAATAATACGTCTGCTTTGCTCGTTAAGTTGCGCTGACACTTGCAACCTTCCATACAAAGAAATAGAGCCCACGATCGTCATGGAAATTATGGTAAGTGCCACAAGTAATTCCACGAGCGTAAACCCGATAGGCCCACTACCTCTTAACACTTCCTGTGATTTCATAGATGGGCGTAATGATGGAAAGGGCTAAAAATCCTACAAATAATCCTATGCCAATAAGAAGAATGGGCTCGATCGCAGTTGCAAGCGATTTGGTGGAAGTATCCAATTCAGCTTCGTAATAATCCGCAAGGAATATCAATGTCTCGTGAAGTTTTCCGGATTCTTCCCCCACAGAGACCATCCTCGTCACCAATTTGGGAAACAGCCATTGGTACTCATCAAGATTGGTTGATAATTTCGACCCACGAGTAGTGAAATGTTCCACTGTAGATACGCAATGCTGGTAATAGTAATTTCCCATTGTCGAGCGAAGAATCGAGAGCGCTTCGTCGATATGAAGTCCGCTTCCAAGAAGCGTACCAAGTGTCCTGGAAAAACGCGCCAAGTTTGTCTGCCGCGTGATCGGTCCGATAATGGGCAGACGGAGTAAAATCATGTGCGTAATGGGACGCATCCATTTCTGTTTTAACAGAATGATGAATCCTGTAATTGTGCCAATGATACCTGAAAAAATAAAAATACCATTTGCCTGAATCTGCTTGGACACCCAAATAATAATCCTCGTAGTGATGGGAAGCGCTACATTAAGCCGTTCAAAAAGAGGAGTGATCTGAGGCAGGACAAAAAATGCAAGGCCGAGACCAAGAAAAAATGCAGCAACAAGTACCACAATGGGATAGATCATTGCGCCCCGAATTTTTGCGACTAATTCTTTCTCCTTATTCAATTGAACAGCAAGCTGTTCAAGATTTTCGACGAGCGTACCTGATGTCTCCCCGGCGCGCACCGCATTGACAAACAAACCGGAAAACACACGAGGGTAATCTCCCAGCGCGCGTGAAAGTTTTTGGCCTGCGGTGATTGATTCAAGTACTTGATCCAATATCGAAGTTAATTTTCCTCGTGATGAATCGCGCGCAATAACAAACGATTCTTGCAATGTAAGTCCGGCGCGAAGCATAACAGCCAATTGTTTTGCCAAAATCGCGATCTGTGTCGGACCTGTGCTTCCAAAGGTGATATCGAGATTAAGAAGGCTTTGCTTTCGTCTGGGAGTGGCTTCTTTCATGTATGAGTCTTTTTTATTCTTTTGTCGCACGTAGCACTTCTTCAAGTGTCGTATGTCCCAGTAAAATCTTTTCAAGGCCATCTTCAAGCATTGAAGTCATGCCGCCCTTTTTCGCTGCGTCCATAATCACATCGCTTGTCGAGCGTGTGATAATCAATTTTTTAATCTCGGGTTCCATGACCAGAACCTCAAATATGCCAAGTCGTCCGGTATATCCGGTATTTGCGCATACTACGCATCCCTTGCCCTTATATGCGCGCGGAGGCTTCTTTTTTGTATATCCACGCGATTCAAAAAAACGTTTTACGCTGGGTTCGTGATCAATAATCGCCCATTCGTCTTCAGTAAGCAAACCGGATGCTTTGCATTTTTCGCAAATTTTGCGCACTAAACGCTGAGCAATAACCACATTCACTGTTGATGCAACCAAGTAGGGCTCGACTCCCATATCAAGAAGGCGAGGGAATGTGGTGGCTGAATCATTCGCGTGCAATGTCGAAAGTACAATATGGCCTGTCATTGCCGAATTGACTGCAATGCCTGCTGTCTCTCCGTCTCGAATCTCCCCAACCATAATAATGTCAGGATCTTGGCGTACAATAGATCTCAATCCTTTTGCAAACGTCAGTCCGGTTCCCGGATTCACCTGTATTTGAGTCGCTCCTTCAATATCATACTCTACCGGGTCCTCAATCGATGCGATATGCACGTCCCGCGTATTTAATATTTTAAGAATTGCATAGACAGTCGTTGTTTTCCCGCTTCCTGTGGGGCCGGTTACCAAAAGCATGCCATGAGGGCTGTCGCTTGCGCGATTCACTTTTTCAAAATCCGGTTTCTGCAACCCAAGATCAGTAAGGCTCAAACGCCGGGATTTTGAAGAAAGCAAGCGCATCACCACATTCTCGCCGTATGTTACCGGTACTACTGAAACACGCACATCAATTATTTCTTCTTTTGCATCAAATCGAAATTTTCCGTCCTGTGCCGCACGATGTTCGTCAGTGCGCATTTTGGAAAGGATCTTTATACGCATCACCATTGGTTCTAGAAGTTCCTTGGGAATTTCAAGTACATCATGCAACACCCCGTCGATTCTAAAACGGATCGCAACCTTGTGATTCATGGGAGAAATATGGATATCGGAAGACTTATTCAAATATCCGTACTGTACTAGCATATCAATGAGTTCCACGATACTGTCATCACGCTCTTCACGGCTGATCATCGGGTCTTTCAGGTGGCCCAATATTCTTTCAAAAGAAACCGTAAGGCTTGCCTTATACCGCTCAACCGCCGCAATAAAATCATAGTGCGTAACGTAATAGGGGCGCACGGCTACTCCGGCACGTTTTTCGATCAAATGCCGGATCTCAAGATCATGGGGGTTTCGCATTGCGAGTTTGAGTGCGTCACTCCCACGGTCAAATGCGATCACTCCGCGCGCGCGGGCGACCACCTCGGGAACGATCGCAAGAACCGCATCATCAATCTTTGTGTTTCCAAGATCGACATAGGGGACAGAATAGTGATACTCCGCCACTGCCACGCCGAGCTGCTCGTCTTTGATCACATCAGCATCCACTAAAAAAATCTCAAGCGGGATGTCTTTCGATTTTGCTTGAGTAAGATTCTCGAGGATCGCTTCCTTTGCGAGAATATCTGTTTTTTCCAATACTCCAGCGAGTGTGTCTGAATGTAATTCCATCATACGCCAAGCATTTGATGATTTTGTTTATATCTTGTCCTCGCAATGCGCAAGCACATAAAAATGACAAGCGCGAGAAGGCCAAGAAAAGATCCGTACAGAAAGGATGCAGTAGGTCCATACGCATCCCATATAAAACCAAACGCAAGGCTTGCGGGAAGCGCGGCAATACCGGTACATGCATTATACATCCCATACGCGGTTCCACGCCACTCTTCACGCACAAGATCAGCGACAATAGCCCTGCCCACTCCTTCGGTGAGCGCGCCGTGAAAACCCAAGAATGCGAAAAAAATCCACAACGCATAGACCGATGAGACAGTGGCAAAAAGAAAATACGTGCCGACAAAAATGAACATTCCGATCATGTACGTGTTGCGATGTCCAATGCGATCGGATAACGCGCCTGCCGGAGTCGAAAAAATAGCAAGAGTGAAATTGTATATGAAATACAAGAGAGGAAGAAACGCTAAGGCAATTCCTACTTCCTGAGCACGCAAAAGCAAGAATGCTTCAGAAACTTTTCCGAGTGAAAATATTGTAGCACCGGCTAAGAAAATAAAAAAAGATACGCCAAGTTTGGAAAAATGAAATTTCTTGTCACGAGAGAGCTCTTTTACCACGCCGGCGGCATCTGATTTGCGGATACCATCATGAACCTCTTTAACAAAAAAAATAATCAAAAGAACGGCAAAAAAACTTGCGACAAAGGAGAGTAAAAAAAGGTGGCGAAGATTATTGTTGAGAAGTGGGAGTAATGCAAATGCCAAGAGCGGCCCCACGGCTGCACCCAGCGTATCCGCACCTCGATGGAATCCAAAGGCACGGCCGAGAATTTTTCGATGCGTAGACATGCTCAAAAGAGCATCGCGAGGAGCGTCTCTGGCACCCTTTCCTACACGGTCAAAAAAACGAACCACCAGTACATGCCACGGACTGATAGCAAGCGCAAGCAATGGTTTCGAAAATGCAGAAAGACTGTATCCAAAGACAACGAGTGGCTTTCTACGATGAAACACATCTGAAAGCCGACCGGATACCACTTTAAGGATACTTGCTGTTGCGTCAGCAACCCCTTCCACCAGCCCGACAAACACTATTGGAGCACCTAAAACCTGAGTAATGAATATCGGGATATAAGGGAAAATCATGTCAGAAGAAACATCATTTAAAAAACTCACGCCCCCCATGGTAAGGACATTTTTTGAAAGACCGAAAAATTTTGTCTGCTGCTTTGCTTCAGGTATGTTCATATCTCTAAAAATACTCTATATATCGGACTAGAGCCACTCCCCGACAGGATATCTTTTCTCGCTTTCGAGTCTTCGGCAAGAATAAAATGATTTTTCATGTGTCGGACAGAAGATATCTGTTATCTCTCACAGTAATACGTGCTGATCTCTGATCCGCCACTCAAAAATCTTTTTATTCTGTTGCCTTGTCTAATCGCTAAAAAAGATATCCTGTCGGGGAACGTAATGTTTCCAGTATGTCAATCTTATACATTTTGACCGAGTATAGAGTATATGATAGCATATTTTTATACATTTTTTACATCAAACCTGTGGGTACACTCATACACGGCAAAGAAATAGCATCAAATATCATTGACTCTCTGGAAAAACAAGTGGCTATATTGCGAAAGAAAAAGCGTATCCCCTCTCTTGTGGTTGTCCTTGTTGGCAACAATCCGGCATCGTGCACCTATGTTCGCATGAAAGGTCAAGTCGCAAAAAAAATTGGGATGCAATTCACGCTTGTAGAATATCCAAAAAAAGTCACCACAAAAAAACTTGTATCAGAAATTCATAGGATACAAGAAGAACAAACACCCTCCGGCATGATCTTACAGCTTCCTCTTCCTTCCCACATTGATACGACTGCTGCCCTCAATACCATTGATCCTATCCGAGATATCGATTGTCTCACATTTGAAAACATTGGGCGGCTTGTCATGAAGCAAGCTCGTTTTTTTCCTCCCACCGCGAATGCCGCAATGAAAATATTGGAGAATTTTAAAGTATCTATTCCCGGCAAAAATGTGACGATCGTGGGTGTTGGCCCTCTGGTTGGCAAGCCATTGGCTGTGATGCTTATGAATGAACGCGCGAGTGTAACGACAGTAAATAGCGCAACAAAAAATTTCAAAGAAAAATGCCGTGCGGCTGATATTATCATTACTGCCGTCGGCAAACAAAATACGATCCGGGGCGATATGGTGCGTGATGGCACGATCGTTATAGACGCAGGCATTGATTTTACGCCCGACGGCAAAGTAATCGGCGATGTCAATGTGAAAGAAGTAGCAAGACACGCACTTGCCGTCACTCCCACGCCCGGAGGCGTAGGGCCGCTCACTATTGCGTGTCTTTTGGAAAATACCGTAATTGCCGCTAATATTACATAATATTTAAATAACATGCTAAGAAATGCACTACGAACTCCCAAACGAGATGATGGTATTGATGCGAAATCTCTGAAAATTAAAAAAGGAGGAAGTGAGGTGAGAGATATAGTATCAGACGTAAAGCAACAAAAAAAAGTTGCAGAATTTGCTAAGGAAGTCGGCGGTCTTGATAATTTGAAAGATATTATCTCGAAGCTAGAAAAAGATAATCAAAAAAAATCACCTGATCGGGATCATAAAAGGAGTACGCAAACAGAACAAGAGAAAGCGGCAAAAGAGGCAAAAGAAATTGCTGAAAAAAAATTCTGGGAAAAACGCAAAGGCGAATTGATGCGCCAGGGCCTGCTCAATGAAAGTATACTGACACGCGCGCAAGCATTACTCAATCTTCCTGAAGATTGGATGGTCCTTCGAGAAAAGCTCAAAGAAGATGAATACATCCCGAAAACTCTAGAAATTGCTCAGATAAGACGTGAAAAAGCTCATACAGCTCTTTCTGCTAGAGAAGGGCAAAACGATTCATCACAGATATTGGATCACGCTATTCTTGATATTCTCCTCGATCAAGACACAGCCGAATACCTCGCAGGAACAGACCATATATTGAACACGGAACCAGCAAAACAAAACTCTGAAATTACCCGTCTCAACACAATGCGTGGGTACTTAAAGGAAGAAACGAAATATTCTAAGGGATTGGAATACGACGATGCCGGTCGATATGGTGAATATAACGTATTGCTTCAGGGAATTACAAACAAGGGAGCCGCCTTTAATAAAGAAGACAAAGTGGGTTTCAGGCCAGACATGGGGAACACTGATATAGGACGTTTGAGTATTATATTGACTCATTTTCGCCGAGATTTTTTAACGATTCTACGGGTCCTTGCAGAGCATAAATCAGAGCTTGGTTTTGCATCTGACGATATACCTGATGACCCATTGGCAGTGGATCGAATGGCGGCGCATTTATATAAATATTCAAAGGATAGGGAGTTGGAACATCACAAAAAATACCAAGGGTGGCAGGCGACTGAAACACAGAATTCGGGATTCAATATCATGGATGGAGGCTATTATCTTGGGCCCGATACGAGCGAACAATATCAGCGCGTAGGACAGTTGGTTCGAACCCAAACCGAGGAGGCAATAAGGAATGCAGTGCGCGAAATGAAAACACAGGAAAATAAAAATATTATAGAGTTAGCAAAAAAGAAGAATGAGCTTCTTCGAGAATTATTTCGCCTAGAAGCAAGCATCGTAAAGCCCGGAAAAAAACCTGCTGAAAAAAAATCATGGCTTCCATGGGGTAAAAAAGAAAATACCGCAGTTTCTGACGAGTCTGCGGACAGTGAAGCTCAAAATAAATTAATAATTCGCAGAGAAGAAGTGATCGAGTTATTGCAATCAGATATATTCAAACCGGCACGCTCGGAGCCTAAAAATATTGTTCCCTCCGAAGCTGAACTCGTGCGAATGGCAATTGAACTGTCGGCTGGAAAATAATAGAACTGTTGAGTTATGCTAGAAACTCTCGATTTTTCAAAGCTCTCGCCTGATGGAATCAAAGCGATACTGCAGAAGTATCGCATCTCTCTTACACCTGAAGAGGCTCTCAAAATTCAAAACGAAATTCTCAAACGTCCTCCTACAGTATCCGAATGTATTCTGTGGTCAATCCAAGGCTCTGAACATTGTTCATACAAAAGCAGTAGGAAATACTTGAAACAATTTATTACTGATGGTCCAAATGTAATTCTTGGTCCGTCTGAAGATGCGGGGATTGTCGAGGTAGCGCGCGATAATGACGGACACCGATATGGTATTGTCATGAGCCATGAATCTCATAATCATCCCTCCCAAGTGGTGCCCTATGAAGGAGCAGCTACGGGGATCGGGGGTAATGTGCGGGATGTTTCTTGTATGGGCGCCAAAGTAATCGCAAATGCAGATCCATTGCGATTTGGCGATATCAATGAAGTAAAATCTCGCTGGATTCATGAAGGAGTGGTTGCCGGTATCGCAGGATATGGAAATCCAATCGGAGTACCTGTTCTTGCAGGAGACACATATTACGACAACACATACAGTGAAAATTGTTTAGTAAATGTGGCCACACTCGGGGTAGTGAGAGATGACGAAATAATTCACTCAAAAGCTCCAAAAAATGCTGATGGATATGACCTTATCCTGGTAGGGAAAGCAACAGACAATAGCGGATTCGGCGGAGCAGCGTTTGCTTCGGGAGAACTTGATGAGGCAAAGAAGGAATTAAATAAAGGAGCAGTCCAAGAACCAAATGCATTTCTCAAGCGCCATCTTCTCAAAAGCTCTTATACACTCTTCAAAATCCTCAAAGAAAAAAAACTCATAGATAAGGTGGGGCTGAAAGATCTTGGTGCGGGTGGCATTGCTTGTGCTGCAGTAGAGATTGCAGAAAGTGGAGGCTATGGTGCTGAAGTAAATCTCGATCTTGTGCCGATCAGCATAGAAGGTCTCAACCCAGCAGTTATTCTTTGTTCGGAAACCCAAGAACGATACCTATGGGCGTGTCATCCTGATGTGACTCCACTGATCTTACAGCATTACAACATCACGTTTGATCTTCCTGGTATTGCATCAAGGGCACAAGCAACAAAAATTGGAAAAATCCACAATGATGGACAATTCATTGTTACATATAAGGGAGAAAAAATAGTTGACGCACGCGCTTGCGATGTGACACAAGGCTTGCAATATGATCGAGAGGTTCGTAAACCAGAGCGCACGTTCTCTGAACCGTCTCTACCAGAACTAATATATCATTCTGATACGCCGGCTGGCGGAGAAGAATCCCGAGGAGTTCATCGATCAAACTACGGGATTCCTCGTTCCATCCAGGATGACACCTACCTAGACATCTTCCTCCGCATCCTTTCTCATGAAAACATCGCATCACGCGAACCAATCTACGAAAAATACGACAAGCAAGTCCAAGGACTGACAGTGATAGAACCGGGTGAGGCTGATGCAGGAGTCATGCAGCCATTCAAAGATCTAGAATATCCACCAGAGATACGTCAAATTGGTATTGCACTTTCTGTGGATCACAATCCCGGATATTGCAAAATTGACCCATACCAGGGAGGAGTAAATGCTGTTCTCGAGGCGGCACGAAATGTCGCGGCCACTGGCGCGTATCCTATCGCGTTTACCGATTGTCTCAATTTTGGAAACCCAGAAAAACCAGAGCAAATGTGGGAATTTGTAGAAGGGACTCGAGGTGTAGCAGATGCTGCCAAAGCTTTGAAACTTAAAAATCATCCTGACTCCCCTGTTCCAATTATTTCTGGAAATGTTTCGCTATATAACGAGTCAAAAGGAAAACCCATCGCACCGAGTCCTGTGATTGCGTGTCTTGGCGCAATGGATGATGTTTCAAAAGCGATTACCATGTCCTTCAAAAAATCGGATTCACTTCTCTTTATGATTGGTGAGAGAAAAGATGAATGTGGGGGCAGTGTGTATTATAGTCTTTTCGGCGAACTCGGAAAAAATGTCCCAATCCAAGATCCTCAAATGACTCTTCATCAAATACGCGCGCTCACCGAAGCAATTAGTGAGGGTCTCGTACTTTCTAGTCATGACATCTCAGGTGGCGGTATTGCTGTCACGCTTGTGGAAATGGCATTTGGCAACGAGATAGGATTCCGCGTGACCATTCCCGACACCGAACGATTTGATATCCTTTTATGGAGCGAGACTCCAGGATTTGTTATTGAAATTGATCCACTCAACGAAACACGCGTACGAGATATATTTACAAAAAATGATGTATCCCTATTTCACATTGGAAGCACAACGACTGAACCTCTCTTTATATATAATGATAAATTCTCGCTAGAACTCCAAGAAGCAAAAAGGGCATGGAAAGAAGGTCTCCGGAAAAAGCTATAAAATACTTTGAATTTGTGTATTACCGATATGCATCTTTGCGATGTCGTATTGCGTATACAAGAATCTTATCGCTTTCGATTGTATATATGATACGATAGTCGCTTATTCGAAGACGAAATGCATATTCTCCCTTGAGTCGTTTTGGATTATTTCCAATCGGAAATGGGTTGGATGAAAGAATTGCCGATATTTTTTTGAGAATATATTGCTGTTTTTCGAACGCAATCTTTTCGAGTTCTTTTACTGCGCGCCGCTCAATATGTATTTCATACATATTCTAGTTGCGCAAAAGATCATTAAGTGAGACGAAGGAAGCATCCTTTTTCCTTTTCTGAATGAGAATTGCATCAGGATCTATTGGCGCTACGACTTCTATATCACACCGATCCTGATCCGTGACATAGCGCTGACGAATAAGATCACGAAAAAATTCACTCCTGCTTGAATATTTTCTTTCCTTTATCTCAGTATCTACTATTTGAGCAATCTCATCATTAAGAGAAATGTTATAATTTGGCATAAATTCTATACTTTATGATATTCTATAACTATATTATAGCATTTATTGCTATTTTATGTCAATGGAAACAGCAAATATAAGTAAAATCACGCCGCCGAGTAAGGGTGTTACAATACGCATTACTTCTCCTCGATACGCAGTCGAGTCTTTGGGTCGATCCCTTCCGGTACCTGACCCTTCAGTGCCCCTAATTCCGAAAGCGTATCTTTCATATATTCTTTGTCTTCGGTCATTAGAGCACCTGTAAGCGTATCAAACACAAGACGCTTCTGCCATTGTTGCTGATCCTTGTCTTTTTTTGTTGTGTAGAGATCCAGATACCAATACGCAATGTTAAATTTTGAATAAAATAATTGCGGATTTGATACAGCTGCAGTGGGGCCATATGATTCCTTTATTGTTTCTGTTGAAGTAAGAATTTCGTCGGGAGAAAATACAAGGATTTTACCATCACCAAAACTGGGAGCAAAAGGACGATTTTTTTCATCTACATTAAGCCGCGTCTTAGGATCAATGCCATCCAAAAGATCTTCGTCTCGCGCATAAAATTCCTTCAGAACCGTTTCGTCCGTAACTTTTTTTCCTGTCCTCGCATCAATCACTATTCTCTTGCCATAGATATATTCATTTTCTTTTTTACCCTTTTTCCAAAAGTCCGCATAATAATAGGGGTGCTCATCTGTCTTTTCTGTGCGATAATGCAAATTGATAACGGACGGGCGGTACGAAGAATCCAGACCGACCTCTTGTGGGATGACCAATTTTTGAATTGATAACGTATCTATCATTTTCTGAAAAATAGGTTCATAGAATGGAAAATCTTCTTCGCGGGCAACTGCAGATACCAAAATGGGTATCCCATCTACAATGATGCTATACACATTCTGTTTCACGCGTACGCCACCAGGCTTCACTGTAACGGAAAACAAGGAAGCAGGTTGCGTAAAGCCCACAAACGCATCCTGTATTTCGACGCTATTCAACGTCTCACTGTCGGCAGGATATGTCGATTTAATAGATTCCAATGCATCTCGGGCAAAATCCCGAGTGCTTTGTCGCTCCTGCTCGTCGCGAGCTACCAGAAACTGTACGCCTTCATCGAGACGTTTGAATAAATATGATGGCCCCTCTTGCTGAAAATTCCATTTTCTCGGCGTAAGCAATTTGACGGAAAAATCACGACCCGTGGATTTATATATCGTAAAAAAAGCGTCTTCTGGTTTGCCAGTATATCCTTCTAAGTCAACATCGCGAGCACTGTCTAACGGTGGATTTCTTTGATATTTTTTGTTTTCTGTAGGCGATAAAAAATTACTCTCCTGCTTCTGTTCCGGTACAATAAACTCACGAATCACTCTATCCAAAATAATTTTGCCGTCGAACGTATTTATACCGCGTGAAATAAGTATTTCTTGCGACTGAAAATAAAAGAGAGAAACATACGCAATCGAAGCTACGGCAAAAAATATGCACATCACTCGAAAAACCAAAGAAGAACGGGTTAATAGTGCTGTATTTTTTATCTCTTTTAGCGCTAAATATAGTTTATAAGAAAATAGTGTTGCAAAAGAAAAAAGGAATGACCCTATCAATAAAAACACAACGCCACTTGATATATAAAGAGACAAAAGCAGGCTATTATATTTACTTCCCACCAAAGGCGAAACGATTGTTGCAAATAACCATGTCAGTAAACCCAATACAATGCCGGCTCCAAAGAATATTCCTAAAAAACAAAACGATAATAATAGAAGACGACCAAAAACTTTCCACCATGCGTTATGTACCAGTTGATAGCTTGCGTATAAAGCATCAATGCCTCTTTTATCGTCAATTAAAACAGTAAATGCTAAAAATTGGAAAAAGATACTCAAAATAAGCGCAGGTACCCAATATGCAATACTGGCTCCTAAAGTAATCAGTCCGGATAAAAACAATATCCACCAGATGAAAATAATTTTTTTTGCATTTTGCCTATAACAATGCACTGCTCCGGGAATCGGTTCTTTGGCTATGAATAAAGTTGTGAGTGCTGTAAGCATGCGGCTCACAATCGAGCTCCACATAAGGGAAGTAAGTGCGCATAATGATATCATCAATAAAATCAAAAACGGAAATGAAAAATAGAGTGTTGCTATCAGCCAGCCAACAATTGTTACAATACCGAACAAACAAAGAAGAAAACAAATAAAAGAAAGACCCGCAATGCTTTTAAAACGATCACAAAACAAACGCCATGTCTCAATAAATAGTTTCGAAAACCCAGGCAGTGCTACTTTTGCGTTTTTAACGATCGAATCAGTGCGGCGAAACACAAAAATGATAAAAAAAACAAAAACAATAACCAAAACTAAAGGGAACAAGGTAAGTATTATGTTGATAAGTGAAGGGGGAGTAAATTCAAACTCATACGAACGCGGGTCAGAATGTTTAAATCCATTCACAATAAGGTCTGCCTGAACTACGGATGGAAAAAACAATAAAAGTGAAATTAAATAATGCATATTTTTTACATATTAATTAAAGATATAATAGCATAAAATACTAAACCGGTTAAATATGAAACACTATTCATGGCCAAGGATAGAAGAAAGATATTGCCCTGCTTCCACCCAGGCAGATTCTTGATTAAATAATACTCAGCCAGCACAACGCCTCCCTCGAGAAACGGGATAGTAAGATGGATATTCGGAGTAAAAAAGCTTCCGATCAAAAGGATAAAATGAAGTGTCGGGTGAGTGATGAGATTTGCGACTATCACCATGAGCAGCTCTTTTTTTCTCAAGCCCCATAGCAATGCAACGATGAGCTCAAGAAACAACGTTGCCCCAAGTGCAAAAAGATAGGAAAACGGTAGCACACTATTTATGGTCAGATAAAATTTCAAAACTGTGCAAACAATCAAAATGCATGGGGCCAGAGAGTTTCTCACAAACTCTCTTGGCCCTTTTTAGATCACCTGCATATATAAACCCTATGCGTTCCGAAAGATTCATCATGCAGGAATTTCTATACTTCTCAGGTGCGTTTTGGCAAAACTGATAGCTATCTTTGAAGGGTTCGGAGTCCACTTCATACTGCCGATATGCTCCCGCACTGGCATAGCAAATTGATTTGTATGCCTCATGGACAAAATCGCAAGGCAACCCTCGAGTATAGACCTTCTTATGTGAATGCTCTCCCATCCCTCTTTCCCCTTTTGAGTATTCCATAAATATACCACTTACACATGCGGATTTGCTATATGCGTCAAGGGAAGGACAATATCTCAATAACTCATCGAGGGGTTTTTCAACTTTACTAACAATTTCGTGTCCTATCCCATGAAGACAATTAAGATATTGCATCTGATCATTCTTAAAACGGTTACAAAAAGTAACAAATTCTTGTGGAGTAGAAGATGCGGCAAAAATCGTATCCCCATATTCCATTACAGCCCCGTGCATACACCCTTGATAAAACTTTCTCCGCAATATGAAAGTATCTTCTCTATAGGGATATCTAATTGCACCATTGCCATACCTGCGTCATGTGCGAGAGGTGAAAAATATCTCGGATCCGCTCCTAATCTTCCTGTTTGCAATAGATTCCAAATATCATCAAACAATTCGCCTGTGTCTTGAGGATCTTGCATCACAGAAGCGAGCATCTCTTTTGACATACATTCTATGAGCTTCTTGTCTTGTGTGTCAGTGCATCGTGCAAGAATCACGCTTGCACGACCTTCGGAGCGCTCTCGAAAAAATATGCTATAGCCAAAAGCTACTACTACTACAGATACTATGACAACCATGATAGCAAGATTTACTTTCATATATTGATTAAAGTAATCATATCATAGGTAGTCATGGAAGAGCGATTGCCATGTCATACTAGGTAGGATACAATACTTTCATCTTAAATATAAAAAATATATGTCTCTATACCTCAAAGAAAATATAATAAAAAACATCGTCGTGATCCTTATAGCCACGTTCCTATTATCTACTATTTCTGAGGCGCTCACTCAGATCAAAGTTGAGCAAATGAATGATTTTCTCCTCATGATCAGCATGCTACTTGTTACTGTATCATTTGCAAATTTCGCATTCACGTACGAAAAAAGCAAATTAAAAACGATCTCGGGAAGATTCCTGTCACATACCGCCACTGGAATTTTTATGTTATTAACAGCGCTACTCCTTGAAAGTATGGTGTTCGCCGTGCAAGTGGTGTATCCATTTTTCTACCCGCTCATTCTGTGGTTTTCACTCTTACTCTACTGCGGCATCATTCTCTATGATGCATGGGACATAGCGAGAGCTGAACAATAACATGCCAAAACAATCGTCCTACTCACAATCGGGTGTAAACTATTCATCCCTTGATCCAGTTAAAATTATGGCGCAGAAAGCTGCGCAAAAAACTGCCGCATTCCTGCTTAAAAAAGGTGCCCATGAAATCAAAGCAACACGAGGTGAGTCTGCCTATGTATGGAAACAAGGCTCAGTCTACATGGCATCGGTCATCGAAGGTCTTGGCACAAAAAATCTTGTTGCTGATGCAATGCGCAAAGTGACTGACAAAACATATTATGATGTAGTCGCGCATGACACGGTCGCAACGATCATCAATGATCTCGTGACTGTGGGGGCTACACCACTTGTCTTGCACGCATATTGGGCATCAGGCTCTAGTGAATGGTTTGCAGATCATACGCGTGTAAAGGATCTGGTCACAGGATGGCAGAAAGCTTGCACGATCGCGAAGGTGACGTGGGGAGGTGGCGAGACGCCTGCGTATGCCGGGATCATTGATAAAGATACAATTGATTTAGCTGGCTCTGCGGTAGGCATCGTACAAAAGAAAAAAAATCTCATCACACAAGACCGTCTCAAAACAGGCGACCACATTATTTTTATAAAAAGCAATGGCATAAATGCAAATGGTCTCACGCTTGCACGCTCCATTGCAGATAGGCTGCCGGAAGGCTTTGCAACGAGCTTGCCAGACGGTAAATCCTATGGTGAGACACTCTTGACAAAAAGCAATATGTATGCATCCCTCATTTACGCTTTACAGAAAGCAAACATTGATATTCATTATATCGTCAATATCACAGGGCATGGTTTACGGAAACTCATGCGGGCACAAAAACCATTTACCTATAGCGTAGAAAGATTATTCAAACCACAGCCAATTTTCGAATTTATTAAAAAACATGAAAACCTCAGTGACTCAGAAATGTACGCGACGTTCAACATGGGGCAAGATTATTGCCTATTCGTACCTCCTCGTGATGTAAAAAAAACTCTTGCAATAATAAAAAAGAATGGGTTTGTAGGTCTCGATGCCGGGATAGTAAAAAAAGGGAAGAAGCAAGTGATACTACAGGAGAAAGCTATCGCTTATACAGGGGATAGTCTCATGATACGATAAAGAAAGAATTATGATAACAAACAGTAGGATATACATCTTCAACTACGAAACCACCAGAATGTCATCCCGAGCGTCAGGTCCGATGACTATCGGACCGAAGTCGAGGGATCTACGTGTTCGAAATGACAAGAGATTGGTTTTGTAATTCAGAGAATAATAATGAAAATCGTGATTATACAATTATGCTAAAAACAAATAGAAACTACGCTTTCATTGATGGGCAAAATCTCTATCTGGCGATCCAAGAACTTGGGTGGCGAATAGATTACAGACAAAATAAACTATGTCGTGTACTTGCGCCATCGAATAAAAACTGTTCGTCATTATTAAAAAAAGTAGCTGGTAAAAAAATAACCTTCGTAAGTGATCTAAAAAACAAAATAGTATATAAAAAAAAAGAACCCCATAAGGACGAAACCTTATAGGGGGCTTTTCATAGTGACTACACTCTCAATATAGCAGATTAGTATATAAAGTCAATACTTATCCACAATGAGGTCATTTCTTCAAACAACCGAGTGGTTAAAATTCCAGGAACATATTGGTCATAAAACCTGGCAATTTAATAGTGGCGCAATTAAAGCCAACATAATCCAACACAAAATTCCTTTCGGGAAGAATTATCT
>JACQSA010000060.1 GCA_016206145.1 Candidatus Uhrbacteria bacterium
ACTGTTTCCAAAATGGAAACAGTTCAACGCGAAGGCGGCCGTTTTATTACACGCAAGATCGAATATTACAATCTCGACATGATTATTGCGGTCGGATACCGTGTAAGCTCACGGCATGCGACTCGTTTTCGAGTGTGGGCGACAAAGATATTGAAAGAGCATATTATTCGGGGATATACTGTAAACGAACAGCGCCTTATACAAGAACATACATTGAAGGTAAAAGAGCTTCAGCGCGCCATCGGCCTTTTACAAGATGCGATGCGTTCAAATAAACAATAAAGATTGTTCTTTGCTCGTTTTTTGATTTTTTGTTACACTTAATTACAATTAATAGTATAAATGCCATTGAGCATATGAAAAAAATTATAGTAATTTTTTTGTGCGGTGTGATTGCAGCAGGCACATCATTGAGCCTGTTTGCGCAGGAACAGGAATCTGAAAAAGAAACACTTGATCTTCAATTTTATGCATCTCCTTTACAAGTTGTAAAAGGGGATCGCGTGCGTCTAGATTGGGAAAGTGAAGACGCTGAGTATTGTGAGGCTTCAGGTTCATGGTCAGGAAGAAGAGAAACTTTCGGATCGGTAAAAGTGGTGGCCAAAAAGAAAATTGAAAGCTATAAACTTCAATGTTTTGATGAGGAAGGCAATATATCTGAAACAATAGTTCGACAAGTAACTGTCTTCGCAAATAAAAAGAAACTTAAAAGAAAAAAATTATCATTACCAACACCTAAAATCGACACACAGTCCAACGCCCGAAATGAAGAAGATGTAGCGATAGCATGGAGCTCGCCAAAGGGGACGGTTGCATGTCAGGCTACTGGTCCTGATGACTGGGAAGGATTAAAGATGCCTAATTCAAGCGGGGTATTCTCCGCAGAAATCGGCAAGGAGTATTCGCTTATATGCTGGAATCAGAATGGAGTAACAGGTGAACGGGCAGTACATACATTTGAAAAAAAACCGAATAAGTATAGCGCTCGCGATGTGGGATTGAGCAAGGACTTTCTGCCTATGTACCCGGATGATGTTACGCTCGCAGATGGCAGGGAGGTCTATTTTATTGATTTCATTAGAAGAGATGAACGCTCTGTGAGTACTGATGAAGATGATCTCTATTATTGGGGGAAACGCATTGTGATTGATCCTGATACGAATCTTCAGATAGAAGATGAAGATGTGCTTACACAATTACACGCATCTGAGGGACAGGTTCCGCCGGACGTGACTCCTTCTTCAAAACTGATCAAAGCCAATGGGCCGATATCATTTATTTCTGGCTATGAGTCTTACAAGTACGCACACGATGATTTGAGCAGATTTGTGAATGACGATTCATACCTCGGCGCTGCGGGGAATAGTAAAAGCGGAGAGATTCCCACACTTTCACCTGCTGAAGTATATGCACTTGCAATTGATTATACATTAGAGCATCTCGACTTGCCAAAGACTCAAACGTATAAGGATTTGTATAAGCCCAGCATTCTTGCAATATGGTTTAATGGAACTGTTGCAGGAGTTCCTATGTTTTATGAAACAACTGTGTATGACTGGAAAGATGAAAAGATTCGTCAGATTGTACTCGATCCGTACACGGGCGAAGATATGACGGGAAAAGGAATTTTTGATGATGGTGTCTGGGATAGGACTATCCTCACCGCAAGAGAACCGCTCAAGGTCGCTCCGGTCGAAAAACCCATTGCCACTCCTCCAATATCGATAAAAGGTGAACCGGTGGGTAATCCGCCATCGTTGAGTCCGGTAGTGCCTCCTACGTCCATTCAAGGACAGCCTGTGAGCAATCCACCGACGCAGACTGGCGTTCCTCCAACTCCGCAGTCTACACCATCTGTGTCTTCCCAATGTCCCGCGAATACTACCTACAGCCCAACGTTTGGAATATGTATTGAAAATGCGCCTGTTCAAAATCAAGGCGCAACGACACACCAATCCACATGCCCGACAGGACAATCATACAGTACAATATTCGGTCGGTGCGTGGAATAACTTAGTATATATGGAAGAGCAAAAAAAATCTATCTCCCCGAAAAATCTCAGTGTAATTGGGATTGTCATCGGTATCGTACTTGCAATCGCATTTGTCGTGATCGGTTCGGTATTTTTTGGCCTCAAGCCAGGGCCGTCGAATCCCACAAATACTTCCTCAGATACTATTGATCCATCATTGTACCGACCGAGCGGTTACTAATTCTTTATGTCGCCTTTTTCAGCTCCACGTTCGTCTGATTTTCTAGGTTTGGGCATTGCGCCAAATCTTTTAGATGCGTTGAAACGATTGAAATTTGCAATGCCAACGCCAATCCAGGAAAAGACCATCCCAATCGCTATTCAAGGTAAAGACGTGGTTGGAGTTGCTCAGACAGGGACAGGGAAAACGCTCGCATTTGCGATTCCGATGCTTCAGCAGCTCAGTGCAAAAAAAGGCATCGGACTTATTCTTTTGCCCACGCGAGAACTTGCTTTGCAGGTTGACGAGACGTTCCAAAAAATTGGCATATCTTTTGGCTTACGGACAGCTCTTATCATCGGAGGCGCTGCAATGGATCGGCAGGTTCGTGCATTAAGAAAGAATCCGCATGTTATTATCGCAACTCCTGGGAGACTCATTGATCATCTCCATCAAAAGATTGTATCCCTGCAACACGTAGCAATACTTGTCCTCGACGAAGCTGATCGTATGCTCGATATGGGATTTGCGCCGCAGATCCGCGAAATTCTTTCCAAAGTGCCTCGTGAACGGCAGACCATGCTTTTTTCTGCAACTATGCCTGAAGAAATTGCGCGTATTGCGGTGGCCCATATGAAGCTCCCGATTCGTATTGAAGTTGCCCGTGCAGGCTCAACGGTCAAAGGGGTCCAGCAAGAATTTGTCATCATCAAAAAAGAGGACAAGTTGCGGTTGTTGGAGAAATTATTGTCAGAGCATGTGGGTATTGTACTTGTGTTTAGCAGGACAAAACACGGAGCAAAAAAAATATCGTGGGCGGTAAAACAAATGGGCCACACATCGGCTGAGCTTCACTCTGACAAATCGTTAGCCCAACGCCGTCATGCGCTCGATGGATTCAAGTCAGGAAAATATCGCGTGCTCGTGGCTACCGATATTGCTGCGCGAGGGATTGATGTGACCGGTATAGAGCTTGTCGTGAATTATGATTTACCAGACCAAGCAGAGGATTATGTGCACAGGATCGGACGTACTGGCAGAGCAGGCAGAGCAGGCAAAGCAATATCATTTGCGACTCCAGATCAGAGACGAGATATTATTCAGATCGAACGATTGGTGCAGATAAAAATTCCCCTTTCTCACGCACAAGAGTTACCTGCTCAGCGAATATTTAAGTCCTCGCACGTACATACGCAAGAAGCTCGGGTTCGATCACACATAAAAACTTCCGCTTTGCAAAAACCCTCCTTTCATCGTGGAGAGTTTCAACACGAAGAAAGACCGCAACGCCGCCGGTTTAGAGGGCATGGTCGGAGATATGGGCATTAAGATTTCTTGCGCAACGTCCATCCCTGTTGATCTATTATTACAGGAACGCCAAATTGATCCGTAAGACCTTCGTCCCGCATTTCTTTTATTTGGATGGTATGCGAAAGCTCTGCCGGCAAGTCAATCTCTTTTTGATTTGGATGTGTGTCGAATAGTACAGTCTGCAAAAACGGCAAATCATACCTTAAGTTGACTTTACTAAATCGCAGTGGTTCAAAAATATATTCTACTGTTTCGCCTCGCGTTCCAGTTGCGTTTTTATCAAGAAAATTTTGAAATGCATGCATGTTCTGTTCAGTACCAGCAAATGTTATTCGAGGGGCATTCGCTCGAGGATTATCTGCCTTGCCAATTGTATCAATAGCAGTGCAGCCCCTTTTCCCTCGATATTTCTGGCTTATTTCTTCAGGCGAATAGTATCCCGACAGGAGACCAAAAGGAGTAAGCGGTTCGCGGACAACAGGAAGCCATATTTCCTTTCCTTGTTGTATTCTAAAAGGTTTGGATCCGTGATACATGGTGAGTTGGGCATAACATTTTGACTCCGCATTATCTTTATAGTCAATTTCAAATCGTCGCTCATCTTTCCGTAAAAGATCTAAAAAAGCGTGTATAGTACTTTGCGGCACACCTTCTTCAAATCGTATTCCTTCAACCTCGCGATACACTCTCTGTTTTTTTTCTTTCGTTTTTTCGACAGCTTTTTGATGTTCAGCTGTATAATGCGCACCGCCGCACATTTCGCACACGCCATTTTTCGGTTTGTCTCGCATAAAGAAAATATACCTTTTTGTATTAAGATTTGCAACAGGCCGTTCTCATGTCTATTGACTTTCGCCAATTGCGTTAACAAGAAAAAGTGTATGATTTTGAGGCAGATCTGCGGCTCTGGAGGCGTAAAAAACTGCAGTCGTACTATCAGTACGAT
>JACQSA010000058.1 GCA_016206145.1 Candidatus Uhrbacteria bacterium
CTGCTATACTATACTTTGTACAATTCCTTATATGACAAATAATGAAATCGCTAAAACGCTTCAAGAAATCTCTGAATATCTTGAAATCCAAGATGACTCTTTTCGCGCGCGGGCATATAACCGTGCGAGCGGCGTCATCGCAAGTCTCGAACGCCACGCAAGTGATATATATAAAGAAGGAGGGATCAAAGCCCTCGAAAAAATTCCCAGTGTCGGCAAAGGTATTGCAGAAAAAATCGAAGAGCTGCTTACGAAAAATTCAATCGCGTATTTGGAACAACTAAAAAAAGAGCTTCCAGCGAATATCTCTGAGCTCAGCGCCGTGGAAGGAGTAGGTCCCTCAACAATAAAAACACTCTATAAAAAATTGGGAGTCAAAACATTGGCTGATCTCGAAAAAGTCGCCCGTACAGGTAAAATCCGTGCTCTTCCTCATTTCGGACAAAAATCCGAACAAAAAATTCTGAAAAGCATTGAGTTCCTCAAAAAAAACAAAGGACGATTTCTTCTCGGAGAAATTTTGCCGATTGCGCGATCGATAGAAAAACGGATTGGAGATATCCCGGGAGTTTCGCGTGTCAATATCGCCGGATCTCTGCGGCGCATGCAAGAAACCATTGGTGATATTGATATCGTTGTCAGCGCGAGCGATCCAAGCGCAGTAATGAAAGCTTTTATTTCGTTTCCCGAAGTTACTCATATATATGGCACAGGCCATACAAAAACAAACGTACGCCTGGCAATCGGTATAGATGCTGACGTGCGAGTCGTGAAAGAAAAAGAATATGGCGCAACGCTTCTCTATTTTACCGGGGACACGCAACATAATATTGAGCTGCGAAAACTCGCAATAAAAAAACGCTGGAAGCTCTCTGAATACGGATTGTATAAAGGAACGAAATTTCTTGCGGGTCATACTGAAGAAGAGGTGTATAAAAAGCTGGGGCTCGCGTGGATCCCGCCTGAGATACGGACAGCCTCAGGAGAGATCAAATCAGCGCAGACACGCACTCTTCCTGATCTGATCCCCTACGGATCAATCCGCGGAGATCTGCAAGTGCAAACTTCTTGGAGTGATGGAATTGAGAGTATAGAAAAAATGGCCATTGCCGCGATGGCAAACGGATTGTCGTATATTGCAATAACCGATCATACAAAATCCCTAGGCGTTGCCGGTGGGCTTTCGGAGCGTGAACTCGCGCGACAAGGAAAAGAGATTGATATGCTCAATAAAAAATTCAATGAAAAGAAATTTCATATATTCAAAAGTGCGGAAATCAATATATTTAAAAACGGCCGTTTTGATATTTCAGACAGCGCGTTAAAAAAACTGGATGTCGTCTCTGCATCAGTTCATTCGCATTTTGGAATGACAGAAAATGAAATGACAGAACGGATTATCAAAGCCATGAAGCACCCACTCCTAAATATTTTTTTTCATCCTACAGGCCGCTTACTTAAAAAACGCGAGCCCTATCAAGTGGATATTCTCAAAATCATCAAAGCCGCAAAAGAGTATGGCGTTGCGCTTGAAGTCAACGCACAACCCCAACGCCTTGATCTCAAAGATACGCATATCCGCCTTGCCGTCGAGCACGGGGTAAAACTCATCGTAAACACCGATGCGCATGCGCCAGACCACTTCCGATATCTCGACTTTGGCATTGGGCAAGTACGACGTGGATGGGGAAAAAGGGCAGATTTGCTCAATACAAAACCGGCAGATCAATTGCTAAAAAGTCTGCGAAAACTCAAAATGGTAAAACTTGAATCTGCAAAAAAATGAATCTGTCATCCCGAGTGAAATGAAATGGAAAAGCTTCATGAGCTCGTAGATTCCTCCGCTTCGCTATTGCTCCGGTCGGAATGACAAGAGAAGGGTTTTTGTATCATTTCCGATTCAGTTTTGTTCCAGTTTTCCATCGCCTTTAGGATCGTAACCGCTTTCCACCTCAAGCCCATCAGCAAACCCATCACCATCGGTATCGGGATTCATCGGATCCGTTCCATAACTCTTTTCATCTTCATCGCTCAACAAATCTTTGTCGGAATCTTTTTTGCGGCTCGCGCCGGAATATGTGACTGCTTGCATGATATTCCAATCTTCGGTCTTTTGCGGAACGTGATCGTAGATTGCTTGAAAGGTCATGACTCCCCGCGACTCACTCTTCATATTACGATTTTCCGCTGCTTGGCGAAGGCCATACGCCATCACCATAATCGCCGCACGGTCGTTATCATTTTTCAGATTTGCAACGCGCTTAAAAATCCGCTTGAATTGAGTATTTGCAAGCTTCTCTGCCTGGACGTTGCGCTCAGAAGGAAATCTTCCGTTCGCAATGCGAATCATATCCTCAAGTTCTTTCTCAGAATCCGGAAGTTTTCCGTATGCTGTCTGATATGAACGCACCACCGCAGCGCGCTCCCCTGCGCCTAAATTCTTTGTGTTCGAATCAACGCCGTATGTCACAAATGTTTTCAATGCGTCCTGCATTTCCTGCCGCAGATCGCTAACTTCGGAAGAAATTTTTCGCAAATACTTAAGTTCTGTTTCCTGCTCTTTCACCTTGCTACGCAATTCCTGCAATTCAGACAGCACTGCGTCAAGTTTGCGATCAGTAAGCAACTTCACTGTTTCTCCGATATTGCGAGATTGTTGATCACGCGTATCTATAGTTTCAGTAAGCTGCCCTGCTGTGCTATCGGAAAGAGGAGGGATAGTTGATTCTTGTGAAAGCGTAGTGAACGTCTTTGTCTCTGTGCGTACCACTGCTCCCTGTGAAGCATTCGCTTCAATGTAGTAATAGTAAACTGTATTCGGCTTAAAATGGTTCCAGACAACAACGTGGTTTGTCCGCTCACCGGGAACTCCGCCCGGTATCATGGAATCAATGCTTGTTCCGACATATAATAGATCAGAGCTTGGATTGCTCGTGATCCAACGGAATGTTGCACCCGTCGTAGTGATAAAATCGACGGAAACATTTGAGATTTTTTGCGGCCCACTGTTTGCGGATGATGGTGGCGTTCCAGTCTCGAAAGTACCCTCCGCAACGCCTTTCACTCCGCGGCTGTCTACAATTTCATACACATAACGATACGAAGTATTTGCTTTGAGGCCGCTGACAAATGAATGCTCTGCGCTGAGATCTTTTTTTGCGATCAGAGCATCTCCCGGCTGCTCATACACCCACAGAGTCTGTGCCAGTTTGCCCTGAAACTCGTCCGTCTTATACGATACGCTAAAATCACGATACAAGGTTTCGTACGGCTCGTCCCCAGCCTTATAGACACGCCCCTCAAGAGCAATAAGTTTACTTTGTGGCGCTTGCGCGGGTGTAAAATTTGATGTAGTGAATGTGTCCCCAACGCTTGTGTTGATATCCTCTGTTGCTCCGTATCTATATGCCCTCACAAGATAATGATAGGTTTTCGCAGCTCGCAATTTCTTGTCAAACCCGCCGGGGCTTACGTAAATCGTGCGGAGTGTCCCGTTTCCCGACACCGTATATGACGTGTAAGGTGGCTGAGTAATGGAAGTATTCGGAGCTTCACGAATCTCGATAATAATTTTACTAAATGGGTGGCTCGTAGTAATTCCAAAGGAACGCTCCTCTTCTGTTGCCTTTCCAAGGGCATCAACTTTGTCAACCTTTAGTGAACTAATCTTAAATTGCGAACATGCCCCATTGTATGCAACGGATATTTTTGCGGCTTGTGCGCTGCATGAATTTGAATATGTCTTATTATCTTTTCCACATACAGGATCGTATTCGGTAGAGCACGCAATGGCTCCTTTGTCGGAATCCGTCGCTTTTGTACGAAACGTGGTCGGAGCTAATTTTTTTGTGGTGTCTTGCTTGCCGTCATGATGCACATACGCACTGACCGTTGCTTTGTAATCAGTGTTTGACTTTAAATCTTTGATTGTGATTTTATGAAAGGTTTGCGGGTAATCTTGCTCGCTGAACGCGAAATTTGACTGTCCCGATCCTTGCTGGTACTCCACAGCGCTCCCTGCAGGAATATTAGTCTTCCATGTGACGCTTGCTGATGTATCGCTAGGCACAATAAGGACATCAGAGATAAGAATGTCTGGCGTTGAAGAGATGGTGCGGAAGGTAAACGGATCTGCTTTTGCCGTGGTATCTGTCTCATTGTCATTGTGCATATATGCGTGTATCGTCGCCTTGTATTCGGTATCCGGCTTTAAATCTTTGATTGTGATTTTATGAAAGGTTTGCGGGTAATCTTGCTCGCTGAACGCGAAATTTGACTGTCCCGATCCTTGCTGGTACTCCACAGC
>JACQSA010000059.1 GCA_016206145.1 Candidatus Uhrbacteria bacterium
CCTATGCCCGACACACCAAACCGCCCGCCAACCTCAGAACAAATGAGAGCGTGGATCGAAAGCGTAAAAGATCCAAGTCAGATTTTGCGTCCAAAGAGAGCAACCAAACCTCGCCCATCTCCCGAAGTCCCCACCATCAAGCTCGAAGGAGACATCGCCAGACAAATAGAAACAGCCCGTACGATCATGGGACCAGATGCCTTCTTTGGCCCTGAGCAAATCAAAGAAAAATACCCTTACGTCAGATTGCCAGATATCATCCCACCCATACCATTTGACCAAGACCGCATGGAACGAGAACGAAACGCAGACATGGTCTTACGGCTAGTATGCGATACCGCACAAGATGGCGCACCCCTTACCGGATCAAAACTCAATGAACTTCTTCTTCCAAGCTATACCGCTCGTAATGTAACGTTTCTCTTCAATGAACCCTGGTACAAAACCGACCCCTTGTTCACCACCCAAACCCCGCGTCTTGCATGGGTCTTCATGGCAACAGAACTTCTCCCTGACTCCACAAACAAAAATTATGTTGACCAAACTCAAACCATCGCAGTTCATATCAGAAATCTATGGCAGGGCTCAGACGCTAGAATGCCTCAACAAGACAGAGATGACCTCAGAGAATGGGATGAGTATTACCGTGCAAACTTTGCTGCCCAAACACCCGAAGAAATTACAGCCCTCCTGAATGGAGAGACTATATGGAAGAAATATGCCCAAGAACTTTCCAACCTTGGCATCAACCAACACAATCGCGGTAACTTAGTCGAACACCTTGACCACATCGCGTTCATGCGGCAAGCAGCTGACAAAAAGAGTTTAAAAACTACCTACGCTTGGACTGCTACGCGCTCGGATGACGGCTTCCTTGTCGTCGTCGGTAACGCTGAGGCGGTGGGCGCGTTCTTGCATAGGTGGGAGCCCGGCGGCTCGGATGGCGCGATTGGCGTTCTCCTCGTTCGCAGGTAGAAAAATGATATTGACAAATAATACGGATATATTGTACAGTATATTTACATATAGATAAACAAATTTTGCGATGTCATATATCTTGCGTGATGCCCAAAAAACAATCAAGGCCTTTCTTACTTCTCAAAAAGTGCTTCTCATCCTTGGTGCTCGTCAGGTGGGAAAAACGACCTTGATGAAGAAAGTTCTTGAAGGCATATCGTACACGTTTCTTAATCTTGACATAGAAGTTGATTATGCGCGGTTGAATGTTGCCAAATCATTGTCTCCTCGTGAAGCGTGGAAAAGCTTTGGCTCTCCCGAAATCCTTGTGATCGATGAGGCGCAACGAGCCCCAGATCTTGGACGACTGGTAAAAGGGTGGTACGACGCCTCTCTGCCTGCAAAGATTATACTTCTCGGGTCATCCAGCGTGGGTCTCCTTGATGGAGTGGCAGCAGCCTTGACCGGAAGAAATCAAAAATTGTTCTTGCCACCTCTCATATTTTCTGAGATCGTCAGTTCACAGAGTTGGTACGCCGTTGAGTATTCCAAAAAAATACTCATCAAATCTTTTGCCAACCAGCTTTCTGCGCTCCTCATGCAATCGATTCTGTATGGGAGCTATCCTGAAATCGTATTGTCAGACAAAACAAAAGAGGAAGGACTTACGAACTTGACAAGTGACTATATTCTGAGGGACATATTGAATCTTGGACTCATAAAATCGCCCGATACAATTCGACGTCTTCTTCTTCTGCTTGCATATCAGATAGGTTCGGAAGTATCAATATCAGAACTCTCTCGTACACTGCAAATTGCTCGACCTACGATCACACATTATCTTGATTTACTGGAACGCAATTTTATTATTTTTCGCTTGCCAGCTTTTAGTACCAATCGAAGAAAAGAAATTGGTAGGAATACAAAGATCTTCTTTTGGGATACGGGAATCCGTAACGCCCTCATCAATGAATTTTCTCATAGTGAATTTCGGAGCGACATAGGGATGTTGTGGGAAAACTGGGTAATTGCAGAATTTGCAAAACGTAATTTGCTTGAAGGAAACAAGAAAACATTATATTTTTGGAGAACAACTACAGGCAGTGAAGTTGATCTTATCATAAAGAGAGGGCCTACTGTAGAAGCTTTTGAGATAAAGTGGAAAAAACAGAGTCGGGCGCACAGAGCATTTACACGGCAGTATAAGAAATCTGTGACAGTAATCACAAGCACAACATGCTTTGAGTATATCCTTAGATAACAAAACCCCCTATGCCCGACACACCAAACCGCCCGCCAACCTCAGAACAAATGAGAGCGTGGATCGAAAGCGTAAAAG
>JACQSA010000061.1 GCA_016206145.1 Candidatus Uhrbacteria bacterium
AAAACAAAAATATCAAAAAATCCGTATTATGCCACGGATTTTTTGTTTTGTTATCCATTGACACACCGCACATATTCGTTCTAGTGTGTAGTTAATTATTTTTCTATGAAAATACTGAAATTCGGGGGTACGTCAGTAGGATCGTCGCACGCTCTGGAAAACGTACTTTCAATTATTGAACGAGAGGTAAAAAACGGCTCTGAATCTATTGCCGTGGTCGTTTCAGCGTTTTCTAAAATCACTGACTCTCTAAGGACAGCTGCCGTGGAGGCATCGCAGGGAAATAAAGAATATCTCGCACAGTTTGAAGAAATATCCATACGGCATTTCGAAATCGCGCGTACGCGTAACCCTCTACCGCGCCATCCACGGATCCTTGCGCAAGTAAAGGAGACTCTCAATGAACTTGAGGATGCTCTTTTGGGAATTTTCCTGCTCAAAGAAGCAAGCATGCAATCGCTTGACCTTGTCATGAGTTTCGGAGAACGCCTCAGCGCATATATTATTTCCGAAACCCTTATTTCTCGAGGGATTGGCGCTTCCTTCTGTGATGCGAGAACATTGATCGTCACTGATGAAAATTTTGGACACGCACAGGTAGTGATGAGTGAAACTTCACGAAAAACTGCTGAGTGGTTCTCATCTGCTCAAGGGGTGTCTATTATCACAGGGTTTATTGGAGCGACTCAGAACGGAGTTACTACGACCTTGGGTCGTGGCGGATCTGATTATACCGCTGCGATCATCGGCGCAAGTATGGGGGTGTCGGTAATAGAAATTTGGACCGATGTGAGTGGTGTGATGACTGCTGATCCGCGCACCGTTGCTTCTGCGCGCGTAGTGCCGCACCTTTCGTATACGGAAAGTTTGGAACTTTCTCATTTTGGCGCAAAAGTCATTTATCCCCCCACCATGCTTCCTGCATTAGAAAAACAAATCCCATTACGCATCAAAAATACATTCGATCCTCTTGCGCCGGGAACTTTGATAAACGGCAAGACGCAACACGCGTGGGATTCTGTGATTAAAGGTATCTCTTCAATTCCGTCTATTGTGTTACTCCATATTGAAGGGACGGGTCTCATTGGCGCCATCGGCGCCGCATCGCGTATTTTTTCTTCTCTGGCGCGGGTAGCGGTAAATGCGATATTAATCACACAAGCATCGTCAGAATACTCGATATGTGTCGCGGTTGCGCGTCTCGATGCAATACGAGCGCAAACGGTAATAGATGAAGAGTTCGCACTTGAACGCGCGGCAGGGCACATGAAGCAGACTCTAATTGAGTATGATCGTACGGTTATCACAATCGTAGGAGAAGGGATGCGAAAATTGCCGGGTATTGCGGGGAGGCTTTTTCGAACATTGGGAGAAGAAAAAATCAATACGATCGCAATTTCGCAAGGATCATCAGAACTTAGTATTTCCACGGTCATTGAATCCCAAGACGAAGCGCGTGCACTTCAGGCGATTCACGCTGAATTTTTTGAATCACAACAATCGCAAGTTGCATTATTTCTTGTAGGGACAGGACTCATTGGAAGCAAACTGCTCTCAATCATTGAAACTCATTCAATTGCGCGTGTCTGCGGTATTGCAAACTCGCATTCAATGGTCATAGACGAAACAGGCGTACACCAAGCAGAGCTGGAAGAAAAAGGCGAACCTACATCTTTAGAAAAATTCATTGATCGCGTATGCGTTTCTCGCATCCCACGCAAAGTCTTTGTAGATTGTTCTGCAAGCGAAAATATTCCCTCTCATTACCCTACCCTGCTTGCAATGGGAGTTTCTGTGGTAACTCCAAACAAAAAGGGGCTGTCCGGCACTCTTGCATCTTATCATCATCTTAAAACGGCATCTCAGCGCTCTAAGGCTTCTTTTCGCTACGAAACCACTGTTGGCGCAGCGCTTCCTGTTATTGCGACACTGCAAGATCTTCTCAACACTGGCGATCGTATTCGCTCTATCGAGGCAGTGCTTTCCGGAACACTCAGTTATATTTTTAATACTTTTTCCTCGGGAGAAAAACCGTTTAGCAAAATCGTCCAAGAAGCAAAAGAGAAAGGATATACAGAGCCGGATCCTCGAGACGATCTTTCCGGCATGGACGTTGCCAGAAAAATTCTTATTCTCGCAAGAGAATGCGGATACTCGCTTGAACTCACTGATGTCACCATTCAACCCCTCTTGCCGCAAGAATACTTTGCTCTCAAGGATGTTGATGCTTTTTTTGAAATGCTTCCCTCTTTGGATTCTGCCATGGACACAAAACGGCAAAAGGCAAATCACGATGGTCGCGTATTTCGATATATTGCTTCTCTAAAAGACAGCAGCGCATCAATCGGGCTTGTCGCGGTTGAGGCGCAAAACCCATTTGCAACGCTGTCGGGAAGCGATAATATGGTAGTATTTACCACAGACCGATATTGCGAAACTCCGCTGGTAGTACGCGGTCCCGGCGCAGGAGCTGCGGTCACTGCCGCCGGAATTCTCGCTGATGTATTAAAAACTATCTAATGTCCGCTCCTGACAAAAAAATCCCAGTCGGTATCCTTGGCGCAACAGGGATGGTGGGCCAACAGTATGTAACGCTTCTTGCCAACCATCCATGGTTTGAAATCACTGCCGTGGCAGCATCTTTTCGTTCCAGCGGCATACCATATTCCAAAGCGATTGAAAATCGCTGGTGTCTTGACACGCCTCCCCCCGCAACCCTGAAAGATCTTGTCGTGCAAGACGCAACTCATATCACTGAAATTGCTTCTCGCTGCAAGATTGTCTTTTCTGCAATAGAACTTGAAAAAGAGGAACTCAAAAAACTCGAAGAAAATTACGCCCATGCCGGAATGCATGTAGTTTCGAACGCCTCAGCGCACCGGTGGACTCACGATGTGCCAATGATCATTCCCGAAATAAACGCATCGCATCTCCAAATCATTCCCGAACAACAAAAAAACAGAGGCTGGAAAGGAAGCATCACTGTAAAACCAAATTGCAGTATCCAAAGTTATCTCGCGCCCTTGTACGCGTTGATACGCGCAGGCTATCCTATTTCCAAAATATTCGTAACAACACTTCAGGCGCTTTCCGGTGCAGGGTATCCCGGCGTTGCCAGTCTGGATATGATTGATAATGTCATTCCATATATCAATGGAGAAGAAGAAAAAACAGAAAAAGAACCGCTCAAAATTCTTGGTACGATACAGGATGGAAAATTTGTCTTGCATACTGGGCTGGAAATCTCTGCACACTGCAATCGTGTGGCAGTACGTGACGGACATCTTGCGTGCGTAAGTATAGGCTTTCAAGAAAAAATTCCATCAATTGAAGAAACAATCAATATTTGGCAGCAATTTCGCTCCGTGCCGCAAGAGCTCAATCTTCCCTCTGCGCCTTTTATGCCGATTATTTACTCCAAAGAAGAAAACAGGCCGCAACCGCGCAAAGATCGTATGTATGAACGCGGAATGGGTATTACTGTAGGACGCGTGCGTGCGTGTACTCTCCTTGATCTCAAATTTGTAGGTCTCAGCCATAATACTCTGCGCGGCGCCGCAGGAGGAGGTGTGCTCAATGCGGAGCTCATGATAGCGAAACACTATGCTATATAACACTGCGCAAGTCTTTGCCCCCGCAACAGTTGCAAATGTCGGTCCCGGATTTGATATTTTTGGATTTGCCATGCACGAACCGGGAGACGAAGTCGTTGCAACACTCTCACCTGACAGTGGCGTACGCATCACCTCAATCACTGGCGATGGAGGAGCTCTTCCTCTTGATTCTGTAAAAAATACTGCGGCCGTTGCAGTGACAGGGCTGCTTGCTCGCATAGAAGCAAAAAACGGAATCACGCTCGAAATCCACAAAAAAATGCCCCTGGGAAGCGGCCTTGGGTCAAGTGCCGCAAGCGCGGTTGCCGCAGTGGTTGCAGTAAACGAACTCCTCGGAAGGCCGCTCGAACGCCACGAGCTCCTTCCATTCACCATGGAAGGAGAGCGGATCGCATGCGGCGCGGCTCATGCGGATAATGTCGCACCATCATTGCTCGGCGGTTTTATTCTTATACGATCCTACGCGCCTCTCGATATTGTAAAAATCCCAACTCCGGAAGGACTCACTGCCACTGTTGTGCACCCTCATATTGAAGTGCGTACCGAAGACGCACGGCGTATTTTACGACGCACTATTCCTCTCTCCTCTGCCATTACGCAATGTGGGAACGTGGCAGGATTGATTGCAGGGCTCCTCACAAAGAATTATGGGCTGATCGGCAGGTCGCTTACCGATTGTATCGTAGAACCCCAACGAACACTTCTTATTCCCGGATTTGAGAATGTGAAACATGCAGCTCTTGGGGCCGGTGCCCTTGGATGCAGCATTTCCGGATCTGGTCCTTCCATCTTTGCACTGTCATCATCTCTCGAAACCGGCACTGCAGTCGGGCGCGCGATGAGAGACGCATTTACTTCGGTTGAGCTTGTAAGTGATGTGTTTGTGTCGCCCGTCAATAAAGAAGGGCCAAAAATAATAGCAATGGGCTAAAGGCCCATTGAAACGCACTCATGCATTTTTACAGCACATACAATGCCAATCTTGCGTGTGATCTAAGGACTGCCGTACTTCAAGGCCTTGCCCCTGACGGCGGTCTTTTTATGCCGTCTTCTTTTGGGTCTCTGGAAGAAAGCGTACTAAAAAAAATTCCATCTCTCACATTTCAAGAACTTTCGTTTGAAATGGGTAAGACGTTATTTGCGGATTCTCTCCCCCACTCGATTTTAAAGAAAGTCATTGATGAAGCGATTACGTTTGATGCGCCTCTTGTACCGCTCGCACACACTGCAGATACTGCCGCGTGTGAATTGTTTCATGGACCGACGCTTTCATTTAAAGATTTTGGTGCGCGGTGTATGTCTCGGCTTATGGCGCATTTTATGGAGAAGGAAGAAAAAGAATTATCGGTTCTTGTCGCCACATCAGGAGACACAGGAAGCGCAGTTGCAAGCGGCTTTTTAAATGTCAGCGGAATTCGAGTATATATCCTCTACCCATCAGCGGGCGTGAGTGATATTCAAGAAAAACAGCTTACCACGTATGGCGGCAATATTACTGCTCTGGAAATCAAGGGAACGTTTGACGATTGCCAAGCATTGGTAAAGCAAGCGTTTCAAGACACTGAATTAAAAAATGCAAAGATGCTGGCGTCTGCAAATTCTATCAACATTGCTCGACTTTTCCCGCAAACATTTTATTACGCATGGGCATGCGCGCAACACTGGCGGCTCAATACAAAAAATCTCCCTCTTGTATGCTCTGTGCCAAGCGGAAATTTTGGAAATCTTACGGCGGGACTCATTGCAAAACGAATAGGCATCCCCATTACTAGATTTATCGCAGCGACCAATATCAATAACAGTGTTCCCCGCTATCTGAATACGGAAGTATTTTCTCCCCACCCATCGCATACAACGATTTCCAATGCAATGGATGTGGGGAACCCCAGTAATTTTGCTCGACTAATGGAATTGTATCCGAACGGTGCGCAACAGATGAAGCAAGATATATGGGGGGTGTATTTCACGGACAATGAAACTCGTGATGCCATGAAGCGCGTATATGAAACTACCGGCTATATGCTTGACCCCCATGGCGCTGTTGCGTATCTCGGACTTGAGGCCTATCGCCACACACACCCCGATTCTGTGTGTGGTATATTTCTAGAAACCGCCCATCCTGCGAAATTTTTTCAAACCGTACAAAATGCCATTGGGATGCCGCCAAAAATACCGGAACGGTTGAGCGAAGTGGCAGCAAAAGAGAAAAAATCATTTACCCTTTCCAATCAATTTGAAGATTTAAAAAATTTCCTCCTTGCGTAAAAAGGTGTTATTCAAATCGCTTAATATTTCCACTGGGCGATGCAAATAAGCGAGAGAGCTGAGAAGAAAGCGCGTCAACATTTAGAATATTAAGTGCTTCTTTGGCAACATCAAGAGCATCTGTGAGAGACTCAACATATGACAAAATTTGATCTGCGCTTTCTGAGGTCAACCGTGTATTTGCAAGAGGACGAAGTTCGCTCAAATTGTGTTCGATCTCAAAAAGCACTGCCTTTACTTCGCGGTATGTCTGAGAAGATTTTTTTAATTTTGCAATCCGTTGATTCAATTGCTTTGCTTCTGTTTGAATTTGCTTGATAAATTGTTTGATATTAATAACTGCGTGCACATGCCTTTCGATTTCGCGGATAGCCTCAAGATTGTCGGAAAAGTTCTCTGTCGAAAACGCAAGAAGGTCTTCAGATGAAGTCTCTTGCGTAAGGCGATCAAGGGCGCTTGCCATCTTTAAGATATGCGCATCCATATCCGCAAGAAGATCTTTCACATCGATCTTGCGGCGTGTTGCGGCGCTTGCGGCGCTTTTTCTCAATCGTGTAGCTTGTGCAATTTGACGGTTTGCAATACGCAAAACGCCGGGTAGTCGAGCAATGCGTTCAAGGCTTGGAATATATTCGTTCAGAGAATCTCTCAAGTTTTCTATGTGCGATCGCGTTTCTTGAACACTGCGCAACTCCGATGTCGTGCGTACATACTCACTAAGATCCCGTGCGCTTGCAAGCGCCTGTTTGAAAGATTCCGGAAGAGATGCGCCTGTTTTTTGAAGGCTATCTGTTTCGCGAGAAAGGCTTGCGAGATATTTCGCAAAATTGAGCGCTTCTATTTTTAGTTTTTCTTGTTCTTGCGGAGTATCTATTCTTTGTGCCGACGGCTTTGATTGCTCCGGTAACATCTGATCCGTGGTACTCGCGTTCGCCTGCCCGGTGGTTTGTGAAATAGTGGAACTCCCGGAAGAATTTTTGGTGGAGGGCATGCTCAACAATAGGGTTGACGTCGCTGACAATGAACTACTCTCAGATATTGGTGTAGAGGGCGGTGCTCCTGATTCTACGGATGGCTGCGATACTACAGGTGGGGAAGGTGGTGCAAGCGGAGTAGAGGTTGCAGATACAGAGGAAGGAGCAGGCAGCACTGAAGCTGGGGTAGTCTGTGGTGTTGATGTTGCGGTAGGTGTTATTATGGGTAGCGCCTTACACGCAAGCGTATTTGCATCACATCCATTATCGCAATACTGCGCAGTGATCCATGAGAATCTATCTCCTGCGCATGCTTGAAGAATATTACCCACGCATTGCGTTTGTTGCGGTGCACAGATTTGCTGTCTGCCAGACAGTCCGCTATTTTGCAAAACCTCAGAAAGCGGTAGTGCACGATTATAGATGCGCAGATTGTCGATATCAGTATCAACTGCTGAACCGCCGACCATAATGTCGTGTGCGCCCGTTACTGCCGGATCTGCTTGAATAGATGAATGAACTAACATCCCGTCAAGATAGTATGCGCTTTGCGTTGCGTCCTTGGTAAATGCAACATGATGCCATTCATTATGAACAAGTTGATTTGGATTGCTTGTCTGCGTCCAGTATCGAGTCTGTGAACTTGTATATCCGGTAATAATGGGACCGAAATTATTTTCATTCCACAGTTGACGGAATACACGAAAATTATAATTATTGATCGGAGTGCCCTTATATACTAAATCTTGAAAAAAGCTTTGGTTTGCGCGCTGCCTGAACCAGAATTCTATGGTAAACGAATTTGGCAGATCAAACATGCTGACGTATGGAATTTTTACTGAATCGCCCTGTGCGGGAATATATAGATAGCCGCCAAGTTTGCCGCCCGTTGAACGAAACACCGCATTTGATTGTAGGGCAGCGGCGGGGCTGCCTGCCACTTCGTTTGCCCCATTTCCGTCAAACTTCCAATATCCAATAAGGCCATCGTCGGCATTGGAAAACAACGGAAACAACCACACGACAAGAACAAAGATAGAGAGTATAAAAAATAACCCTGCTTTACGCATATTGCGAAATGATGAATAATTCAAAATGGTTTAACCGTTATAGTATACCATAAAATTCCCCTTGAATTTAACAGTCCTCTCATATGAATAAATCAAGATATACATGTGACATCAGCGCGGTAAATAAGGACGACGTTTCTCTTGCAGGAGGAAAATGCGCTTCTCTAGGTGAGATGACAAATGTTGGTATTGCAGTGCCGCCCGGATTTGTGATTCTTGCAAATGCGTTTGAATATTTCTTAGAGGAAACAGGTTTGAATGTCGAAATGCGCGCCATACTTGATTCTGCTGATCATAAAAAAATGCATACAATCGAAGATGCATCAAAAAAAATTCACACACTTCTATGTAATGTAGAAATACCCAGTGATCTTTCTCTTCAAATCTACGCCTCATTCAAAAAACTGGGGTGCCAATACGTGGCCGTCCGTTCAAGCGCTACTGCAGAAGATAGCGCCACGGCTGCATGGGCAGGACAGCTTGAAACTTACCTCAACTCAACAGAAAAAAATCTGCTCGAATATGTAAAAAAATGTTGGGCTTCACTTTTTACTCCACGCGCTATTTTCTATCGTTTCGAAAAAAACTTGCATACACAAAAAATATCCGTCGCCGTTGTGGTGCAAAAAATGATTGAGGGTGAAACATCGGGTGTTGCTTTTTCTGTGCATCCGGTAACGCAAGACAAAAACCAACTCATCATCGAGGCTTCGTATGGGCTTGGAGAAGCAGTCGTATCTGGACAGATCACGCCTGATAGTTATGTCGTAGAAAAAGAATCAAAAAAAATCATCAATAAAAATGTTGAGAAAAAAACCCGAGGACTCTATCGTACGAATAGTACGGCGCACGCAACCGGCAATGAGTGGCGCGACATTCCAAAAAATCAAGGCGAAAAACAGGCATTGACCGATGCGCAGATTCTCCAACTCTCAGATCTAATACTGCTTATCGAGCGTCATTACGGATTTCCTGTCGATATTGAGTGGACGTATGAAAAAGGAAAATTCTATATCCTTCAAAGCAGACCCATTACTACTCTGTCATGACAACGCGTATGGACATTACGAAACTCTACAAAACTCAAATTTCGTTAACCGAATAGCTCGAAAAAGTGAATCACAAAAACACTGATGAATTACGAAAAGAAGACAACGATAAACGTGAACGATTAAAAACCCGTGCTTGATTTACCTTATTTCATGCGGTCAAGCACAAGATCATAGCCACCCATTCCATGATGGAGCCAATGGGCCACACGGGTGACGGTGGCAGTGCTTGAACCGGTTTTTTTACTGATTTCCCGATAGGGAACATTATCTTTTACCATTTTGGCAACTTGAAAACGCTCTATCATTGCTTCAATTTCGGATAGAGTACAAACATCTCGCAAGAATGCTTTGCATTCTTTGGTCGATTTGAGCGATAAAATCGCTTCAATAAGTTCAATTGCCTGTTTTGTAGTTAGCTGTTTTTCCATACCATTGTTTTACTGTATTAAAACAGTAGCACAAGTATAGCAAGCATGTCAACAGTTTGTCAAGTCCGCTGTGGATACAGTTTTTAGGGAGCAAATGTGCGCACACGAGAGGGTGGGCAAGCACATTTCTGTTTTTCTATTCTGTTCTCAAAAAATAGCCCACCGCCGTCAAAAAACGGCCTCGCCAGCAGGCGGGATAAGGGTGGAAGCGGCTCCGCCTGTGCGTCAGCACAGAAGCAATGCCCGCAAAATGATTCCTTAAAATAAAAATTGCGTGCCCATCAAAAAAGAAAAGGAATTTTGCGGACGTTGCTTGCCCCGCTTACGGGGCGCGGAGCCACGGGGCGGGTTTGGTAATTTTCAACAATTTTTAATAAAGTAAGTTCGAGCGGAACGGTATAATTGCACAAAACTAATTTTTTTAGGGGAGTTATTTTGGGCCGCCCGGGACTCGAACCCGGAGTCTCGACGCTTAAGAGGCGTGTGCTTTACCATTAAGCTAGCGGCCCATGTTAGGCGTATTGCGGTTTCTCTATCCACTCCTCAACATTCACTGGCTTATACACAGTCAATTCAATATATGCTGCAATCCCTCCGAGCACTTTATACAATAGGTATGTGCTTGCTCCCCTCGGTTGAATCCTCACGGTGCCATGATACAATATGTTCTTTCTATATCCAGATCCCTCTGATTTAATGAAGCTCTTAATAAAATTACTCAGAGGCACTCTCGTGATTGATGACCAGTATTCTTGCATTGCCTGCTCATTTTGTCCAGAATGAAGGTGAAGATGAAGACCTATTTTTTCCGGCGTTATTCCATAATAATCACGGAACCATTGTACCATGAATTCGATCACTCTCTCGTCTGAATTTGAAAAACCGCAATGTACTTTTTTATTTCCTTCTGCCCAGTAAAGCATGAGTCCTGCAATAAATTCATGGTCCTTGATCTTTTTAACCATGGCAACACCTGAATAAAAAGCTTCCGTCTGTTTTTGCCAATAATATTTCTGAATAGCCTTTATTCCTCTTTTCTGTGTATCCCATCTTGCTGATAATTGTCGCCTTTGTTCTTCGGTGAGATAAACATCACGACACCATAGGCTAATAGATGATTTTGCTGCGGGAACCTGTCGAAAAATCTCATTATAACTCATTCCTTTCGCTCGAAGTTTGCGCGCTTTTTCTTTAAACGACCAGTGACGATTTGAAATTTTTTTCGAACCTTCTTTCATGTATTTATAGTAGCACACAAATACAGGTTCGATTGTGGACAATTATGCGAGGTGCGCTAACATCACGCAAGTGTCATTTCATCATGGCGCGCCCGAAGGGAATCCCCTTCGCGTCCGACTCAGGGTCCTGGGCGCTGCACGTATTCGCGCCCTTCGATTCCCTGCGGTCCGATACTCATCGGACCGCTTTCAATGGTGCGCCCGAAGGGAATCCCCTTCGCGTCCGACTCAGGGTCCTGGGCGCTGCACGTATTCGCGCCCTTCGATTCCCTGCGGTCCGATACTCATCGGACCGC
>JACQSA010000003.1 GCA_016206145.1 Candidatus Uhrbacteria bacterium
AAATCGTGAAAGAAGAGGCGTGTAGCGCCGGAGTAAGGCGTGTAAGGGTGATTTTAGCGGGGGGTATTGCATAATTTTTTTATATTGCTATACTATATTTCACGTTTTCGAGTAAGAGTATAGATTGAGGTCCGAAAGCCCTTCGGACATAATTATAATTATGGTTCAAAATTCTATACCAGGGAAAGACTTCCTGGAAGCTGACGGAGAGGTGACAGAACTTCTTCCTTCAGCGAGTTTTCGGATCCGCCTCGATAACGGCCACGAGATTCTTGGTCATCTCTCCGGAAAAATGAGAATGCATCGCATACGCCTTCTTCCCGGAGACCGAATCAAAGTCGAGATGACTCCGTATGATCTCACGAAAGGACGCATCGTGCTTCGCTATTAGCAACCATACATGAAAGTACGCGCATCAGTAAAACCTATGTGTCTCAAATGCCGCACGCGTCGTCGAAAGAAGCGTGTGGTAGTGATCTGTGAGAATCCTAAACATAAACAACGTCAGGGATAAATGGCAGTTCGTATCGCAGGAGTTGTACTCCACGCACATAAACGCATTGAGTATGCCCTCCCTAAAATTTATGGGGTGGGACTTTCAGTTTCTCGTAAGGTTCTCAATGAGTTAAAAATTGATGCCTTAAAGAAGACAAAAGATCTCTCTGAATCCGAAGCCCATGCATTACGCGAGTGTATCGAGAAAAATTATAAAGTGGAAGGGGATCTTCGTCGAGAGATATTGGGAAATATTAAACATGAAAAAGATTTGGGAACATATCGCGGTTCTCGACATGCGCGACGACTTCCGGTACGAGGACAAAAAACAAAAACGAATTCACGTACTGTTCGTGGCAATGTGAGGAGAACCATGATGTCAGGAAAACGCCAACTTACTAAGACCTAATATATCCTAATGGCAGATTCAGAGAAAAAATCGAACGCACCGGCTACTCCGTCTGTTGCGGCAAAAAAAAGAAAAAAACGCATCAAACACGTTCCTATTGGTTCTGCCCATATTCAGGCGACGTATAATAATACAATCGTTAGTTTTTCTGATACGCATGGAAATGTGCTTGCATGGTCTTCGGCAGGGGTATGCGGTTTTAAGGGTCCCAAAAAGGCAACTCCCTATGCGGCGTCAGTGATTGTCAAAGACGCGAGCGAGAAAGTAAAGCCATACGGACTTACCGAAGTTGCAGTATTTGTAAAAGGCATTGGCTCCGGCCGAGAAGGAGCAATCCGTGCACTCAACGCACACGGTTTTACGGTAACTTCAATTAAAGATTTAACACCTATTCCACATAACGGTTGTCGGCCTCGTAAGGTTCGCCGAGTGTAATTTAGTATGGCACGAACACTTGATGCAAAATGCAGAATCTGCCGGAGAGCCGGTACAAAGCTTTTTTTAAGAGGCGAGCGTTGTTTTACTCCAAAGTGCGCGATCGTGCGCAGAAATTATCCGCCGGGAGTCCAAGGAGCAAAGAAAGCGCGCCCTCGTTTGACGACATTTGGCATTCAGCTTCGGGATAAGCAAAAATGCCGCCAATTGTATCGAATTTCTGAGACGCAGATGGAGAATTATTTTTCTAAAGCGCTTTCGCAAAAAGGTGATACCGGCGTACTCATGCAGCAATTATTGGAAGAGCGGCTTGACAACACAGTGTATCGTTTGGGATGGGCGCGTTCGCGCGATGAAGCGCGCCAGATCGTCGGCCATGGGTTTATACGAGTTAATAACAAAAAGGTCTCAATCCCTTCCTATCAAGTAAAAGTCGGGGATTCCATCTCACTCACACAAGGGAGTGAACAGAACAAACATTTTACAGATCTTATCCCTGCTCTTGAACAGCAAAAACTTCCGAGCTGGCTGACTGCTTCCAAGGGGGTATTTGAAGGCAAGATAGTAGGCGTACCGCAGGGCGATGACCTTCTTTCTCCCTTCGACATGAAACTCATCGTCGAATTTTATTCACGCTAACATTACGCATACATTTTTCAATATGGAACAAATTTCGCTTCCTACAAAGATCAATTATCAGGATGGTGCAAAGCCGAACGAGACCATCCTTACGATAGAACCTCTGTATCCGGGATATGGACTTACCATTGGCACTGCGATTCGCCGAGTATTACTCTCATCTCTTGGGGGCGGAGCGGTTGCGGCAGTGAAGATAAAAGGCGTTCTCCATGAATTTTCCACCATTCCCTACGTAAAGGAGGACGTGGTGGATATTATTCTTAACCTGAAAAAACTTCGATTTCGCATTCATACCGACGAAGAAGTGCGTGTCACACTTCATGCAAAAGGGGAGAAAGAAGTTACAGGCGCAGATATCGCATCAACAAACGATGTGGAAGTTGCAAATCCTGATTTGTCCATTTGCACTTTGACAAACAAGAATGCGCAGATTGAGATGGAATTATTTGTGCGTCGGGGAAGAGGATATCTGCCGACTGAGATGCGTAGCAAGGAAAAGCTTGAACTTGGCACGATCGCAATTGATGCGTTATTTACCCCGATCCGCACAGTGGGCCTTAAGGTAGAAAATGTGCGCGTAGGGCAAATGACAAATTATAACAAAGCGATCTTAACGATCGAAACCGACGGGAGTATTACCGCCGAAGCAGCCGTACAGGAAGCAAGCAAAATCCTTGTTGATCATTATGCACTTCTTGCAGGAGGTCTTGGTGAAATAGCGCGAGGAGAAGACAATCAATTTGTGACTTCCGATGAGCTTTCATCTCTTGTTGACTCGAGCGGCGATCAGGATGTTTCTTTGCAAGAAGAAGGCATACAACCAAAAAAAAGAGGCCGTCCTAAAAAGGGTGGCGCAGAATAATACACTATGCGACATAGAAAAAATAAAAAAACACTTGATCGAAAAGCAGGACCTCGGCGAGCATTGGTAAAAACCCTTGCTGCGCAGTTTGTTATTTATGAAAAATTGACTACCACACAAGCCAAAGCACGCGTGTTGCGGCCATATGTGGAACGGCTTATTACCAAAGGCAAGCGCGCAATTGAGAAAAAACAAAAACTCGCATCAGCACGAGATATGGCGCGTTTTCTCCCATTGGATAGCGCAATAAGAAAAGTATTTGAAGTGCTTTCTCCCCGATATGTAGACCGCAAAGGCGGATATACGAGGATGTGTAAATTGCACCCTCGCGCAGGGGATGCCGCCCGCATGGCGCGCATTGAATTTGTGTAATACCGTTATGAGAACAACGCATACAATTGATGTATCTGGAGTGCCTTTGGGGCGTGTTGCCACTCGCATCGCTACGCTTTTGAGAGGTAAACACAAGCCGGAGTTTGAACCTCATCTCGATCGTGGCGATGCGGTCCATGTGATAGGGATTAAAAATATAAAGTTGACGGGTCGGAAGGTTTCCCAAAAGGTATACCACAGTTATTCAGGATACCCGGGAGGATTAAAAACAAAAAAACTGTCGCATATAATGGACGCAAAGCCAGGCGAAGCGTTATCGCGCGCAGTGTATCAAATGCTTCCGCCGACCCGCTTACGAAAAGAAATGATGAAGCGTTTGATTATCGAGAATCCTTCTTAATTGACCTTCACCAATTACCTTAACGAAAAACCTATGATTTTGACCAGCTCCTTGCTCTTCGTCGCAAAAAATCCTCATCGTACTGATAGTACGACTGCAGTTTTTTACGCCTCCAGAGCCGCAGATCTGCCTCAAAATCATACACTTTTTCTTGTTAACGCAATTGGCGAAAGTCAATAATATATTCTTATGGCAAAATCATCCATTGCAAGAAACAAGAAAAAAGAAGAGGACACGACCTTTCTCAGAGCTACGGGAAGACGCAAGGAAGCGGTTGCGCTTGTTCGGATCTCTGAGGGAACAGGCAGTATTGTAGTAAATGGAAAAGAATACAAAACGTATTTCCCTTTCTTTGAACTTCAAAAATCAGTTGAGGCTCCGCTTGTGATCACTGATACGCGTAGCGCGCTTGATGTGTCTGTCAAGGTGCTTGGAGGCGGTGTCCGCGGCCAGGCAGAAGCAATACGTCACGGAATTTCACGAGCGCTTTTATTGAGAAACGCCGATTTCAGAAAAACACTTCGCTCTGAAGGATTTCTTACACGTGATCCTCGCGTCAAAGAGCGAAAAAAACCAGGATTGAAGAGAGCTCGCCGCGCACCGCAGTTCTCTAAGAGATAGAAAAACAGTAAAAAAAGAGGGCCTCAGAAGGAAGCCCCATGAACAATTCGTGCAATCCGGCGTGACCTGCCCACGCGGGAGTAGGTTTGTTATATAAACAGACTGCACGTTGTTACGCGGCGGGGTGTTTTGGAGGAATGTTCGTGCAACCCCCTTTTGCTCGAATATTCCGACATGCTAGTCCCCCTGTGCCGCGTTTGCATCGGCCTTTTTGTCGCCGTAGGCCGACCTGCTTCCGTCCGGACCAGTCAGGTGGACGGAAATCCAGTATGCGCTGTACCTGATACAGCACACTAATTGTTATCTTAGAGTATAGAGTATAATATTGTGAATACTTTTCTGTGGATTAGTGTGCATCATTGTTTTACCCACATCATTTTATTTCCTATAATTGGGACACTTTTAGAGGAATCATTTTTTTACTCATTGAATTTTTTTACACAGGCCTGATTTTTTTTAAAAATAATGGTATTGTTCTTCTTATATGATCTCACCTCAGCGAGTGGCAAAAAATACCATATACACGCTCTCTTCAGCAGTGTCACAAAAGCTTTTGACAATGGCGTTTTTCATTATTGTCGCTCGCTACTATGGCCCTGCCGAGCAAGGGCATTATAGCAGTGCATTGGCGTTTGCGACATTGTTTTCTATTTTCATTGATCTTGGCATCTCGTCTGCATTGACACGAGAGACCGCCAGGCGGCATCAAAGCGCAGCGCCACTGGTGAGCCAGATGTTCGTGCTTCGGCTTGCAAGCGCCCTTATCGTATATCCCGGAATGATTGCGATCGCGTACGCATTTCATTATCCACTTTCTTTAATTGCAATGATTGTGGTGGCAGGCGTGATCGCGGTGGTGGATACCTTTACTGTTGCGTGCTGGTTTGTGTTGCGTGGATTTCAAAATCTTATGTACGAATCAATTGGCGGAGCGCTCGCGGTTTTTGCAATGGTAGTCTCAGGTTTTTCATTCATTGCATTCGGTCTGCCCATCCAATCTCTTCTCTGGAGTGTGTTGATCGGAAGTGGTGTAAACTTTGCGATTTCTCTTTTCACTCTTTTGGCAAAGAGCGGCTTGTCGCTTTCCTTGCGTCCGAATTTTCCTTCTTTGCGAGAGCTCATACGCATTTCTGCTCCATTTGCCGCGGCTGGCATTTTTGCTCGGATATACACCTTTGGTGATATGAGTCTATTGCCGGCACTTGCATCCGCACAGGCGGCAGGATGGTATGCGGCAGGACAAAAAGTGATGCTCGCTCTCAATATCATCCCTGCATCTCTTTCCTCAAGCATGTATCCGGCGATGAGCGCGTCATTTGCGTCACACAAAGAACGAGTTGGATTTTTATGCAGCAGGGGGCTATTATATTTGGCAATCGTAGTCCTTCCTATTGCAGCGGGTATGTTTCTTTTTGCACGCCACCTTGTTCTTTTTGTATATAGCGAATCGTATCTTCCCACTGCGCGAGTCTTTGAACTACTCACTCCGGCAATTGTGGGGGGGTTTCTCTCATTTCCGCTGGGAGCAGTTCTTGCTTCTGCGAATCGCCAAGGAGTAAACACTGCGATTGGCGCGATATGCGCCTTTGTGAATATCGTTGGAAATTGTTTGCTCATCCCTCTGTTTGCTGAGCGCGGAGCAGCTATTACAGCTTCTCTTACCTACCTCACTCAATTTTTTGTGAGTCTTGTGTGTACATGGGAATATATCAGACCCAATCTTTCTTTTCTTATCCTCGGATGTGCGCGCGTATTGCTTGCGACGGCAGGTATGGCGTGTTTTGTTATTCTTACGCGAGATTCATTTCCGGTATTGTTTGTTGTTGCGGGCAGTATGCTTGTATATGCGGTATGTGTGGTGCTTTTTCGTGTCGTTCGCATCAGCGAGATGCGAACTCTCATTTTTTTCCGCAAATGAAAAAAACATTATTAGTAACTCTGGATTTCTACCCATCAATAGGAGGCGTGTCCAATTATTGGGTTTCACTTGGCCAACATATGCCTTTTGGCCAATGGGCTGTACTTACTCCGCCTCTTGCCTCGAATACAGAAGAGCTCAAAAGCGCATATCGAATATATCGGTATCCGTTTTACTCCTCGCTCTTATGGCCTCGATGGCTCCCATTGATCTTGGCTCTACTGCGAGTAATCTTGCAAGAACGTCCCCGCGCGCTTATCGCGGCTCAAGTGTTACCGGTAGGTACGGCCATTTTCTTTGTTTCCAGGCTTTTTAGAATTCCCTACATTGTATCAACGCACGGTATGGATGTTACATTGCCTTTCAGTGATGAGCGCAAAAAGAATCTTTGCAAGAAAATTTTTTCTCATGCGAAGAAAATAATTGCAAACAGCACATACACAGCACATGCACTCACTGAGTACGGACTGAGTGAATCAATGATCGATTTTGTATATCCGTGCCCTGCACTAATGCCTGAAAAAGAGTATGTGCCGCGGATATCCACGCGCAAAGAGATTATTCTCTTGACCGTGGGAAGGCTTGTACGCCGAAAAGGACACGCATACGTACTTGATTCACTCGCGCTTCTTAAAGAGTATCATCTGCCAATTTATTATATTGTCGTCGGAGAGGGACCCGAGAGAGAAAATCTTGCAAAAAAAACAAAAGAACTCGGATTACAAGATCGAGTGCTTTTCACAGGACCGCTTGCAGATGAAGCCGTAAAACAGTGGTATAAGAAGTGCGATATTTTTATCATGACTCCCTACGAGATCAATGGCGACGTGGAAGGATTGGGCATTGTGTATCTGGAAGCGAACGCATTCGGAAAACCGGTAATTGCCACCCGATCGGGAGGAGTCGGAGATGCTGTCATTGATGGCACAACAGGACTGCGTATTGAGCCGGAACACTCGCATGCTATTCGGGATTCGATCTTACGACTGATTGAAAATCCTGAATTTGCCAAATCGCTCGGCATTCAGGGAATGGAAAGAGTGAAAAAAGAATTTCAATGGAGTGCGCAGGCAGAAAAATTAAAAAATATCGTAAGCGCATTATGATATCGGTCATAATTCCCGTTCACAATAGCGCGAAGAATCTTCCCATGACATTGCAGGCGATCTTTTCGCAGGTGTATCAGGATTTTGAAGTGATTGTGGTCAATGATGGTTCTACTGATCATATCGAAAAATCTCTTGCGCCGTATCGTTCAAGGATCACATATCTTTCGCAAGAACGCAAAGGTAGATGCGCAGCGCGCAATACAGGGTTTGTCGTATCTAGAGGGGAATATGTTATTTTTTTGGATGCCGCTGCTGTAATGAGTCCTTCCATGCTTGCCACATTGCTTGATGCGCTCCATAAAAATTTTGACTGCTCATTTGCATATTCGGCATTCAAGTGGGGATGGAAAACGTTTTCAAGTTTTCCCTACGACCCCGACAGTTTACGGCAAATGAACTATATTCATACCTCTGCGTTGATACGCCGAGAGCATTTTGCAGGATTTGACGAAAAAATAGAAAAATTCAATGACTGGGACCTTTGGCTTACCATGATGGAACATGGACACACGGGCATATATGTGCCCCAAGTGCTTTTTACTGTCAAACCTCACGGGGCTACCGTAAGTGCCTGGCTTCCGTCATGTATGTATAAAATTCCATGGAAAAAATTTGGTATCCCAATTCCCGCGATCGAGAAATACAAAAAGTGGAAAAAAATCGTGATGAAAAAACACGGTCTACTTTGATTTATACCCTTATAGAATTATTGAGGATGTAGGGACCAATCGCACTGCGGACAAGTTTTTCACAGAATGCGCCACAGCCTAGTTTTTCACCGATGTCGCGTGCAAGAGCGCGAATATACGTACCGCTCGATACAGTGGTGCGGATAGTGAGCAGAGGCCATGAATATTCTAGTATTTTAATTTCAAAAATCGTGACTCGTGTAGGAGTAAGATCGGGAATTATGCCTTGGCGCGCAAGCTCATATGCTTTTTTCCCTTTTATTTTTTTTGCCGAAAACGCAGGAGGAAGTTGTTCGTGTGTGCCGAGAAATCCATCGATAACTTGCTTAACTTTCAATGGCAAAACCGGCGTAGCCATTGAAGCAGGCGTGATTTTACCTGTGCAATCATCCGTTGCGCTTCTTGCTCCAAGATGGATCACTGTCTCGTACGTCTTATCCATCGTAAGAAATTCTGATTGCCGTTTTGTAGCCTCGCGTCCTATAAGAACAATAAGAAGACCTTCGGCAAATGGATCAAGAGTTCCTGCATGGCCAACACGCTTCACGTCAGTAAGATGCCTTATCTTAGCCACAATATCATGCGATGTCGGTCCGACGGGTTTATGGACGAGAAGAATACCATCTTGAGGTATTGAAATCATACGCGTATACTATATATATTCTTTTGTTTGAGATATTCTATGCCATCAGTAAAATTATCAATCATCATTGTTTCTTGGAATGTGAACGCATTGCTTGAGCGGTGTGTGCAATCGATTCAGGAGAAGGTGCCACAAGAGTCTGCGCATGAAATAATAGTAATAGACAATGCTTCCTATGATGGCACTTCTGACATGGTACGCGCATCCCTTAGAGGTGTAAAGCTCATTGCAAATAAAGAGAATCGCGGATTTGCCGCAGCATGCAATCAGGGAATACGCGAGTCTAGGGGTGAGTATGTCGTATTTCTTAATCCCGATACAGAACTTCAAAAAAAAACATTCGAGCCTTTGATCGATTTTTTAGACACTCATCAAGACGTCGGGATTGTCGGCCCCCGTATTATGGGAGGGGACGGCAAAGTACAGCATTCTGTCCGCGGATTTCCGACCCCATTTGTAAGCCTCTTGATTTTTCTCAAACTGGATCGCGTACTAAAATTTCTGCCACCTGTCAGGAAGTATTATTGTCTTGATTTTGAGTATGCTCGTACGCAAGAAGTTGATCAACCCATGGGTGCCTGTCTGATGATTCGAAAAAAGGTTCTCGATACGATTGGAATGTTTGATGAGAGATTTTTTTTGTGGTTTGAGGAAGTGGATCTCTGCAGACGTGTGCGGGAAGGGGGATGGAAGATTTTTTTCGTTACTGATTCGTCTTTGACACATCGCAAAGCGCAAAGTTTTTCTCAGCAATCAATCATTACGCGGCAAATGAATTTTTATACCAGTGCAAGTGCGTATCTTTTAAAGCATTTCGGACACTCACTGCCCGGGGTCCTGATAGCAAATATGTTTCGTGGGTATGGTGCCTTGCTACAATTTTGCTATCGTATCAGCGAATCAGTACCAACCGTACCTAAAGACAGCCTATTCCGTCCGGGAGTTTTTGCGATCGCGCTTATGTTGATTGGCGCAACGCAGCTGCTTTCACTACTCGTCTATTCTGATATGTTACCGGCGACACCTGTGTTTTTTATTGTGACAGCGCTTGTATTGTTCGCATCTCTTAGTAAGTTGCCACTCGGAATTTCCATTCTTTTTTCCGAACTTATTATTGGTTCAAAAGGGTATCTGTTTTCTCTTGATTCTTGGGACTCTCGAGTGAGTATTCGGATGGGTATTTTTGTCGCAGTAATGTTTGCGTGGATAGTACATCTCGCAATATATCGCAAGAATCGGTTCAATATTTTGAAATCACCTTTTGTATGGTGGTATGGCGCGCTTGGGATTGTTGTCTTTTACGGAGTAGTGAATGCATTCATTCAAGGAACTTCCCTTACCTTTATTATCCAAGACGCAAATGCATGGGTATTTTTTCTCATCGCGCCGGTTGTGTATGATGCGATACTGGCAAAAAGAGGGATCGCACAGCTTCTTTCTTGCTGTCTGGCAGCATTGGTTGCCCAAACTATCGGCGTTCTTCTTGCCTTTTATATCATGGGGCATCGAGGATTCGGGGAAATTATTCTTGGCGGATGGTATTACTGGATACGCCAATCCGGAGTCGGAGAGATTACTGCCTTGACAGGATCAACCACTCGCGTGTTTTTCCAAAGCCAGATCTATGCGCTGATCGGATTTTTCATCCTTCTTGGATACGCGCTTTCTTATTTGCACATCGCACTGGATAAAGACAGGGAAATCCCGCGCCAGATATTACGGCAGGCCTTTTTTCGATATCGCTACTTTCTTCTTTTGCTTGTGTGTCTCGGCGCCTCTTTACTCATTAGCTTTTCGAGAAGTTTTTGGGTTGCGGCGTTATTTTCGGGCATTCTCTTTTTAATAATCGCAGCGATATATCGCGTACACAAAAAAACACTATTAATTTTTATTTTATCAATGTGCGGCGCAGGGATTGTTTCGGTCGGACTTTTGATAGGCATCTCAAGCATTCCTTTCCCGTCTACTTCCGGCGTGTTTGATGTGCAATCGTTGGAGGAACGCGTAAAAGATTTGACCGAAGAGGAAGCAGCGAAAAGCCGTTGGAAATTATTACCCGTGCTTATGGAAACAATTCAAAAGAATCCTTTGAGCGGATATGGGTTTGGTAAAACTGTTTCGTATCAGTCATCAGATCCACGTGTCGCACTCACGCACCCTTCCGGACTCTACACCACATATGCATTCGAGTGGGGATATCTTGATATGTGGATCAAACTGGGGTTTGTGGGTTTGCTTGTGTATCTGGGTTTTTTCTTTACCCTGCTTTTTACCGGCATTCCGATGGCATTCTCATATCTCAAAAAAGGATTTTATCGTGAAGGAGGATTACTTCTTGGCCTCTCGTGTGGCCTTATTGCATTGTTTGTCACACACATTTTTACTCCTTATTTGAACCATCCGCTTGGAATTGCTACTGTGGTTTTTATTGCATTGATATTTGATCGTTTTTCTACTCGCACTTCTGCGTAAGAAGCGATCGATATCCGCGCGAAAATTCTTCCATAGATGCGGGACGCTTTCCTTCCATTTGGATCAAGCGTGGCACAATAGCTCCGGACCCGCATAGAATTGTACCATTCCTGAAGGAGCCGATGCGGTCGGAAGGGTTTACCCCTCCTGCGCGTGCAAATGCTTCAAGGATTTTTATCCGTTTTTCATTGCACACAGTCCATGTGCTCGGCCACGGATTGAGCGCGCGAATCTGGCGATCAATTTCTGTTGCGCTTTTTTTCCAATCAATGCGTCCGCTTTGCCGTGTAAGACGGCGAGTATGAGTGGCGCTCCTTTCATCTTGAGGGGTTGCAGTAAGCTTGTTTTCAAATATCTTTTGAATTGTGTCGGTAAGAAGGGAAGCGCCGATACGCTCCAATTTTTTTCGCAATGAAGGAGTAGTATCTTGCGGATCGATCGGCAGAGATTGAGCGGCAAGGATAGGGCCATGGTCAAGCTGTTCGTCCATTTTGATTAGCGTAACGCCTGTTTCAGTATCGCCGGAAAGGATAGATTCTTCAACAGGTGATGCTCCACGGTGGCGCGGAAGAAGAGAAAAATGTACATTGATGCACCCATACACAGGAAGAGTAAGAACGACTTTTTTTAAGATCTGTCCGTAGGCAACGACCACAAAAAGGTCAGGATGTAGCGCGAAAAGCTGTGTGATTGATGAAGTGTCATTGATGTGTTCCGGTTGCAGGATTGGTATATCATATGATGCCCCAACCGTTTTGACTGGCGTGGGCTCAATCGCAAGAGAACGTCCACTGCCTCGATCTGGTTGCGTAACTATGGCGATGGGTTTATTTCCGCTTGATATGAGTGTTTCAAGAAATGGCACTGCATGGTCTGGCGTGCCCATGAAGATTATGCGTGGCTGAGTAGCACTTAACATTAGAGAACAGTTTTATATAATGAGATTATACTCATATCCATTCATAACGTAGTCACTTTATATATCCTCGGAGACTTGTCGATAAAAAGAATGCCGTTGAGATGATCAATTTCATGTTGGAATACTTTTGCCAGCAACCCCGAACTTTTCATCGTGTGTTTCTCTCCATGTCGATCATGGAATGAAACCATAACGCTCTTCCATCGTTTTACCGGTCCAAAATATTTTGGTACCGACAAGCACCCTTCTTCTTGAGATTCTTTACGAAGAGAGTGTGTTTCGATTCGAGGATTGATAATCACGATCGCTTCTTCTTTTTTGCCTTTGAAATCTTGAAAGCGAGTCGGATCAGGGACAATAACCGCAAGCTGGAGCGAATGATTTATCTGCGGGGCAGCAAGGCCGATCCCATCCCGCTCATACATTGTCGGAATCATATCGTCAATCAATTTCTGCAAGACCGGATCATCAAATTTTTTGATAGGATCCGCCATTCGCCGCAGTACTGGGTTGTCAGTTGTAGCAAGAGGAAGAATCATCCAGAATAGTGGATTAGAGTATAGAGTCTAGTCTAAATCTCAACGGGATCAATGTCAACGATGACGCCTTCTGGGAGTTTTTTTATGTATTCTTTCAATGGCACGGGCAGAGGAGTAAGGGGCGTATGAAGAGAATGAATCTTAATAAGCGCTTCTGTCCATGATGTCTGTTTTTCTTTTTTGGAAAGCGGCATTACGGAATAGGGAGGCATTGCGGGATTTTTTTGCAGAGACTTGATGTCTTCGAGCAGTGCGTCAAAAGAAATAGCGGTTTTTTTACCGGCACTCGTAGGCATTATTTTTATCAGTTGTGAATACGGCGGCCAATTTCCTTTTTTACGAACGAGAAGTTCTGCGCGCGTAAAGGCATCATAATCAAGGCGTGCGAGTGATTGAATAAATATGTTCGAGGGTGAGATCGCTTGTATGAGAATTTCTGCGCTTTGAGCAATCCCGCGTTGTATGCACTGTCCATATGATTGCCACTGGCGTTCCCATGATCTAAAATCAGAAAGAGAAAGGATCGGATCGCAGGCAATAAATCCAAGGAGCCCAAGATTTGATATCTCTCTCTGTTGAAACGCAAAAGAAGTTTCTACAGTAAGAGAAGAGCCTATACCCTCACCGAAGATTTTTATGATCGAAGAAAGTATTTTTTCAATTCCGAGTCCCGGAAATGTATAGTCGTGTCCTCGGCATGCCGGGCACTGAGCGGGTATGTCAGACGTCAGATCGCATTTCGAGCATATCAGAACGGCGTGTGACGACGAATATCGAGGAATACCTTTGCATTCCTCACAAGAAAATACATACTGACACGTCGTGCAGCTTACCATGCGGCTATACCCCGTTCTATTGAGGATAAGAGAAACAGTCTTTTTTTTCTCAACCGTTTCTTCAATTTTTTTCCGAAGCGCGTCGCTAATAAATGAATAATTTTTATTGCGAAATTCTTCTTCAAGTCCAATGATTTGGCACGATATGCTTCCGCCATATTTTTTTTCTTCAAAGATATGCTTTTCTTCCATTTCTTCAAGCCGTGGCGCAACACTGGAGAATACCATTTTTATCCCTTCAATTTTTGCACGTTGCAAAGCAACATCGCGCGCATCATATCGCGGATTGGCATCGTATTGTTTGTATTCCATGCGCTCTTGTCCGTCGAGTACGATACATGCCAACGCAGGAAGCGGAGTAAAAACTGCCAGACGCGTACCGATGACTATTGGTGCCCTACCTTCAGATGCATGGATTGATTGATCACGCAAGACGCGTGTCTTGAGTCCGCTATGAATACAGATGAGGTCGGGATATGAGTTTTTCAGTTGTTGTGCGATGCGCTTCACTTCACTGATCGTAGGAAGGAGAATGAGAATTTGTCCATGCCTCCCAAGCGCATATTCGATCATATCCACCACAAATGCCATTTTGTCTTTTTCAAACACAGCGCGCAGGAGCGTTGGCTTTTGATTTTCTTTGGGTTCATACAGCCAAGAAGATACGACAGAAAGCGATTTGTATGGTTGTTGAAAAAAAGGAGCCCACTGCAGCGCTGCGGTCCCCCGTGATACGCAATAGTAATCGCTAAACCATCTTATCAGTTCTCTGTCTTGTCTGCGTACTATTCTTTCGGGACTCGCAACGTCGATGATCGGTTTGAGAGAAGGATATCGAGAGGGTCGTATTGCTTCCACAAATCCCCATAATTTTTTATTGCGCAAGGAAATCTGAACAATACTTCCTTCTATAATCTTCTCTTTGAGAGAGAGAGGGATTTTATAATCAAATCCCCCAAGAGTACGCGGGAGACGGGCGAATGGTATTACAAATGCACTCTCCATGGGACTGGGGGTTATGAGATTGTGTATTCTGCTACTGCGTGTCCTACGCCCACGGCATCTTCATATGAGAGAAGTGTGGGTGTGTGTTTTATATGCTTGAGTATTCCGAGGAGGAGCACAATTGAAGGAATGCCGCATGCGCCGACTTCTTCGATGAGCTGAAGAGAGATAGTCAGAAAATTTTTTGTTCGCTTTGTACTAATCCACTGCACGATATTTGCATCCAGCGCCACCCCGGATTGATTAAAGGCGAGGGGAGCGTCTTCGATCAGACAATGCGATAAATCTGCAGATGCGATGCATACGATCCGTTTTTGTGATTCTTGAAGGATTTTTTGAATTTGCGAACCGTCTGAAAAGATCAGCGCAAGGTCTTTACTCGGCGGATGAATCACCAGCACTTTTGCGTGCAGACCTTTTGCAATGTGTTCGAGCGGCACTCCTGCGCTGTAATCAAGTTTTTCATCGCTTACGTATGTCACCCCGATGCCTTCCTGGGTCAGCTTGTCTTTGATTTGATTGGCAAGCACGATATCGGAGTCGTATTCCGTTTTTGTCACAATATCCCCAAATTCCGAGAAATCTACCACGTAGTGTTCTGGCACATGAAACGTATATTGTTCTTCTCGTTTTTTACTTTCATCGTGAGGAGCGACGACAAAAATCGTATCCGGATTCAATTCCGTTATGCGTGCATGGATTTCAGTAAACGCGTGTATGGTAGACGCGACTTTTTCTTGGGCTGTCTGTCGTAAGCTTGGCAGAAAGATCGGTGAATGAGGGACAATCGCACTGTATATGATAGGCATTGCAAGACGTGTGTTAGGGCTTGGGAATAAATAACCGCTTCAAGTTCGTCCAGATTTGCATCAGATGCGTTTCAACAAAATCTGAAGAATATCGAGATATTTTGAAGATTTTTTTGGGACACAGATGATGTAAAGATGAGATGAAATTAGAGTGAAGTTTTTTGTAGTTTTGCAGGAGCGCTCGCAGTGGAAGTGATCGGAGGAGGCGTGTAGTCGTCAACGATTTTTCCAAGATCAATCGGGTTTCCTTCTTCATGCAGATCAAGTGCGCTGCCATTGGTTTGTACTACTTGCGACCATGCGAATCCCAGCGCAGTGAATGCGTCAGGCGAAAGGAATGGGCGTTTTTGTCCATTTGAGATGAGGTATATGGTTGGTGAGGCAGGGCTCGACACAAGCGTTCCGTCTACAAATTTTATCGGTTCGCCATTGGGCATTGCCGCAAGTTCACGTGTCTTTGTGGGCATTATTTTATTATGACTAAAGTTTGTGGTGAGTACAGAGCGTTCTATGATCGGATGTTTTGAGCCATTGAGCACATAATACACTGCTCCTGTTTTCTTATCCTGGAGAAGTGAGCCTACGGGGTTGCCAAGGGGATCAGAAATGATGCCCGCAGTAGGGACGTTATCAATATCTTGCTGAGTTGCGGTAATGATTTCTTCCTTTTGATAGCCGATTTTTCGAAACACTTCTTTTGATTGTATGCCGTATTTTCTATCATCCATAAACAGAAATACCGATCCTTTTGGCGACTGAAGGAGTGAGTATTGCGGAAATTTGAGAGGAGTATCGATTTCATAGGTTTCCAGATCCGTATGTGGAACTTCTACAATATTTTTTTCATTGAACCGTGAGAGAAATACCGAAAGCGAAGTAAAGAGCCGGCGTTTTCCATTTTGGATGAGCCAGACTTGCGGATCATCGGATGTCTTCACAATCATTCCATCAGGAAATACTTTTGAAAAATAGCGATTCCACAATTTCCAAAAGCTATAGTTCCCCCTGATATGAGGAGTGTAGTTATACAGCGCCGCAGTTGCCCAGTTTGTGGGAGTGACCGGCAGGCCATCGACGATTTTGAGTGTCCCAGGCTTGAATTGAAATTGGTCAGGATTGAGCGTGTAGTATTTTTTTCTCCACGCCGCTTTTTCCACCTGCGTGACAAATCCTTTGTTTGCCGCCACGCGCGGATCATCTACCGTACAGGAATCGCAACGCGCAAATCCGGTTGCCCAATCATAGCTATATTGCGAGGGATGGGGATTTTCTATGAGACTTTGTTCTTTTTGGAGCACCACAATAAGCACTTGAGGATTGATCCCGTGCGTCTGTGCCGCTCGCCAGATGATATCAGCTGCCCGTTTTTGCACGCCGTCGATATCACGCGCGTTGTATGCGGCAAGGGCTGATCCCTTACGTTCTAGGAGCCGCTGAATTGCATCGGCTGAAAGTGTGTCTGTATTAAAAAAGTCCTCATCGGAAAGAACTGTATTTGGATTGAATGCGAGCGCGTGTGTATACAGCGGAAAGAACGCAACTCCAATAATAAGAATCAATCTTAAAATTACCATATATTGAGACTGTAGAGAAATGTCCTTAGTATGTCATTCTGACCGCAGCAATAGCGGAGTGGAGGAATCTACGAGCTCATGAAGCCTTTATTTTCAATAGATCCCTCGGCTCCACTTCATTGCCGCTCGGGATGACACATTCATTACGGATTTTCCTTATGTGGTAGAATGGGCTTCTTCTTTTTGCGTGTGTATCACGACTTCATTGTGTTGCGCATCTATACTCACAGATCCGCCTTCTTTCATGGAACCATCAATCAATTTCATGGCAAGAGGATTGAGGATAAGCCGTTGCACCGTACGCCGAAGCGGGCGCGCTCCATACAATGGATCAAAACCTCTCTCACAAAGCAGTGTGATGAGGTGTGGCGTGAATTCTACGGCGATATCGTTTTCTTGGAGTTTTTCGCGCACGGCACGGAGCTGTATGTCGATGATTTCACGAATATCTGTTTCTGACAAGGGATGGAAAATAATAATTTCGCTGATGCGATTTAGAAATTCCGGCTTGAAATGTTTTTTCAATTGTTCGTGGATTTTTCCGGACATTTCTTGCTCATCGATAATGGTATGAGCGTGATTGTCGGAAGAGAATCCGATACTGCCTTGCCGTATCATATCTCCGCCAAGATTCGAAGTCATGATGATGATGGTATTTTTAAAATTTACTTTGCGTCCCTTTGCGTCTGTGACATGTCCATCGTCCATGATCTGGAGAAGCGTGTTAAAGATTTCAGGATGCGCTTTTTCGATCTCGTCAAAAAGAATGACACTGTAGGGTTTGCGGCGCACTTTTTCAGTGAGTTGGCCGCCTTCATCATATCCCACGTAGCCGGGGGGAGAACCGATTAAGCGAGATACTGCGTGTTTTTCGGCGTACTCGCTCATATCAATACGGATCAGCGCGTTTTCATCATTGAACATAAACGCGGCAAGACTTTTTGCAAGCTCGGTTTTTCCAACGCCGGTAGGCCCGATAAAAAGAAATGAGCCGATCGGTTGGTTATCATCTCCTAGACCCGCGCGCGAGCGGCGAAGCGCATCGGCAACCGCGTTGACTGCTTCCCGTTGACCAATCACACGAGCAGAGAGCACATGTTCGGCATTTTGTAGTTTTACCGCCTCGCTCTCGAGTATTTTAGAGGCTTGGATGCCGGTCCATCGTGCCACCACATGCGCAATATCTTCATCAGTGACTTCTTCTTTTAAGAATCGATGTTTTTTTTGCAATGTCATGAGCCGTGACATTGTTTTTTTCAGTTCTCGTTCAAGCCGCGGGATTTCTCCGTAACGGATCTCTGCGACGCGCGCCAGATCCACTTTCCGTTCCGCAATATCTGCTTCTTGTTTATTTTTTTCAATATCTGCCCGAAAAGAGCGTATCTGCGCAATAAGCTCTTTCTCGTTTTTCCAATCCATTTCCAATTTGCGCGCTTTCTCTTGCAATTCGGCAAGTTCTTTTTCGACTTCTTTGAGCCGCATTTTTGATTTTTTGTCCGTTTCTTTTTGCATTGCCTGTTTTTCAATCTCTAATGTCAAGATGCGACGCTTGAGCGCATCAAGTTCCTCCGGTTGGCTATCTATCTGCAGACGGATCGCTGATGTCGCTTCGTCAATCAGGTCAATAGCTTTATCAGGCAAAAATCGATCGGAAATATATCGGTGGGAAAGCTTTGCCGCAGCAACAATGGCTGCGTCCGTGATGCGCACTCCGTGATGCACTTCGTATTTTTCTTTCACACCCCGCAAAATGGCAATGGTATCTTGGACAGAAGGTTCATGCACCAGCACAGGTTGGAAACGCCGCTCAAATGCGGGATCCCGTTCGATATGCTTTTGATATTCTTTGAGCGTAGTTGCTCCTATGGTGCGCAGTTCACCTCGTGCAAGAGCGGGTTTAAGCATATTGGACGCATCAATTGCGCCTTCTGCACCTCCCGCGCCGATGACAGTATGCAGTTCGTCGATAAAAAGAATAATATGCCCTGCTGATTGAGTGATTTCTTTAAGTACGGCTTTTAGGCGGTCTTCAAAATCTCCTCTGAATTTCGTGCCAGCAATCAGAGATCCAAGATCCAGAGAGAGCACTTGTTTGTCTTTGAGAGAATCCGGCACATCGCCGGAAATGATCCGTTGCGCAAGGCCTTCGACAATCGCTGTTTTTCCCACACCCGCTTCACCGATGAGCACGGGATTATTTTTTGTCCTGCGGGAAAGCACCTGGATCACGCGGCGGATTTCTTCATCACGTCCGATTATAGGGTCGAGTTTTTCTTGTCGTGCCTGGTCCGTAAGATTTACTGCATATTTATTGAGGGCCTGATATTTGCTTTCAGGGTCCGGGTCGGTAATTCGATGCGATCCGCGAAGCTGTGCAAGAATTTTTAACACGATATCGTAGTTGACCTTGAATTCATTGAGAATGTCTTGCGCAGGAGAAGGGGTTTGTATCAAAGAAAGAAAAAGATGCTCGGTGCTGATATATTCATCGCCAATTTTTTTTGCTTCCTTGCTGGCATTATTCAATACAAGCGCGAGTTCTTTCGATATGTATATTTGGCCAATCTGGCCTCCGGTGATCCGAGGAAGAAACTGAAGTTCTTCTTCAATGCGTTGTTCAAGCGCATTGGCCGCGATTTCGAGCTTATGGAGAAGCCCTGAGACTACACTCTCCGGTTGGCGCAATAAGGCCAGCAAGAGATGAAGAGGAGAAAGCTCTTGATGATTGCGTTCCGCAGTCAGCATATGTGCGGCCTGCAGGGCCTCTTGTGCGCGGGTAGTGAAGTTGTTGTTGAGCATGTTTGTTAAAATTATTTTAAGTACCTTGAATGTGAGTATAGCACAGTTTATTTTACAGAGCGAACGGTTCTGCCGTGGTATTAGCAGTCGCATATATTGAGTGCTAACATTCTACGGAAATTTTTATTTTTCGTCAAGATCAGCTAAGCAGTTTATGACACTATTGACATAACCATATATGCAAGACTAACTATTTACACCCTCGCATAGTTTCCTTATACTATAACAAAACCCCCTATGCCCGACACACCAAACCGCCCGCCAACCTCAGAACAAATGAGAGCGTGGATCGAAAGCGTAAAAGATCCAAGTCAGATTTTGCGTCCAAAGAGA
>JACQSA010000005.1 GCA_016206145.1 Candidatus Uhrbacteria bacterium
AGTCATTGGAGCGCTCATCAGTTTTTGGAAACGTGTATACCTCACTCGACGGCTCCCTCGTATTTGTATATAAGAATCCTTTCGGTAAGGGATACATGCTACATGCGAATGAAAGGGACATCGGGCCTCTTGAAGCAATGCCGACTGTCGGTTATCAGCATGACGATACGATTGGCATTGTGTATCAAAAAAAAGAGGGCTCATTTGTACTGCATCACGGTGAAGAATATGGCCCGTATACACTTCGCATCATACCTGATTCACTTATAACAGAATCAAATGCGACTAATTGGAGTGTAAAAGGAACCGATGCAAAAAATCAAGAAATTGCGCTCATAAACGGAAAATTAAGCGATCAGCATTCTTACATTCCGTATGCCTTTCACAGTGGTCCCAATACCATGATTTCCTATGAAGAAAATGGGAAATTTTTCGTGAGAGTGAACACTACGGTCTACGGACCGTATGACATTGTGTATGATGAATATGCGGCACCATTCCAATGGACATTCAAATATGAGCAAGGTGACACGCGTATGGTTGTTGTGAATGGTAGAGAATATCCCGATGGTCAGTATGTGTTCATGAACGAAACCTCATGGATGACAACCCCACAGAAGAACGGCAAGGCATACGTTCAAGTGGGAATTTTCCAGCGGTAGAGCGCCTTCCCCCATTATTTCCGGATAATGAACTTCCGGTGGTAGATGGAATATTTCAGGATATAGTAAAGCACAATCGCAACAGAAGCGACGATAGTAACGACAATAAACGACGAAGAAGAAATTGCGTGCCATTCGGTATTCCACGGAAAGGCGATATTCATCCCAAAGAAACCCGTAATGGCTGTCACCATGGTGATTATCTTGAGAGCGTTCAATTCCCGTTGTGTGTTTTCTGTGTAGAGCGATTCAAGAAGTGAGAGCGTTTCCTTGACATATTCAATTGTCATTGCCCAGAGGTCTTTCATATACCGCAGATCGGCAATCATATTTTCAAATTTTAAAAGATTGCATTCTTCCAGTTCCCCTTTTACTTCGGGGCGCAAGAGCACGTATCGCGCATGTGCGATGTCACCCATTTGATTAAGCCTGGCATTGATGAAAAGAAGGGTTTTTAGAAAATCCATAATTTTTCTGCGAACAACAGGAAAATCTTTATAGCGCAGATCGTAAGATTCTCGAATTTCCGAGATGTGATCCCACATGGACCTGTGGATATTGAGATAGTCCCTGAGTTGCTTCTTAAATTCTTCCAAAAAAATCACATTTGCAACCAAATCGTCAATCACTTTATCGCGTCGTACATCACGCTTGAAAAGTCGGAATATCGTAAACACTTTCCCAAAGAAAATTTGAGAGGTTTGCGAAGAAACCGAGTGATCATACTCTTCGGTAAGAGTCGTATAGAGTTTTTTGACATCATTTTCTGTGGCGTTTTCCACAGTCATAATAATAGGATAAAACTCGCTTATGTCGCACAGGCTTTTTGGCAGGCGCGCGCCGCGGCTAAAAAGATAGGCAAGTGCAGGTCCCATTTTGTCCCGATGATATTTTTCAATGTCTTTGCGAGTTTGGTTCACGTCGGCAATGCTGTCTGTCGATAGAGCAAAAATTCCGTCCTCTATTACGGAAAAATGGTACGGCCCCGATTTCATCCTCAGTACTTCAAAATCGTTTTCTTCGGTAAGTTCCACTGAAGATACATCGAGAGCCTTGCGGTATTTATCGAGCTGCGTAGCGTCAAGATGGATAGAAGCATAATTGCCACGAAAAAAATCATGCATCTCTTTGAGATGAATGGTGGTCCGTTGCAACCACGTAACTAGATACATGCGTGTTACTTTCATATATGAACAGTATACATCATTTGACATTGTCGCCAAAACCCTCCTATCATATACTTGAAATATGGAACACAATAAAATACTGAAACTTCACGAAATACCGTTTGAGACTGCAGAGAGATTCAAGGCAGTCATAGAAATTGAAAAAGGATCAAATTTTAAATACGAGTATGATGAGAAAAGCAGCTCTTTCATACTCGATTTTGTTTTTACACCCGATCTTGTATTTTCTCATGCGTATGGCTTTATCCCCGGCACGCTCTCAGGAGACGGCGATACGCTTGATGCGTTTGTGCTATCTTCCCGCGCATTGAAGCAAGGTGATGTCGTAGATGTCCGCGTGATAGGCATGATCGATCTGCTTGATCGAGGAGAAGAGGATTTTAAGATCATAACTGTTTCACTCGAAGATGAAGCCTATCAAAACGTCTGCGACATTTCTCAACTCGGGGATCAATGGACAACGGATATGAAGAAATTTTATCAGAAACTTGATGAACAGAAAAATAAAAATACAGTCATTCGAGGGTTTCGAGATGCCAGTATCGCAATCGCAGAAATTCAGCGTGCGCATGAAGCGTTTATTTGATATGCGTGAACCAAAAAAACATCCGCCCGTTGTCCTGATTGTCCTTGATGGATGGGGACACAGAGACGAGAAGGAACACAATGCAATTGCGCAGGCACGCACTCCTTTTCTTGATTCACTATACGCGAAGTATCCATATACGCTTCTTGATGCGAGCGGGCAAGCACTCGGTTTACCGGAAGGACAGGCGGGTACGAGCGAGATAGGACATCTTACCATCGGAGCTGGCAGAGTGATCGATACTGATCTTGTGCGTATCACAGAAGCCATGCATAAAGGAGAATTTGAAACAAACCAGACGTTCAAAACTCTTTTTGACCATGTGGTATCCCACGACTCTACACTCCACATACTTGGATTGGTGAGTCCCGGAGGCATCCATAGCCATAGCTCTCACATTGAGGGTGTCTTGCATGCCGCAAAAAATGCAGGAGTAAAAAAAATCGCAATTCATGCATTCACTGACGGTCGAGATACTCCTCCTCAAAGCGGAAAGCAGTACCTGCAGGAACTTGAATCCTTTCTGGAGGATTTGCAAATAGGTTTCATCGCCAGCATAAGCGGCAGATTTTATTCCATGGACCGTGATCATAATTGGCATCGCGTCGCAAAAGCAGAGGATGCGATCTTTCGAGCTACAAGCACGCATACGCATCAGGCCCGCCCATCTGAGGTCATTGATGTGCTTTATCGTCATGGCCATGTGGATGAGCATATTGAGCCCATCGTTTTTGTGGATGACGGAGGAAAAAGCTATCCGGTTGAAAAAAATGATGGCGCGATTTTTATCAATTTTCGCGCGGATCGCGCGCGCATGCTTTCCCGTAGATTCATTGATTGTCAGAAGGAAATGAACTTGTGTTTTGCCACCATGACCGAATATGAAAAAAACGGAGCATCACTTGTCGCGTTTCGCGGTATAGGAGTTGAAACGACACTTGCAGCTGAAATTTCGAAGGTCGGCTTGCGAAGCGTGCATATCGCGGAAACGGAAAAATATGCGCATGCCACGTATTTTCTTAATGGGGGGAAAGAAGAACCTCACGAGGAGGAGTCTCATGTATTGATCGAGAGCCGTAAAGACATACGGACGCATGATGAGGCGCCCGAGATGAAGGCTGCTGAAATTACTGACGCAGCGCTTGAGTACATCAACGAGGGTATAGATTTTATTTTTATCAATTACGCGAATGCCGACATGGTGGCTCACACTGCAAATTTTTCAGCAACCATACAGGCAGTCGAATGTATTGACGCTCAATTGCAACGGTTGGTGCCGTATGTACTTGGAAAGGGCGGCATCGTATGTATTACTGCTGATCATGGAAACGCCGAAGTTGGCATAGATCCTTCGTCGGGGATTTTACATACCGCCCATACCACGCATAAAGTGCCCGCGATACTTACTATGGAGGGAGTTGTCCTTCGGAGCGGAGGCGGTCTTAGAGATATTGCCCCAACGATCCTGGATATTATGGGTATTCCCATACCTCCGAGCATGACAGGCGTATCGTTACTCGAATCATTATCCACTCGACAGTAATCACTATTTTTGCTATAATTTTAAACAAGTTAATTCATTATTTTTTGACCCATGCAAGCAAAAAATATTTCGATATCATTCAGTGTGTTAATAGTAGCCCTTATTTTTGGGCTTTCTGTTTTTATGGTGTGGGCGCAAGAGGACTCTTTGTCCGAGAAGCCTAAGAAACCCGCGCTTGAGGAACAGAAGTTTGAGAAACCTATGCCCGTCGAGGAACCAAAAGGACAGGCTCAGGAACCTTCACCCGAGGAACCAAAAATGCAGAATGTAGACAAAAGGGAAATGAGCGATTTTCAGCGTGAGATGAAGGATCTTGTGCGCGAATCGAAAAAGCTCCTCGGAGATTTGAAAAAAGTGAAAGACTCTCAGGAGTGGCAGCAGACGATAAGTGAAATTATAAAAAATGCGTCAAGTTGCGCTTCTAAAGTGCTTACCCTTCCTGCCGAAGATCGCCGTTCGCACATTGATGACTGCCGAAGCGAAAGATATTGGGATTCAATGCAAGAAATTCGAGATGAATTTGTTCCACCGCAGGATATCAAGAATGCCATGAATGACGTAAAACGACAATTAAAGGAACTCGCAAACTATAAAAAACAGATTCTTAAAGCAGCAGCGGACACGGATACAAGTAAAATTGATCAATTGGTATCTCAGATAAACGGACATAAAACGAACATTGAGTCTTCCAAAGGCAGGGACCAGAAGGATGCGTTACAAGAGTTTTGGGGAAATAATTATTGGGATGAGATCAATAAACTACGCGCTCAAGTAGAGCTTCCCAAGGAATTAAAACAGATTCTAAAAGAAATTGCGTTTGCTGAAAAAGATTCAAAAGCGCGAAATGTTCAAAAAGCCTTTGAATTTTTCGGATTGGATTATAGTCAGCTCGCAAAACTTGTTACTGCGAAGAAAGAAAGCATTGCGCAGATTCAGTCGCTCGCAAACAACGGAGACTTTGAAGCCGCAAGTGAATTGATGCAAGAAAGCATCCATGAAGGGTGGCACCCCGGTGATTTGAGGCATTTTATGGGAATGATGAGAGAAACGCATGAACGCATGAAGAATATCAAGGACGATCAAATTCTTGAACAGATTCTTGCGATCATGGAGCCTATTGGACAGAGTTTTATGGAGGAAGATGTGCGCGGCGCGCGGGATGCGATGGTAGAATTTACAGATCAAATGCGCAAGTACGAAAGCCTTTTCAGGCCATATTATCGAGGAGGTGTAAAGGAATTAAGCAAAAAGACTCTTGGCGCGCTTGATAAACTGGAAGGTCTTATTCAGAAAAAATTAGAAAAAGGAGAATTAAAGAAAACGCCAGAGCCACAAGATAATGAGCCACAAAAAACAGAAAATGGCGGTGAGAACGTCCCATCTCCCGCGGTTGAACAGTCACTATAGGGTATAGCACTTTCGCTCGAAACATCCCCCTAAAAGAAGGGGGATGTTTTTTTAAAGTAATCCACAGTACAATTTTTTTATGCATGATATAATCAGCCTCAATAAAAGAATACGAAAGTATGAGAAAAATTACGCATAGACAAATTTCCCTTCAAAAGGCTGCCGCAACAACAAGTTCTGTGCTTGTATTTGCGGGATTTGAGAATATCTCATGGAACACGCATCCTTTTTTCAAGTTTATTTTGCCCGCGGACAAAGAATATCTTTTGCACGTAGAAAAGGACACAAAGAAAGATGTGGGCATTTTAGAGAAAGTGATTTTGCCCTTAGGAAAGAGAAAAGTGCTTTTGTTTGGTCTTGGCGCGAATGAAAAATGGTCTTTTCGGTCGTTTGAACGCGCAGTACGTTGCTTGGCACACTTAGCGAAAAAATACAAAATTGGATCATTCACAGTACATCTTGATGACTTTAAGGTTCCGGGAATTGATAGGGAGAAAATCGCGGAAGGGTTTGCGGCAAATATTGAGCTTGCTGACTATGAATTTGTCACGCACCGCGAGCCGCCTAAAGAAGGGTGGCCGGCATTGAAGAATATTTTTTATGTGTGCGGCGCGAATAAAAATGTTGCCGCGCAACTTTCCACTGGCTCGCTGATCGGTCGAGAAGTGAATTATGCGCGGGAGCTTGCCAATACGCCTGGCGGTCTGATGACGCCGACGCATGTGGCGAATGCGGCGCGCGCTACCGGCAAGGAAGCGGGCTTTTCCGTTCGTGTACTTTCTGAAAAAGAAATGAAAAAACTCGGAATGGGAGGTGTTTTGGGAGTATCTGCAGGCAGTACCGAAGAGGCTCAATTTGTTATCATGGAATATTGGGGAAAGAAAAGCAAAAAAGATCCCTTTGTCTTTATTGGCAAAGGAATTACGTTTGATAGCGGAGGATTGCAGATAAAGCCGTCGCAATCGATGGAAGAGATGCATATGGATATGAGCGGGGGAGCTGCGGTGATTGCGGCGCTTTCTGTGATCGCTCGAATGAAACTGCCCATCAACTGCGTGGGGATCATACCCGCAGTGGAAAATATGCCATCGGGCGGAAGTTATCGGCCGGGGGATTTGCTGAAAACAATGTCTTCAAAAACCATTGAGATCGGTCATACTGACGCCGAAGGCAGAGTCGTCCTTTCAGACGCGCTCACCTATGCCGAACGATATACGCCAAAACTTGTTGTGGATGTTGCCACATTGACAGGTGCGTGCACAGTGGCATTGGGACATTATCTGTCTGCGCTTCTCACGCCTCAGGATCACGTTGCAAAATTTATGCGCGCATGCGGAGATGCAAGCGGGGACTATGTGTGGCAACTGCCTTTATGGGAAGAATATGAATCTCATGTCAAGGGATACTCCGGAGACGTGATGAATACGGGTCGGTATCGAGAAGCGGGGACGATTCAAGGAGCAATATTTTTGCATCAATTTGCAAAAAATTTTCCTGCATGGGCGCATATTGATATCGCATCGACAATGACAGGTAAAGAAGATCAATGGTTAGCAAGAGGAGCGAGCGGCGCGGGAACAAGATTGCTTATAGAAGTTGCGCGCAGGTATAAGGAGTTTTTTTAAAGGTATTAATTTTTAATTATCATATTGATTTGGTCCTATGGACTCCGTCTATATTTGCCCGGAATGCGGACAAGAATATGACGAACCCGGAATCTGCGATTCCTGCCAAGTGGAACTCATCGAAGAGGGCGGGGACGAAGAATTAGGGGAAGAAGGATTGTCGCTCGATGATGAATCCGGCGGTGGAAATACTTCATCCTATGGCATGGGTTCCGGAGGTTTTGACGACGAAGAGGATACGATTTAGAATTATTACTGGCGCGTAGACTCCTCATTCGAAGTATGGTATACTCTCATTACATGTGAGTATGTTGTTTTATACATAATAATATATCGTATGAGCGCAAAAAGTTTTTTGAAAGGAGCCACTATCGGCGCGATAGTTGCATCAGTAGCAGCGCTATTGTGCGCCCCGCAGGCAGGGAAAAAATCCCGCAGAGAAGTGACAAAATTAGCAACCATGCTTGCAAAGAAAATTAGTGTGCAGGCCCGTTCTATGGAGAAATTGTCAAAACACGCCTATGAGGAATTGGTTACTCAATCGGTTACTGACTATGCGAAAGGCAAGACCGTTGCGAAAGAATATTATGATGAAGTCGCAAAAATTTTAAAAAGCAATTGGAAAGAAATCAAAGAGGTGCTTCGCAAGAAAGAATAATTTTTTTATGGCGTATACTATCAAACGACAGAAAGATAATACGATTATCTCTGTCGATGCAGCAAAAGAAATAGATGCGTTTCTCGATGCGGCGCGAGGGCTGTATGCGAGTATGTATGATTTTGAAAAAATACGCGGCCGTACAGAGAGGGTAAAGATTGTGGTAGAAGGAAAATCTGTGGAAGATTTGCTCCGCGCATGGCTTCAAGAACTTTTAGACCGGCGTAGCATCCATGGGATTATCTACGGCAGCTTTTCAATCGTTTCCATTCAAAAAATCAGCAATACCCAATACCTTCTCACCGGATCTGCGCATGGAGAGGCGCATGACCCTCGCCTACATCCAATGATCAATGATCCGCACCTACTTCCCAAAAGTATTTCCTATAAGGGGAAAGATAAGAAATTTTCCTGCTCGTTTCAGATCACACACTAGACATGACTCTCGAGTTGCTTACAAGAGTATTATTGATCTTGCTTGGCGCAGTTGTACTCAACGGCCTTGTCCGTTCCGGTATACGCCGCATCATGCGAGGTGGTAAAGGGGCTGAGCTCCGCATTCGGGGAGTTGCATTTTTTTTGGATCGGGCGAGTTCTGTTTTTTTTGCTGTCATAGCCATTATGATGGTCCTGGATTCATTTCGGATCGATACCCGGCCGCTTCTTACCGGAGTCGGAGTCGCAGGATTATTTGCAACGTTCGCTTCTCAAGCGATTTTGAAAGATGTGTTCAGTGGAATTTTTGTTTTTTTTGAGGATCTTTATGAGGAAGGAGACCGCATCGCGCTTGATGACACAAAGGGAGTAGTGCAACGCCTTACATTGCGTAAAACAGTCCTTAAGGACCGCACAGGGAGACTTCATCACATTCCTCATGGGGGCGTAAAAATTGTCACTGTGGAAGCAAAACGCCGCACGGTATGACAGAGCGCACTTTTAAACGTTTTTTGGAGATTATCCCAGGCCTTCTTGTCTGGGTGACTTTTTTTCTGGGCATTTTTTTCTCTTTTTTGAAGCCAGTGTGGGTGATGTACTTTATTATTTTGTTTGATTTATATTGGCTTTTCAGAGTTTTTTATTTCATTATTTTTCTCATTCTTTCTTGGAGGCACTATACACGGGCGCAGAGGAGAGACTGGCAAAGTGAGCTTACTTCACAGCCTGCATGGCGATCGTATTATCATTTGATTTTTTTGCCAATGTATCGGGAGTCGTACGATATTGTACAAAGCACATGCGACGCGCTTTTGCGCACAGAATATCCTAAAGATCGGTTTATCATCATATTGGCGGGCGAGGAACGGGCAGGAGAACATTTCATCAGCATTGCAAAGAGAATACAAGCCGAATACAAGGATTCTTTTTTTAAACTCCTTATTACTGTCCATCCGAAGGACTTGGAAGGGGAGATTGCTGCAAAGGGTGCGAATATTCACTATGCGGGCATGCGAGCGCAGGAGTTGATTGATCAGCTTGGCATACCGTATGAACATATTATCGTGTCTACCTTTGATATTGATACGATTGCGCATCCTCACTATTTTGCGTGCCTTGCATATACATATATTACTCATCCCACTCCTACGCGATCGAGCTATCAGCCGGTAGTGTTGTATAATAATACGATTTGGGAAACATCTCCTGCCATGCGTTTGGCAGCGTTTAGCACTACATTTTGGCTTTTGACAGAACTTGCGCGTCCTGATCGTCTATTCACTTTTTCCTCGCATAGCATGAGCTTTCGTGCGCTCGTCGATGTGGGGTTTTGGCAGAAAGATATTGTCAGCGAGGACTCTCGAATTTTTTTCCAGTGTTTTACCCACTATGATGGGGATTACACGGTTACTCCGATTTATATCCCATTATCCATGGATACGGTAAGCGGGAACTCTTTGCGCGAAGGATTGTGGAATCTCTATCAACAGCAGAGAAGATGGGCATGGGGCGTTGAGCATTTTCCGTATCTCGTCATGAAGTTCTTGCACAATCCGCGCATATCCCTAAGAAAAAAATGCAAAACGCTTCTTGTTCAGATTGAGGGAATGTACACATGGGCGACTGCTCCGATTATCATTTTTTTTCTTGGGAGGCTTCCATTGTTTTTTGTAGGAGAACACGAGCGGTTTACCGTGCTTGCTCAGAACACGCCTCTTCTCCTTGAATTTCTCTTAAATCTCAGCATGGGAGGAATTTTGCTGATCGGAATTCTTTCCTTTTTTCTTCTTCCGAAACGCCCTTTTGCGATTCCGCGTTTTCGCGTCCTTACAATGATTTTTCAATGGGCATTGCTCCCCATCTCTTTGATTTTTTTCAGCTGCATACCGGCAATTGACGCGCAGACACGATTAATGCTGGGAAAATATCTTGGATTTACTGTTACAGAAAAACTGCGAAAAGCATAGACCCTTTGCAAAATAACATTATGTATTTCTTCCGGCTCCTTTCTGCCCAATTTCACCCGGAAATTGCGCTGAACTCCTCAAAATATCTCGATATTCCTCCTCATTCATCATCAATTTCCGGACAAAATCTGATCAGGAATGACCGGGAAGCTATTTTGAAAAAGGTCATATGAAGAGCCATTCCGTCGTCATTAGCCTTGTGGTATACAACGGCGAACCCTATCTTAAGAAATGCTTGGAGAGTATACACGCTCAAATCTATACTGATTACTCGCTTGTAATCGTAGACAATGCTTCCATAGATAATTCTCGAGAGCTGATACGGCAGTATGGAGCACGTGCAACCGTGATTTTTCAAAACGAGAATATCGGTTTTTCGCGTGCGCATAATCATGTAATTCGCGCCAGTAATTCGGATTTTATTTTTATACTCAATCAGGACTGCGTGCTTTCACCTGACTATATTGAGAGGTGTGTTGCGGTACTCAAAGAAGGTGATATGCGCGCAAGTGTTACCGGCAGTTTGGTGAGGATAGATCGGTTGACCAATTTGTCTGGGAATGGTATGATAGACACCCTCGGGTTATGCATTCATCGCACATTTCACATCGCAAATATCGGATCAGGGCTTCCGATAGAACGGATTCCCAAACGCCCGTTTCAGGTCTTTGGGGTGAGCGCGACGGCTGCGCTCTATCGTCGAAAATCGCTTGCGGATGTGGCGCACCATGCAACCCAGGAAGAATATTTTGATGAAGATTTTTTTATGTATAAGGAAGATGTAGACCTCGCGTTTCGGCTTCACCACGGAGGTTTTAGTTCGTGGTGTGAGCCGCGCGCGCGCGGATATCATGTGCGTTCGACCGAATCCAGGCTTTTTGTCCGCGCAAATCCATTTATCAATACGCGGTCGTATCAAAACCATCTACTTTTTTTAATGAAGAATATGACGTGGCCTCTTATGTGGAGATACGGTTTATTTATTGTGCTTTATGAAATTGCAAAAATATGCTATCTGGCGGTATGGGAGCCATCAACACTTCAAACCCTTTCGAGTGCATGGAAACTGCGGCACAAGATGAAGCGCAAACGGCCGCATAACGCACGGTACGCACACCCGCTTTCATTCGGATGTAAAGCTTTTCCTCATGCAAATTGACGTTTCTATTGTTCTTGTGAATTACTGTGCGCGGGGATTGGTGCGCGAGTGTATCAAGGGGCTAAAGCGGCTTACTACAAATCTTAGGTTGGAGATCATTGTTGTTGACAATAGCAACGATAAGCAACTTGCGGATTTATTAGCTGAACGGTTTGGTGACGTGAAGTATATTCCCATGCAGACGAATGTGGGATTTGCCCGCGCGAATAATATGGGAATCAGCCACTCGGGCGGGAAATACATCCTCATTCTCAATTATGATATCACGCCGCTTCCCGACTCCCTCGACACGCTGGTATCTTATATGGATGTACATCCTCAGACAGGGATCGTAGGCCCGCAGCTTCTCAACCCCGACGGCACAACACAAAATTCCTGCTATCGTTTTCATTCTCTTGTGACGCCATTTTTGCGCAGGACATGGTTTGGAAAAATATGGAAAGGAAAAAGACATATTGATCGTTTCTTGATGCGCGACACTCTCATTGGTCAACCGACTGACGTAGATTGGTTATTGGGAGCCTGCCTGCTCGTGCGCGCATCATGCATTGCGGATGTGGGGTTGATGGATGAGCGGTTTTTCCTGTATTTTGAAGATACGGACTGGTGCAGGCGTTTTTGGGATGCGGGCTATAAGGTCAAATATGTCCCGGACGCGAAGATGATCCATTTGCACAGGCGAGATTCGGCACAGGGCGGCGCTCTTGCGGTTATTTTTCATTCATCAACCCGTATCCATATCGCGAGTTGGATCAAATATATTCTTAAGTGGAGAAACAATGGAAAACACATTGCATGAATCACGAGGAGAGGCATTGAAGGGTTTTTTCATTTTATTTTTTCTTGTGGTGGTAGGAGGAGGAGTTCTTCTTGCGTTTCAGACATGGAAGACCGTTGGCAAAATCGAAGTGCTTGGAGTGTCTGCGTACACGCATCTCTCACACGCAGCCGAGGAATTTGTGCCGGAAAATTTCACATTGGCAAAGCAAGAATTGGAAGGAGCAAAACATGATATTGATGAAATTGTACGTTTGCTTGGAGGCGTATCGTATTTGCGATATGTGCCATTTTGGTCTTCACGATATGAATCACTGTATTCTTTTTCGCGTATTGTACAGCAGTTTATTGATACCGGCGTACAACTTTCAAGCCTTGTTGAGCATATTTCAGAGCCGATACGCGCCACTGACGGGACCATTACTATCACGCGAATGTCAGATGAGGATAAGCGAGTGGTACTCGAAAGGACTGTGCAATCAATTCCTCGTTTGCAAAGTATGCGTGCGACATTACAAATTCTTGGTAGCACATTGCGCGGTATTTCTGACGATGCCTTGGAAAAAGTTCTTGTTCCTATTAAAAGCGATCTGCTCGCGAAGGGAGATTATATTACTTACACCATAGATCAAGCGCTTCCTCTTCTTGAAGTGATTCCACTTTTTGTGGGATACAACAAAGAAAAAGAGTATCTCTTGCTTCTTCAAGATCCGACAGAATTGAGGCCGACAGGAGGTTTAATCGAGATGTACTCCCTCCTTCGTGTAAAGGATGCGGCAATTCTCTCTCTTCGTTCTGAAAAAACATACGGTGACATACGAGGATCCGGATTTGCAAGATTGCCCGCACTTGCGGAATTTACCGCGCAAGAAATTCCAGGGGGATTTTTGCAAGACACAAATTGGCAAAGCGATTTTTCTAAAAGCGCACAGCACGCCGTAGAGGCATTCCGTAGCGCAGAGGGCGGCGATATTGACGGCGTGATTGGTGTGACGCCCGAATTCTTTATCTCACTCCTTCGCATGACAGGAGATATCCGCATTGGAGATACAGTGTGGTCAAGTACGCGCTTTATTGATGAGCTCCATGGCCAACTTGCAAGCGGGTCGCCTCCTCTTGGAAAACTTACTCGAGCCATTATTGATGCAGTCAACGGTATGAAATTTCAAAAGATTTACGACGTGACCAAACTCGTGGAAGCTCGCTTGAATGAAAAGCATATTCTGTTATGGTTTTCAGATCCGAAACTGAATGAATTTGCAAAATCGAACAACTGGACAGGTGAGATACGCGCCACTGGCGGGGATTTTATGATGATTACTGATGGCAATGTAGGGAGTAAAAAGACAGATCCGTTTATCCAGCGCACTGTCACAAGGGATATTGTGGAAGATGAACTTGATAATCTTACTGTGTCACTTGAAATCCTCTACCGTAATAATGCCACTATTACCCCCTCCACGGACCGCTATCGCGACCATATAGAAGTGATAGTCCCGGAAGGGAGTCAGCTGCTTCGATCGGTTGGATTCCGAAAGAATGATGAGGGACGCGAAGAAGGACAGGTGGATGTACGCGATGCGCAAGGATATACTGTGTTTGAGGGATTTACTGTGGTGGAGCCTTTTCAAAACCAGAAGATTCAGCTAGAGTACCGATTGCCAAAACGCCTTGCGAAAAAAATTTTGAATAAGGGAACGTATTCGTTTTTTGTCCAAAAACAGCCAGGGTCTATGCAAAATCTTACGGCGACATTTTTTTTCAAAAAACCGGTTAAAAGTTTTACAAACGGCGGATTCTTTACTCAGAAGGCCGGGGGTGCCGGAGTTCAATTTCAAACAGATTTGCGCGTTGACCGAGAATTTCATATTCAGTTTTGATTCTTACCACACATGTTTGCAAAAAAGGTTGGCATAGATTTAGGCACAACGAACGTCTTAGTGCATATTCCAAAAAAGGGGATCGTTATCAACGAGCCTTCTGTTGTTGCTATTTCCACTATTGATCGTAAAGTACTGGCGGTCGGGAGGGATGCCAAGGAAATGTTGGGCCGCACACCGGACACAATCGTTGCGTATCGTCCCCTCAAAGATGGCGTGATTGCCGATTACCGCACCACAGAGGCAATGCTTCGATATTTTATTAACAAGGCAATTGGGGGAGTGCGTCTTTTTCGGCCAGAGGTGATGGTGGCAGTGCCTGCGGGGATAACTTCTACAGAACGAAGAGCTGTCATTGACGCAACTCTTGCCGCCGGAGCAAAGGCCGCCTATATCATCAAAGAACCGATTGCCGCAGCGATTGGCGCAAATATCCCGATTGGAAATGCATCCGGACACATGATTATGGATATCGGCGGCGGCACTTCCGAAATTGCAGTCATATCTTTGGGAGGTATTGTTGCTTCGTCTTCTGTGCGCATCGGAGGAAATAAATTTGACCTTGGAATTGTTGAGCATATTCGCAAGAAATTTGGTCTTGCCATTGGTGATCGTACTGCAGAAGAAGTGAAGATCACTATAGGATCTGCGTTGTATCTCGAAGAAAAACTTAGTATGGAGGTGAGAGGTCGTGATAATGTTACGGGATTGCCAAAGACTATTTCTATCACTTCAGATGATGTGACAGACGCTGTTTCCAATGAGCTTGATGGTATTATTTCCGCCCTTAAAGGTGTATTGCAAAATACTCCGCCAGAACTTGCGGCTGATATTATTGATCGAGGTATTATTATGTCAGGAGGCACGTGTCTTTTACGTAATTTTGACCAGCTTGTTGCACGCGCTACGGGTATCCCTGCATACGTCGCGGATCAGGCATTATTGTGTGTCGCAAAAGGCACTGGCATTGTCCTTGAGAATCTCGATGCGTACAAGAGAAGTATTTTAGCGACCAAGTCGTAATGCGTCGTTTTTTATACAAATGCGTATTGACAGCAAGTTTATCTTAGGATAAACTTAGCGGCAATAAGGCATCATAAGAATGGTATGAAAAATATCGTTGGACTCAAGGAATTACGCGAAAATATGGATACCTATGCCTCACGTGTCAGGAGAGGGGAATCTTTTGTAGTTGTAAGGAAATCAAAACCTCTTTTTAGTATTAATCCCGTAGAGATCGAGGAGATGTGGGAGACTATTATTGATTTTTCGAAGATCAAGAAGGGAGGGGTGCGAATTGAAGATATACTGAAAAAGCTCTAGCCCTTCTATGGATAAGATACAAAAAGCCCTGCGTAAACTCAGTGATACACAGAGAGCTTTTGTGAAAGAAATCCTTGATAAGCTTCACGCAAACAAGACCCAAGGACTTGATATCGCAAAACTGAAAGACCATTACAATATCTATCGGGTTCGTAAAGGTAGAGTAAGAATTATATTTCGTATTGAAAATACTACGATCTATTTATTAAAAATAGATCGTCGGAGCGACACTACCTATAACAAATTTTGAGAAATTGAGTCTATAGAAAATTGATTCTACAGACTCCCTTCCGAGGTGTCAAAGGCGGCAATTGAGGGATCGAGTCCTTAGAATAAAGATTTGCACTGTGTGCAAATTATGCGAAAGCCACACCACTTTGAAGTAAGATGTGTTCACACATTATTTTGACAGAACGAATAATCGCATGTACTATTGAGTACGTAAGAAATTTACTTCTATGCTTCAAAAAAATCGTAAAAAAATTGAAAAGATTACAAAAAAAATTATTGCACAGTATAAACCCGAAAAGATCGTTTTGTTTGGCTCTTATGCATGGGGCGCGCCTCAGATAGACAGTGATGTTGATTTGCTGGTGATTAAAAATACGAACGCATCTCTTCTTGATCGTGAGAGAGAACTCAGAACAATCTTATGGGGAAGTGGATCTCCTACAGATTTACTTATATATACCCCAAGTGAACTTAAGCGGAGTATGACTATTAAAAATAATTTGTTTATCAAAGATATCGTTGCACGAGGTTTGACATTATATGCAAAGAACCCAGTACGTTGACCTTTGGATTATTCGTGCTTCTGAGGATATTGATGCAGCCGAAGCCCTACTAGAAGCAGGAGGTCCATGGAATCCAATTTGTTTTCACGCACAACAAGCTGCGGAGAAATATCTCAAGGCTTTCCTTGCTTTCCATAATAAAAACGTCGGTAAAATTCATCAGCTTGATTCCCTTGCTTCCGATTGCGAGTTGATTGATAAAGAATTTATCACATTGCGTGAAGATGCAATTCATCTCACACATTTTTATATCAGCACTCGTTATCCTGCCGATATTCCAACCTACGGTAAAACTGACGCGAAACATGCGCTTGAGGCCGCAAGAAGAATAAGTGAATTCGTAAGCAAGAAGATTGTGAAGTAGATAAGATGTATACTTACTTCACATGACCATCGGCATTGACGCATCCCGAGCGTTTCGGGGAAAAAAGACGGGTACTGAATGGTATTCGTATCATGTGATACAAGAGATTGTCCGACAAAACCAGTCTGATTTGATTGTATTATATGTCGATCGAAAAGTTACTTCAGAGGAGATCGGATTTGATATCCCACAATCGGTAAAAATCAAGTACCTTGGTTGGCCCATAAGAAGATTGTGGACTCAAGGAAGATTATCACTTGAGATGTTGATCCATTCCCCAGATGTACTTTTTGTACCTTCGCATGCGATCCCATTGATTCATCCAAAAAAAACAGTTACGACGATTCACGATGTCGGTTTTTTACAATACCCGGAATCATATTCGCAAAAGGATTTACGCTATCTCCAGTGGTCTACTCAGTACGCGGTGGAGAACGCATCATCTCTGATAACAGTTTCCGAATTTAGCAAACGCGAGCTCATTTCTCATTACCGTGCATCGCAACAAAAGATTCATGTAATACACCTTGGGTATGACGAAGACATATATCATCCTTACCCGCAAGATGAGATTTTGCCAGTGCAAAAGAAATATCATCTCCATACTCCATACCTTCTGTGTATCGCGCGTCTAGAATCACGGAAAAATATCCCATTTTTTATTGACGTCTTTGATGTCATGAAAGAAAATGGATACGCAGGCGAGTTTGTATTGATTGGACAAGAAGGATATGACGCGAAAAAGATTCTTAATCGCATCAAGGCAAGCCCCTTCGCATCGTCAATTCACTATCTTGGCTGGATCGAGGAAAAAGAAAAAGCCACTCTTCTTTCAGGCGCCGATTGTCTTGTATTCCCAAGTCTCTACGAAGGATTCGGTCTACCATTATTAGAAGCTCAAGGATGTGGCATACCGGTGATCACATCAAATACAACCTCTCTTCCTGAAGTAGGCGGGGATGGCGCGTTGTATTGTAATCCTACTGTTATCTCTGAATGGGTGGAGAAGTTTCAGAACATAATGGCAGATGCAGATCTAAAAGACAGTATGCGGCAAAAAGGGTTTGAAAATATAAAACGTTTTTCTTGGCAGGAGACAGCCGCACAAACGCTGAAAATTATAGTCATGAATTTGTATGCGTAAAGAAGTAAAACCATCATCGCAAGATGTAATAGCTGAGACTTTTCATCGTGCGGAGCGTGTACAGTATTCACCAGCTTTTTCGCAGGAGATAGTTACGCGACTCAAGCCCAGAGAGAACGAACAAACGAACGAATATATTCATCGTTTGCTCTCAGGCAAAGATCGCAACACTTTTGCAATTGCACCAGAGGTACGAGTCTTCCTTGCTGACCTTGCGTCGAAAGGCGATATGGTGCCGCGGCAAGAATTGGAAGCGTTTCTTCTTGCGTTAGCTGCCACGCCAAAACCTGCGGATCAAGTGAAGCTTCTTGATCGATCAAAGAATTTTTTAGATGCAGAGACTCTGAAGAGAAAAAGACATGAATGGAGTCGGTATTTTTTGAATCAATTCGTTCTTGAAACTGTTGAACCGCAAGCAGCGCTCTTTGAGTATTATGGCAACCTCACGCCAGAAGAACGCAAATCACTCGGCGCTAAAATCGAACAATCGCTTGAAACGGCGCAAAAAAAAGAGTATGCACGCGATGGTACGCTACTCCTGTATAAAAGCATGACACTAGAAGAAAGATTTCGGTACCAGCATTATATTGATCGCACCCTAGAGATAGTATTAGAATCGTTTCGATTTGACTTTGTTCAAAATACGGCTCTACTCTTGTTTGATTTTTTTAAAAGTTTGAGATCTGAAGAATTTGCTCATTATCAGGAACCATTTCGTGAATTCATAGAAAAACTTCGACGAAGTAAGAACCACGGACTTTTACTTCAGAACATAGGGGAATTGTCTAGGGAAATACGGGAAGAACACGCTGATAGTATTCAATGGGCATTTGATCAAGATGAATTAGATGGAGCGATTCCATCCGTGATTATATACTATGCATCTTTGCCTCCCGCAGAGAGAAAGGGGCATCAAAATGCAATCCAATCAGCTCTCCAGCGTCATATTGCAATGGGAGATTATGTCACTGTGTTGAAATTCTGTTCAACGCTTTCTGCCGAAGAGAGACCATTGTGTGCCGACATCATAGAAGCATCTGTGGAGTATATATATGAGTATTCTGACGATAATCCCAAATCTAGTTATGAGATATTGCTTGAGTATTATGCACATTCTTCACCAGACGTACGCGCTAGCGGGCAATCTCGTATTGATGAAATTTTCTCTATGCCACATACGGGGCGATACCCTAGAGTGAATATTAGAGCATTGTTTCAATTTCTTGCCGAAATTCCTTCCGAAGAACGAAGTGTCAAGTACATGGATCGCATGAAGATCGTTCTTTCTTCGTATCTTAGTAACGGCAAGCAGGATGACGATGCTCCTTTATTCGCTTTTCTCGCATCGCTTACCTCTCAGGAGCGGACGGAATTGAGTGAGCCTATATCTGGTATTATTCGCCAAGAGCTTAGATCGAATGTTGGCTTTGGAAAGTTCGCCCGACTTTGTGGCGCACTCGGTGTAGAGGATCGCGAATTGTTATCTCCTGATATGCCAAGCCGGATCCCGCATGCGCTCGCAAGCGAATGCGGTAACCTCGAACTCAAGGAATATTATTTGAAAGAGCTCTGTAAGTATGTGATATTGCATAATGAATCGCTGCTCGCGCTTGACCTGCTCATGCGCCCTCGAAAGGCAATCGCGCTGACGCTAGGTTTGCAAGCTCTTGAGGTTACAGACCCATTACCCGCATTGAGTTGGGATTTGTCATCACAGCAACGCGAAACACTTCTCCTTTCTTTTAAAGAGTTGATTGACAGCAATAACCTTTCGGTTAATTCCATCGGTCGTCTTTCCTTGCCATATCGACCACGCGGTCGGCAAGGAAAGGGATTTGAGGATCATTTGGTTAGATGGTTTACAACGCTTCGATTCTTTTACTCGCTACCGGTCGACATCGGTCCGAATATAGCAAGTGCACATATAAGAAAATTTCGCGACATTGTTGAACAATCAGATCCATCTCTTCGCAGTCATGTTTTTTTACGGCAAATACTTAAAGAAATACGAGCATTACAATCTCGCATCCCCGATATTTTAAAAGACGCTATAGACAGCCCTGATCTTTCATCTGATGATATTATGAATTTTTTCGAACGCTGGAACAATGATGTCGCGTCAATACTGGTGTATGCTTCTCGCGTGCAAAAAGAGGGCAGCAACCAGGAGGATACGCACGTTTCCAAAAATTTGCTAGCAGAGATAATACATGGAGAGGTCAATAATGATTTTTTTGATCGGCGATACGATCTCAAAGACCCGCTGGTCAGAAAGCAGCTCAAACCGCTTATTGGCGGCTTGCCAAAAGTTAAAGCAAAGGAAGTTCTCACGGCATATCACGAAGGCGCTCGATTTTTACATAACGCAGAAGGAGAGCAAGAGGGAGGTGGAGTCTTTGACCTCCCGATTCCATTACCCCAACACGTCATAGATCATCTCGCTGAACAAATTTTTCTCGACCGTCATGTACACGAGCTTTTTAAACTCCCTGCCTTTTCCGGTCTCACTCGTGCAGAATGGACGCGTGCTACACAATTTGGGTTTGGGTTCTTTCGTCGAGGAGGCGAACCATGGGAAGAAGTCTACACAAAGCCCACTGAATTCAGAAAACGCTATGACGGTAAGGTACCCAGTGAGTATATTGAGGCTTTCATTTCCCTTCATCAATTTTTTGGAGATGTATGCAAAGGAAGGAAACCACCTTCAAAGTTATTAAAAAAGTTTGAAATTTTTGCGCAAAAATTTCCTAAGGATCTTATTGCGAGTGGTGTCATGCAAGGTGACATATTTTCGTACTTACAAGCAGAGCTTACTGCACTCCAAATTCCTCGATCTCGTGAGGCTCAAGCGAGAAGAGCACTCCTCATCCATACTACTGATCATCCAAAGACGCTTCTTGAGATCGGGAAATACCCTGCAAATACAGGCTCTTGTCAAAGTTATGATTATCCGAGTTTTACACTCGCACAGTGTCTTTTGGGATACGTATTTGATGCTCATATCATGGCAACGGTTGTAAGGGAATTCGAAGTACCACCATCGCTTACAAGGGTTGATGACGTTGAAATACTTTCTATTGACGAACGGCTTTTATCTGCGCAAATTCAGTCTTCAGATGGATCTGTTTTTAGCATAAAAATCACTAAGCCTATTGCCCGCGAGATTAGTTTTTTTGGAAAAAAGGGAAAGCAATGCATCGTAAGTCCTGCAAGAGAATATGTCCAACCAGGTGCTATGCAACATGATTTGGCGCGCCAACTTCTTACTGACTCCTGGGAGCAGTTTACACAAAAACTGAAAGATAAGGGTGCAAACATTCGCTTACACAACCCTAATGAAAATGATGTTACTATTGCAGGGAGCAGGAACCCGGCTGGGCACTACAACGATATTGTTTCTGGAGCGTGCGGTGAGCATGGAGAGTCATATATGCTTTCCCGTTCAGATGATATGTGATACACTTTTTTCATGGTTGATCAAATATCAAAGCAGTATATTTCGGTGTTATCTGAAGCGAGGGCTAGCGGGCTTCTCCATCATGCGTATCTTTTGGTGGGTTCTTTACAGTCTTCAAAAAAACAGATAGCAGAAAATTTTTTACAGACATTACCCGCGTATGATCGCATGCATTGCACTCTTGAAGATAAAGAAAATAAAGAGGAAACACGCACGACGATTTCTATTGATCAAATACGTGAAGTCATACACTCGCTGACTCGGATTGCTGAAGAAGGCAAGTATCGCGTGATTTGGATCGATCCGGCAGAAGCGCTTACAAAAGAAGCGGCAAATGCCTTACTTAAAGTGCTAGAGGAGCCGCCAGCACATACCCTTTTTCTGCTTTTCTCGCAAAGCGTTCGAAGCGTGTTGCCTACTATAGCATCGCGTTGCCATATTCTTCGATTTCCTCTGCCCACTCGCAAGGAACTCTCTTCCTCATTTGATCAAATGCGCAGCACGGATATCTATGCAAAGATGGAGCCCCTCATATTAGAAGACAGTTTTGAAAAACTTATTGGATTTAGTCGTGTATCTGTTGATGATTTTGATGGGATTGAATACACTTTAGAACACTATATTCATAATTCAAACAATCAGAATCAATATGCTCACGCGCTACGCTCTTATCTGGGATTGAGGGAGTGCAAAAGCGCATACAAAAATCATGTCACTAAGACGGGGTGCGTTGATTTGATGCATTTATGATCAATGGATCTTACACCAAGAATGATCTGCTTTCGTTTGCGCGTACCGCAAGCGTGCTTGTACTTATCATAACAGGCTTTCTTTTTTTGGGAGCCGCATGCAGCCTAAAAACTTCAGCGGCAAAAACGCCTGGACTTTTTAAATCAGTAGATAAAGGCGCAACATGGAAACCGAAAACAATCATGTTCACGGCAAAAGGAAATAAAAGCAGACTTGCGGATATCGAAGTCGTATCTCTTGCGATCGATCCGCGCAATTCGAATTACGTGTTCATGGGTACATTGCAGGACGGACTGTATGCTTCAGAGAATGCGGGAGAGTCGTGGACACTTTTGATTCCAAGCAATCGGATCAACGACATAGCATTTGACCTCAGTTCGCGCTGTGTACTGTACGCGCTCACCCCCAAACAACTCTACAAAACGTCTGACTGCGCAAGTAGCTGGGATGTCATACTCAACGAAACTCGCTCGGATGTCGACCTCACTAGTATGGTCTTAGACACGTTATCGCCACATATACTCTATGTGACAACAAGCGCGGGCGATATATTTCAAAGCCAGGATCGAGGGGTCACATGGAAGCCTTTATATCGTTTCTCGCAAACATCGATTCGGAAAATTATTGTTGACCGATATCATCCTGAGATTCTTTATATCGTAACGGCGAGTGGCGATATCTATCGTTCTGGCGATAGGGGATTTCTTTGGGACCTTATTTCAGGATATATTAAAAAAGAGTATAATTCGGATACGCTCTATCGCGGTCTTATCGGACTCTCGCGTGAAGATAGTATTTTATTTGCTTCGCGCGATGCTCTTTATCGCACAATAAACGCAGGCAAGACATGGCAACGGCTTTCGCTCTTGACGAGACAGGCTGAAACCATTATCTTCGCATTAGCGGTAAACCCGGAGAATGATTCAGAAATATATTACACAACACGCGATACGTTATACCGCACTTCTGATGCAGGAAAGACGTGGCAAGCAGATCCATTGCCGCCGCAACGTTCCGGGTCGGTCATTGCCATTGATCCGAATAATATCGCGCATATGTATCTTGGATTGCGTGCGCTGCAAAAAAAATCCCGCTTTTTTTATTCACCCAATGAAGAGTAACATGGCTTATCTCACTATATGACGGATATAAAATCATGCACGCAGGAATTCGAAAAACAAGTGTCCCATTTTCGCGATGAACTATCGCGCCTGCGCACAGGACGTGCGAATGCGTCGTTAGTTGAACATGTGTCGGTCGACGCATATGGGATTCTTACGCCGCTTCTTCAGCTTGCATCTATCAGTATTCCCGACGCTCGCACTATACTTATATCGCCTTGGGACGCATCAATCCTCAAAGAAATCGAAAAAGCGATTGTACTCGCGCAGGTGGGTGCGCAACCGATGAACGACGGAAGTGCGATCCGTGTATCGTTGCCTGCCCTCACAGAAGAAAATCGAAAGACTCTTGTCAAACTTCTTAATGAGCGCACGGAAAAAGCACGCGTTGCCGCCAGAGGAATCCGCGATGAGGTCAAAGAATCAATCATATCCGCGCATAAAAAGAAAGAGCTTACAGATGATGATAAGTTCCAGCAGCTAAAAAAGCTTGACGAGATAACTCGCAAATATACGGACATGATGGACGCCATACGGGCAACAAAGGAAAAAGAAATCATGTCAATATAACCAGGACTATGATCGATACATTATTCACAATCGCTCTTCTTTTAGTTATTCTCAGCGTACTGGTCGTCATTCACGAATTGGGCCATTTTGTGGCTGCGCGGATTTTTGGAGTTGCAGTGGAAGAATTCGGTTTAGGATTTCCGCCACGGGCCGCAATACTAAAGAAAGGGAAGCAGACAACATATACACTGAATTGGCTCCCATTCGGAGGTTTTGTGAAATTGAAAGGAGAGCAAGGAGAATCGCGCGATGCAGATAGTTTTTCCGCTCAAGCAATATGGAAAAAAATAGTTATCCTTGCCGCGGGCGTGTGCATGAATCTTGTATTTACGGTTTTTGTATTTACTGTAGGATTTACCTTCGGAGTGCCTCAGAGCGTGGAAGGAGTATCGGATATCTCCTCACTGCGGGATTTTCGTGTCCAAATCATAAATGTCAGGCCGGATAGTCCCGCGCAAGAAGCCGGACTGCAGAGCGGGGATAGCATCAAGTCAATCAGCGGCCAATCGTTTACAAAGATATCAGACATACAGCAGTATCTTGGTAGTCGCGAGGGCATACCGCTTTCTGTTGAGATTCAACGAGTAGATACCCCTCCTCTTTTCATAGATATTGCTCCCAGAAAACTTAGCGAGAACGGACCTGTAGGATTTGGAGTCGGGCTTGTTGCCATGGCTACTGTTTCCTATCCTGTGCATATCGCTTTTTGGGAGTCTGTCAAGACGACCGGCGTGCTTGCAAAAACCATATTTTTGACGTTGGGAAACGCCTTTCAGAAACGGGAATTTGATGGATTCGTAGGACCTGTCGGCATTGCCAAGCATGCGGCTGAGGCTGCAAAGCTTGGGATTTCTTACCTTCTCAATTTAATGGCGCTTATTTCCGTGAGCCTCGCGATTTTTAATGTATTGCCGATCCCTGCGCTTGACGGAGGGAGAATCCTTTTTGCCATTATTGAAAAAATCAGAGGCCGGACAATAAAACCTGAAGTAGAAAATAGCATCCATCTAGTCGGTTTTGTTCTTTTACTGGTTCTTTTACTGGTCGTTACTGTCCGTGACGTTGGCAATATAATACGGTAAGCAATATAGCGACCCTACCCTGATGGATGTCGATATTTTCTTTTTCTTGAATCAATTTGCAGGACTTGATTCACGCGTAGATCAAGTCATTTATTTTCTGGCAGTATATGCAATTTTTATATTTCCACTTTTTCTTATTGGACTTCGTGCGTGGAGGGCAACGCTTTTTAAAGGGATCTATGCGCTTTGCATCGCGTATCTTGCGAATGCGTTGATTGCGCTTGCCTGGTACCGCGAACGCCCATTTCGCGACCTTGACGCACACGTGGGTGTGGACACATCAACGCTTTTTGATTCATTTCCTTCCGATCATGCCGCGTTGGCTGCGAGCGCCGCAGTGATCATCCTTTTTGCTTCACGCAGAAGAGGAATAGCTGCAGCAGCGCTTGCTGTGTGTATCGCAGTATCACGAATTGTCGTGGGAGTGCACTATCCTTCTGACGTAATGGCAGGTATCGGCATTGGGATACTTTCAGCGGTTCTGGTAGAGCATTACATCAGTAAAAAAAATCACAACGTATGAGAGCGGTCGGTATCTTTCTTTCTATATTTTTTATAGGGATACTTTTTTTTGCATACCGAATTTTTTCACCTGTACACATGAATGTGCCTGTCATGCGATTTTCAGTAGCTCCCGGGTTATCATCTGACCAGCTTGCAAATGAGTTGGCAGAAAAGGGAATATTTCGCAATAGTATAGATTTTTCGCTTATCCACTTCATTACTCCGCAAATTGCAAAAGAGGGGATTTATTATTTCGTGGAAGGGATGAGCGAGTATGAGATATATCGCGCTCTTGCCGCGGGACCTGTGCGCAAAGAAAAAATCATCACTATTATCGAGGGTTGGACATTACATGACATCGCCGAGTATCTTTCTGGCCAAGGATTTGAAAGTCCAGGAGTATTTATCGCCACAGCAACTCAGGATTGGAGTGCATCACATTCTTTTTTGCAGCGCGCGCAAGGACTCTCGTCTCTTGAGGGCTACCTCTTTCCTGACACGTATAGGGTCTATGAGGATTCATCCTCGCGGGATATAATTGGAAAAATGCTTTTGAATTTCGATAAAAAGTTTTCTTCTGAAATGAAACACGATATTCAAAACAACGGGCGTACCATCCATGAGGTCGTGACACTTGCCAGCATTATCGAGCGGGAGGTGCCAAAAGACCAAGACCGCGTGCTTGTGTCTGATATATTTTTACGGAGACTCAAGAAAAATATGGCCTTGCAAGCCGATTCCACAGTGAATTATGTGACAGGCAAAAGCTCGCCACAAGTGAGCCTTTCCGACACCTCTATTGATTCGCCATACAATACCTACAAGTATCGTGGATTGCCCCCGGGACCAATCGGGAACCCAAGCCTTTCATCTCTGAGGGCAGCTATCTATCCGCAGCCCAATCCCTATTTTTATTTTCTTACGGGAAAAGACGGAAGAGTCCATTATAGTAAAACATTCGAGGAACATAAGAAAAAAAAGGATATGTATTTATGATGCGCGTATGAAGAATTATTCTCGCTCCAAGGGCAAAAAAGGCACGACGCAATATCGTACTCCAAGCAGTTTTCGGGTGCGAAAGGCAATTGCTTCACGTATTTGTGCTGTTCCGAAAGCATTACGGCAGCCTCGTTACACTGTTCAATAATATACGATCTTTGCTATACTCTACAAAGCAGTTCATAATTCTATATATAATATGCCAAAACGCATTGCCCTTTTGATCGGAGTGAGCGTCGTTGTGCTCATACTCATTGGAGGGTTTTTTTATTATTTTTCAAGCGCGGGGAGGTTTGCGTTTCAAAAGACTGCTACGTTTGAATTGCAGCCTCAGAAAATAAGAGGAGAGGTTGAGATTGAACCCAGTACAAGCTTTCTTGTAAAAAGCTCCCGTCCGGTAGCACCGGAGAAACTAAAAGAATCATTGACTATCGAGCCGAAAGTCGAGATGACTGTGCAGTCAGTCGATGATACGACATTCAATGTAACGCCCACAGAAGAGCTTGCGAGTGACACAGTATATACGGTAGCTATTGACGCGCCTTTGGCCGCTAAAAAACAAAGTTGGGCATACCAAGTTATTGCGCCTTTCGAAGTTATTTCCACAATCCCGGGTAATCATGTCAACAGTGTGCCGATACGCACAGGAATTGAAATCACATTGAATCGTGAGACTGTTCCTTTCCAAGATTATTTTGAAATTTCACCGGCAATTGCCGGAACATTCGAGCAGAAAGAAGAGAAACTTATTTTTGTCCCGCAAGAACCACTGGCATATAAAACAATTTATACAGTGAAGCTCAAGAAAGGACTCAAGGAAAAAGAGAGTCCCGATACTCTTTCAGACGATACTGTCTTTACGTTTGAAACAGAAGACAAAGAGCGACCCGCAATGGATACTGGCTATCTTGGGTTCCAAAGAACGTTTTGGGATTTTGTTCCCACTCAGGCGCCTGTATTTGGCCTTTCATCCAGCGGAATAAAAGAGGTGCGGCTGAAAATATATCGGTTTAAGGGTCATGAGGATTTTTTGCAGGAATATAGCCGCATTACGAATGAGCGGGAGCAATGGTCGAACTTCCATAATCTGCTTGAATTTCGCGTCAAACCCGACCAAAAGATTTTCGATGCGAAGCTGAAAGTGGAAGAGCTTGATTATAGTTCGTATGCAGTACTGCCGCAAAAATTGCCTGCCGGTTTTTATGGAGTCGAGGCGTATAGCGCCGATGAGCTAGAGGATATTACATGGCTACAAGTAACCCCACTCATAGGATTTTCTGCAGTGAGCGGAGGAAATAGCATTGTCTGGATCAAGGATCATAAGACAAAGGACGGTATCGCAGAGGCAACCATTTCGTATCGAGGCCGTGTATTGGGAGCCACAGACGTGCAAGGACTTGCGACTTTTCCTACCCCACAGGAGCATATTCTTGGCACTCCTGAAAACGAGGAAGAAGAGGCATGGAAATATCCTTTTGCGGTCGTTACGCATGGGTTAGACACCTTGCTTTTGTCATTGTTCGAAGACAGTGCAACGCAAGGAGATGAATGGTGGACCGGATTAACAGTTGATAAGCCGATTTATCTTCCGACAGACTCCATTCATTTTTGGGGATTTGCAAGACGGCGCGATGATACTGACATCAAGGGTAATGAAGTGGAAGTTCAGATTCGGAATGCCTACGATTACGAATACGATGATGCCGCATACGTTCAGACAAAGGCGCGCATAGGGACTTCCAATACGTTTATTGGCACAATTGAGTATGCTTCCTTGCGTCCGGGGTACTATAGCCTTGTGGTAAGCTATCAAGGCAAGACGGTGGTAGCTCAGCAAATCAATATACAAACATATGTAAAGCCCGCATATACCCTCTCCGTAGAGCCGGATCGGCACGCCGCGTATGCGGGAGAAAAAATTTCCTATACTGTCAAAGCGAATTTTTTTGACGGTACGCCGGTACGCGGCTTGCAGATTCTCTATACTGATCCTGACTCAAAGAATGAAGATACTGAAGGGAAAAGTGCGCTTGTATTGAATGCAGATGGGCAAGGAACTTTTACTACGAAAAGCATCTCCCATAGAGAAGATGCCAAGACAGGATCGCCACTCATAGATACTACGTATGTTGAGCCTGCTTTTGCTGAAGAAGCCGAGATACACGCAAGCGCCTCTTTTCTTGCGTTTCCTGCTCGACAGATTATGACTGTCGATCCCAGCTATGATACAAAAAAAACGCATTTTGCAGTTTCACTGCATTCAGTTGATATCGCAAAAGGTCTTGCGGCAGAGGGCGGGATGGATGAAACGTTGTACTATGGATCGCCCGTCGCCAATCATCCCATCAAAGTGAAAGTGACTCGAACCGAATATAGAAAAAAGGTTTCAAGCCGTAAGTATGATCCTTATACAAAAACAACATATCCGGTATATGAGTATCACACGATAGAGACTGATCTGCCGTCAACAGAAATTCGTACGGATGCAAGCGGCAAGGCACAATTTTCATGGGAAGGCGATGATACATATTCCTATACCGTGAAGTTTGAAACAAAGGACGAAAAAGGAGTTACGCTTTTTTCCGAACATTCTGTGTTTATAAAATCAATGTATGAGTATTACGATGCCCCATTAGGCGTTTCTCTTTCAAAGGACGAGCCTGACAAAATTTATTATACGATTGGGCAACCTATACGCCTATCTGTGGAGCGAAATGACGGCGCGGCATTACAGAAAGAAAAAGAAAGATACCTGTACTTGCGTACGGTAAATGAATCAATATCACCATTCATCTCTGATTCACCCACATATCGCGACACATTTACTGATACATACATTCCGAATGTGGAAATCATTGGAGTATGGTTTTCGGGCGACCGTTTTTACGATACTGCCGGATATTGGCAAGAGGCTGAGAGTTTATATTATGATTCGCAGGAACGTGCACTTTCGATTTCCATCAGAAAAGATCGCGATCGATATCGTCCGCGTGAAACAGTCAAGTTATCGGTAGACGTGAAGGATCCCAAAGGCGAACCTCGTAAAGCTCATGTGCTTGTGTCAGCAATCGATGAGGCATTAAAAACATTCGGGGAGGTGCCGACGCTTGAACCTCAAATATATCGAGGCCTCAATTCTCGACTTATCTTGCACTCTACTCACGAGCATCCCGTCACGTCTGGCGCAGAGGGTGGGGGTTGTTTTGTCGCGGACACATCGATTCTCACCCCGAGCGGTGAACGTCCCATTCAAGATTTGCGTGAAGGCGATTATGTACTTACCAAAGCAACAAGATCCGATCCGACGCTTATTCCCGCACGGATACATCACGTGAGTTCTCATATAGATAATGAGTATATGGATATCAATGGAAACTTTTTTCTCACTCCAAATCATCGGCTGCTGGTAAATAATAAGTGGACACCCGCGGGCGCCGTAAAGAGAGGAGATACGCTTTTAGATTCACACAGTGAGAAGGTCCCTGTATTATCTGTATCGCGAACGCAACAGACCGGGCGGGTATATAATATTGAGATAGAGAATCAACATACTTTTTTTGCGGAAGGATTGTATGTCCATAATCAGGAAAAAGGTGGCGGGGATGAAAGTGGAATTTCACGAACAGATTTTAAAGATACAGTATATTTTGAGGAGATAGGTACAAACGAGAAAGGCCATGCAGAAGTTTCTTTCCCGTTGCCTGACAACCTCACCTCATGGTCTGTGAAGGCAGAGGCGATCACGAATGATTTGTTTACAGGAGTGGACGAAATCGGAATACCCGTGAGTATGCCCTTTTTCGTTGATGCGACATTGAATAAGACATATCTTGCGGGAGATCAGCTGACATTGCGATTGCGGACATTCGGAACGGAGGCGCCTGAAGGACAGATCAAGTATCGCGTCGAAAGTCCCACGTTGCCTTTTAAGAGCATTGAAAAGGAAGGAGGCAGATCCATAGAATTGCCTCTTGGATCCCTTAGCGGGGGATTGCATACACTCACTATCACTGCGAGCGCAGGAGCATTTACTGACACTCTCGTAAGAACTCTTGATGTGCGGGATACCTATTTTATTAAATCAGCTTCTGAATATCGTTCACTTAAAAGGGGGGAAGAGGCGCGCTTTGAGTCTGCTGCACATTCAGTACAGGGATATGCCACCCTGACCGCATGTTCTTGTGATCGAAGCCGATATGGATCATTGGTATCAGGGCTCCGTTATGGAGGAATACGTCTTGATGAACAGGCTGCTTCCGCAGTTGCATCTGAACTTGAAAAAAAATATTTTGGCGTTACTGACGAAGATATTGCCGATATAGATCTTGCGACATATCAGCGTGAGACAGGAGGGTTTGGTATTGTGTTCTATGGTGGCGATGATCTTTATTCAAGCGCCCTTATAGCGCATGCAGCACGGTTTTCCAACGCAATGTTGTACAACGAAGGAGAGCTGATTTCCTATCTCTATACTTCACTCAATGATGTCAAAGCAGATCGTACACGGCAAATCTATGCATTGTGGGGCCTTGCTGCACTTCGAAAGCCTATCCTGGTTGATCTGCAACCTTATCTGAACGACCCCACAACTACTCTTGAGGAACGCGTGTACCTTGCTTCTGCGCTGGCAACACTTGGCGCACACGAGAAAGCAAAAGAGTATTATCAATCCCAGATCAAAAACAAACTCATTGAACAAAAGCCGTTCCTTTATGTGCGCGGACTCAAGAATACAGATACTGACCTTCGAGTGACAGGCATCATAGCGTATTTGCTTTCTGCGCTTCAAGACGATACTGCCCAGTCGGCAGGAGCATATCTGTTTGAATATGAACCACATGAAACTCGCATTGATCTGGAGAGGGCGTTTTATCTCGCTACGCTATTGCCGACACTTGAAGAAGGCAACGCAACGTTCGAATATCAAACAGCGCTCGGCATTGAAACAATCACTCTTGCCAAGGGCGTTTCATTTCATAAGAAATTGAGCCCAGAAGATTTATCTCACGTAGCAATTCGCACTCGTAGCGGCACCCTCAATATAGCTACCGTATATGACACTGCTGATCCGTCAAAAAAATCTTCACCTGATCCTGCCATTCAGATTCAGCGTTCATATACACTGAAAGGAGACAAGCGTTTCACTCAGCTGCATAATGGGGACCTTGTAAAAATTACATTATCTCCAAAGATAGATAAGAGCGTGCAGGCAAATGTCTTTCAAATCACGGATTATGTGCCGAGCGGATTGCGTGTAGTGGAATCTCTGCCGGTAGGGGGGTATTCTGATGAAGAGGAGGATCAAGACAGGCACGATGTCAGAGGGTATCCTTTTCTTGTGGATGGTCAACGAGTGGTATTCGATTGGTACAAAGACAAGGATCAGCGCGCGTTCTATTACTATGCTCGCGTCGTATCTTCCGGCATCTATCGAGGGCAGAACGCTGAGATCCAATCTGTACTTTCGAGCGATAGTGTAAATTATTCCAGTGAGGAATCAGTGAGCATACAGTAATGCATCGTGCTTCTGTATTTTTGCTTGCGCTTGCCATCCCGCTCTCGCACCCGTTTCTTTTTACAGGTGATGAGTTATTGATTAAGAAAATAGTTTTAGGTCCACCTATATATCAACACAGCTCGCCATATCCTCGAGATGTGTATGCAGGAATACTTCCACATCATGCTCCGTTGACATTTCCGCTCATTGCAAGTTTCTATAGAGATCTTGCGCGATCAGGCGCAGGCATTGATACATTCGTAGTCCTTGGTCCGGATCATTTTAACAGGGCTTCAGACGAGATCGTGTTATCGGATAGGGCGTTTGAGACCCCGTTTGGAATTTTAAGAAATGATGCGCGTCTCGGAAAAAAAATAATTGCTGCGCACATTGGCCGTATTGATCGCGCTCCTTTCGAAAAAGAGCATGCGATTCATAGCCACACCGCGTTTATTAAAAAGTATTTTCCTCGTGCGCGCATTGTGCCTATTTTGTTTCACGCGAGCGCGTCATTACAATCTGCAGAAGCGCTTGGCGTCCTTCTGTCAAAAAATAATAAAAAAAAGATTTTTCTGGTCGGCAGTATAGACTTTTCTCACTATCGCAAGGCAACGGACGCTCGTCCTATCGATGAACGTTCCGCTCGCCTTTTACGCACTCTTGATGAGCGGAACGTTCAATTCATTGACGCAGATTCTCCGGCTGCTCTGGCAGCTCTGCTACGATTTGTACGTGCGGTTCCCGGCGTGCAGTTCCTTGATAGCCACGTATATAATACGGCAGATTTCAGTTCAAATTCACTGAGTACGACAGGTTATATTATTGGAGTGTTCGGAAGGCCTTGACAGGCATATAGGATCTTGTATGCTATATTTATTCCCACAGACAATGGGTCTGGTTCAATCCAGATAAATATTGCGCGATTAGATTGCGCGATTACCTATCGAGGGAGACGATAAAGCTTTTGTGTATAGAAAGCAATCGTCACAGTCTGTGGACTCTTCATAAGGTCCATTTTTTTATACCATAAATCAAATTAGTATGGCACGCAGTCGTGATAGTAAACAACAAGTGATCGACACGATTCAGGGCAATCTTGCAAAAAGCTCGGCGGTTTTTTTCATTAATTTGCAAGGGCTCAGCGTAAAAGAGGCGAGCGCATTGCGAAAAGAATGCAGGGCACACAACCTTTCTTGTTTAATGGCAAAAAAGACATTATTCAGAAAAGTGTTTAGCGAAGCGAAGGTGGAGGGCATTGATTTTAAAAAGCTTCAAGGTGAAGTTGCGGCAGCATTTAGTTTTACCGATGAAGTATCTCCGGCAAGAGTGCTCGAGAAATTTAAAAAAGAACACGAGAAATTTCATATATTGCGAGGAGTCGTACTTGGAGGTCCTGATGGAGTGCAGCATCTGGATGCAGCGGCGATTGCACGATTGTCCCGGCTCCCTTCACGCGAAGAACTTCTTGGTAACCTAGTTGGAGCTTTGGAAAATCCGCTGCGAGGATTGGTTGGAGTTGTGCAAGGACCTTTGCGTGGATTTATCACGGTCCTCAATGCACTTGCTACTAGATAGATTGTTTACTTAATTTTATTCTTTAATAGTGACTTATATGTCAGAGGAAAAAAGTACGTCAGTCCCTGAGAAATTTCAAGATCTCGTCGCAAAGATTGAGAAACTCTCAGTATTAGAGCTTTCCGAGCTCGTAAAAATTCTCGAAGAGAAGTTTGGCGTTTCTGCAACGCCCGTAGTCGCCGCAGTCGCTTCTTCCGGTGCGCCTGCCGCAGAGGCAGTCGAAGAACAAACTTCATTTACTGTTGAGTTGACAGAATCAGGAGCTACGAAGATCAATGTGATCAAGGCGGTTCGCGAGCTCACTCAACTTGGCTTAAAAGAAGCAAAAGACTTGGTAGATGGCGCTCCAAAAATAGTAAAGGAAGGCGCTACAAAAGATGAAGCGGCAAATATGAAAAAGAAACTCGAAGACGCGGGTGGCAAAGTTACCCTCAAGTAATCCTTCGATTGCCGACTTTGGCGACCTCGGGATGAATCTATAGAAACAATTTTCTACAGATTCATTTTGTGCAAAAAATCTCCTTCGATTTGGAGGGGATTTTTTTATAGCTTGATTTTTTCAAGCGGGATTTTGAGAAGTGTGCCGCCGCTAATGGCAAATAGATCAGATTTTGTGGCAATAATATCTTGTATGCCATTCGAAAAGAGAGGGGAAGAAACGCTCAGCACGTAGGCGTATGTCCGTTTGTCGAAGACTAAGATTCTTTTTTCGATACTATCAAGAAGATAGAGATAGTCAGTCTCATCATTTGTCCACAGTTGCGTGATCTCGGATATGGGATTTTGAAGTACGGGAAGTGGAATCGATCTTGTTTTCTGACCCGCATTGTATACATCGATGGTCATGGCATTTACCAGAACATACACATTACCATCTATTGCAAATTGCCTCGCATTTTGCACCACACTGCCATCACGTATCCATAGCGCTCCCTCCCCAAACCCTGTTCCCTTTCTGTCATGGCGGGCGATTACTCCTTTTACGCCATCTAAGGTGTACAAGCGTTTATTAAATATTGCGATATCAGTAAGGGTGCGCCCCCCATCACTATATGGTACCGCTTGCATTGAATCTTCATTTGCATTGTAGGAAAACAATCTATTCGATCCGCTGCATATATATCGCAATGCTTCTGTGAACGAGGTAGCACACGGGATTGATGATATTTTTGTTTGTGTATTGACTTGTTTCACTTCGCCATTTTTCACATTCACAGTATATATGCCATCCCCATTTATCAAGACGAGCGGCATTATGCCGCTTCCCGCAAAGCGAATCGTTTCTGGTGATGGAATGCGTTGGTCAAGAGCCGCAACAACTGTGGGTGCGCCAATCTCCACTATGCGAGACACTTTCCCTTGGATTACTCTGTAACGTTCCTGAAGCCGCGAAAGAGTATTCGCAAGATCCGTATTGGTGAGTTTTTGATCTGCGATATCACGAATAATGCGATCTGCCTCAGACAACGTTTGCTTTGTTTTATCGTCACCTTCATAAATAATGCTCGCCTCGGCAAGGTTTAGGTTCTGCTCGATTTTATTGAGTACATCACGTTGCTGAGCTTCGGTTTTTTTTACTGACCGTTTGTCTGCAATACTAAAAAGGCTTTGAATAAAAAGGAGCGCAAATAGTATACCTACTATAAAAAGAGCTTTTGAATTTGGCGGGAGAGGGCGAAATTTAGCATCAAATTGCAATTTAATATATTTCCCCATACGGATCATCTGCTTTTGAGAGACTGGCAGGAGGTTATTTTGTATAAAAGTACGAAGCTTGGAAACGATCGTCACTATACGTGGAATAATGCCACTAGGCAAAGAACGAATTCCTGGAATTATATTGTTGTAAAAATGCGACGGTCTATGAAATTGAACCATTCGCACAGAGCGAATGATACGCACGTTGCCGGATACTATATTTTTTGCTTGCGTCCCAAGGCTTTTTGCGATTGTGAGTGCAATGTAAAGGACGCTGCGAATCATTTTTGTTTTTAAAACTGTGGATGTGCCTTTCTGCTTTTCCAAAAGATTCTCAATGGAAGAGTGTGAAATAGTGCTTCGTTGTTCCTTTGTATTGACGGGAATGGGCGCGCTCCATGGGTCAATGAATATTGCAGTAAAATCATGTTTTGCATTTGCTTTTGAAAGGAGGTGATGGAAGTATTGAGTGAGGGATTCAGTTTTTTGATTCGTAAGAGAATGTTTCAATTGCTCCAATGAAACATAATCAAGAAACGCTTGATTACAAAGAACGAGTTTGCTTTGGGGAATTGATATAGCTCCACTAATGACACTTGAAAAAAGCCGCTGAGTGTTTTCTTTGTGTTCATCACTCGCGGAATCCTGGATATCTATGAGTGAATACGCTGTTGACGGATGAGATCCTTTTGTCGGGTATAGCAGGTGTGCCCGTACTGCTCTGCCATGAGTACAAAGAAAGAGCGAACCATCCATAATCGCTCCAAGAATAAAATGAATCTTCTGCAGATCAAGGCTTGATGTCTTTGGTGCGTCTTCTATGAGATCCTGTAGCGCTCTCGAAAGATGCTCATTTGTATATTGCAACGAATGTTCAAAAATGAATTCATAGGGACTCACATTCTCCGAACCAAGAATCTGTTCGATATTGTCCGGACTTCGATGATAGAAATCGAGAAAATTTTTTACAATCTGCTCGATGAATGTCCGATAGATCGGAAGCGTATTCTGGATGTGAAAGATGCCCAAAAGAGATATCTTCGTAATTGCACTTTCAATTTCTGGCTCGCAAAATACATAGGACAAATCGTCATTCCTTTTTCCAGGTATTGATAGGTAAGACATTGAAATACTATGGTTTTTAGAGCTATTTTCGGGCTTATTCATCATGTCCGTAATAAGGGGTTTACAAATATGCTAATACTATACTATACTCATTCTGATGGCGCAAGAACTAACAATGAACATTTTTAGTATTCAATCATAAGCTAATCATTCGCAGTAGATATATGCTTGAACAATTATTTGGCTCAAGGACCAGAACACGCCTTCTTCATCTTTTTTTAAAGAATCCGCAGGAGAAATTTTTTATTAGAGAATTGACAAGGAAAATAGATACGCAAATCAATTCTGTACGCAGAGAATTAAAAAATCTTCGCGAGTGCGGAATCATTGATGAGGTTCTTGACAACAGCACAGCATCAAATAATTCAGTACTTATTCCTCCCACAAAAAAAACTAGTCGGAAAAAAGACAGCACTTTACGCAAATATTTTCAGGCGAACAATACATTTCTCTTATTTGATGAGTTGAAGGAGCTTTTTTTAAAGAGCCCATTACTTTTGCAAAATCGATTTGTGCGCGAAATATCGCTATTCGGCGCAATTGATTACGCGTTGATGTCTGGTTTTTTTGTCGGGAGGTCTGATACTCCTGTTGATCTTTTGATTGTGGGCGATGTCGATAGGCATAAGCTCGCTCGTTTCATTTCATCATTAGAGAAAGAAATCGATCAGGAAATCAATTACGCCTTGATGAAGCTTTCCGAGTATCATTATCGAAAGAGTATTACTGATCGATTTCTCTTTACGATCCTAGAGGGAAAGAAAATCGTGCTCATTGATCGGCTCCCTGTGCGTGAGAAGTCCTAGCGACATATTTTCCTGATGTGCTATAGTAACATTGAGACTGTAGAAAAATATCAGGTGTTACTTTCTTCCGGCTCCTTTGCAGCCCAATTTCGCCCCAAAAAGTCGCTAAACTTGTCAGAATACTCCAGTATTCTTCCGTATTCATCATCCTTTTTGGAACAAAATTGAATCGGAAATGACCAGGAAGCTATTTTTCTACAATCTCAATGTTACTCAAATGTATGGAATATGCCGTTGTTACAAGAAGAAGTTACATTGGATAGTGACGAAAAAATAATTGGTTTTTTTCGGCCTCATATTTTTTTTGTCATAGCGTGGGGATTGCCGCTGGCGTTGGGGCTGGTTGTGCTTTTTATTTTTATGTTCAAGATTTTTCAGATCGGTGTGATTGGGGTAGCGCTTTTTTTTGTTGTCTTTTTTTTCTTTGTATTCTTGCTTTCAAGCAGAGTGGTAGCATGGTATGGTACGCTTTGTGTCCTTACGAACAGAAGGTTGCTTTCAATTCGAAGAGTCAGTCTTTTAAAAAAACAAGTGACTGAGGTTCTTTTAGGCAACATCTCTGAACTCTCCTATACGACAAAGGGAATTATTCAGACAATACTTCGTTTTGGCAATGTGCATCTGACAGTATTTGCGACCAATACAAAATTCACCCTTCATAATATACCGTATCCTCAGCAAGTGATGGATGTCATTTCCGGACAGATTGCAACGCGAAAGGGTTCTGTATGAGTGTGTTTCAGCAATTGATTAGGTCGCGGCTTGCGACTATTGTCATAGGTATATTTTTGCTTGCAACGCTTTATCAGACAATACGAGTCGCATATAAGTCGTATGAAACCCAGACGCAAATCGCTGCGCTACAATCTCAAATTGATCAAAGTATAAAAAAACGAGAACAGCTTACGCAATTGCAAGCCCTGCTCCAAAGCGATTTTTTTGCGGAACGCGAGGCTCGAATAAAACTTGGAATGAAGAAATCGAATGAGCAGGTTGCGGTAATACCGATCCAGGATGACGGTAGCAAAGGCGGATCTGAGTTTTTTGAGAACGCAAAAAAATCAATGCTTGAAAAGGAAGGTTCAAAAACAAATAATTCCACATTGTGGTGGAAATATTTTTTTTCCAGGAAATAGGTCGGGCATTAATTTTCTCGTGGAGCCCCCTGTCAGAATCGAACTGACACTTGTGGTTTACGATACCACTGTTCTGCCATTGAACTAAGGGGGCATACGTTTTTATTTGAGACAACAACTTGCGTGCGCGGACTCACTTTGCTATCATATCCACATGCATATCATTTTCTATACAAAATCCGGATGTCCTTGGTGCGATGAAGTTCGCACACTTTTAGAGTCGAAGGGCGTTGCTTTTGAAGAACGTGAATGTCGGAACAGTAAGGAAAACTATAATGAACTTGTGAAGAAATCCGGCCAAACGCTCACTCCTACATTAGACATTGACGGTGAGATTATCGCCGATACAGATGTATCGGCAGTAGCAGAATATTTCCAAAAAAAAGGAATCTCAGGTTTTTAATACTATATAAAAAAACAAATCCCCGCAAGTCTTTTTTTCCGATCACCTTTATGAAAAATCATAAATATATTTTTATCGTTGGCGGAGTAATGTCAGGCGTTGGCAAGGGCATTGCGTGCGCTTCCATTGGAAAAATTCTCCAATCCCGAGGATTTCGTGTAAATCCGATTAAGATCGACCCCTATCTAAATGTGGATGCGGGCACTATGAACCCAAAGGAGCACGGGGAGGTCTTTGTGCTTGAGAGCGGACTTGAGTGCGATCAGGATATGGGGAACTATGAGAGGTTTATGGATGTTGCCCTGCATGAAGAAAATTACATGACGAACGGGATGGTATTTAAGACCGTGATCGACCGCGAACGCAGTTTAGGATATAACGGCCGATGCGTCGAACCGTTGTTTCATATTGTGGAAGAATCACTTGCGCGCATCCACGCATCAGTAAAAAAATCAGAAGCAGATATCACTTTGGTTGAAATTGGCGGCACAGTCGGTGAATACCAAAATGCGCTTTTTGTTGAAGCCGCACGCACTATGAAGCTTCGGAATCCAGAGGACGTAATTTTTGTACTAGTAAGCTATCTGCCGATCCCGCATATGGTAGGGGAGATGAAAACGAAACCTACTCAGTATGCAATTCGGACAATGAATACATACGGAGTAAATCCGGATATTATCATCGCACGTGCAGAACGGCCCCTTGACGATCAGAGAAAAAGAAAAATTGCTGATTTTGGTAATATCCCGTATGAAAATATTATTTCAGCTCCCGATGTCGAGATGATTTATGACGTTCCTTTGAATTTTGACAAAGACGGTTTGAGCGATATCATCCTTTCTCTCTTGCATATGAAAGGCAAACTAAAATCGGACATGTTGCCGTGGAGGAAAATGGTGCAGAAAGCAAAGAAAGCAGAAGACGAAGTTACGATTGCGCTGATCGGAAAATACTTCAAAACAGGAGATTATTTTCTTTCCGACGTATATATTTCAGTGATTGAATCCCTCAAGCATGCCGCGTATCTCATTGACTGTAAACCGAAATTCGAATGGATTGATTCTTTGGACTACGAAGAAGATCCTTCGCTTGTAAGTACACTCTCTTCCTATGATGGCATTTTAGTTCCGGGAGGATTTGGTTCGAGGGGCATTGAAGGAAAAATCCAAGCTATCCGTTATGTGCGGGAAAAAAAGATCCCATACTTCGGCCTTTGCTACGGCATGCAGCTTGCATTGGTTGAGTATGCAAGAAATGAGATGGGTTTTGCAGACGCGCATACTACTGAAGTCCATAGAAAAACTTCTCATCCCGTGATTGATATCCTGCCTGAACAAGTCGAAAATCTTCGAAGCGGCAATTATGGAGCAAGTATGCGCCTTGGCGTGTATCCTGCAGTGTTAGTGAAGGGCACCATTGCCTACCATGCGTACTCTCATGCCACGCAAGGGAGATGGTCTCCTGCTCAATCATCTGAAAATGAATTTAGAATCAAAGAGCGGCATCGCCACCGTTATGAAGTCAATCCTGAGTATGTAACTCAGTTTGAAAAAAATGGCGTCATGTTTTCAGGCGTGTCGCCCGATCGAGTGCTCATGGAGATAATGGAACTGCCACAAGAAACACATCCCTTTTTTGTAGCGACGCAGTTTCATCCTGAGTTTACAGGAAGCCTATTGCATCCACACCCGTTGTTTACTGAATTTATCCGAGTTGCAAGTGAACGCAGGAAATCAAAGAAAAAATGAACTTCCGACATTCAAATCACTTTTGGAGCGGGTAACGGGAATCGGACCCGTGTCTCATGCTTGGGAAGCATGCATACTACCATTGTACTATACCCGCCTATACGGTACTCAAAAAATTTGATATACTCACGAAGTATATCCATAGAGATGAAATTTTACAAGATTTTGGAGAGTATTGTTTTTAGCATTCCATTACTGTTTATAAGTAATTCTGTCTATGCTACGCAGGATATCGTTTCAAAAGATTGTGGTATGCGCATACCGCGTATGAATATTGAATCGGACACAATCACTCTGCGAAAGATTGACGGCATATTGGTTGATAGTTTTTTTCCGAGCAATGAGCGTATGAAGCGTTTGAGCAAAGTGTGTGAGTTTGCACTTGGAGAGGAAACGAAATATAATAAGGAAGCGCACGTTACGGTTTTTTTTGAGTATGAAAAAACTGATTTTCGTCCGCGGGTCTCTACATGGGATCAGATGAAAAAATTATGGATACCCTATCCAAGTACCATGAATAGAAAGACTGAGACTGTCAGCGCTGATCTGCCGTTTAAAAAACAATATATTGCAGTTTTTGCGGATGAGAGCTTGGAATATATGGGGCTTGCAAGCTGGTATCGCCATTCACGGTATCCCATGGGATCTGCAACAAATATTTTTCCGATTGGGACGAAATTAAAAGTGACGAATCGCGACACAGGCAAAGATACTATGGTTACAGTGACATCTACATGGACCAATAAAGATAAGAGGCGCGTGATAGACCTTGTGCGTACCGCATTTGAGAAAATTGCAAATCCACGGGAGGGTTTAATTCGGGTACTAATAGAACGTATTTCGGAATCATGATTAAATTTGATAGTGTTCACAAAACATATCCAGGCAATATCGAAGTCCTCAAAGACGTGACGTTTTCAGTAGGAAGCGGTGAATTCGTTTTTTTGGTTGGCCAGAGCGGTGCGGGCAAATCAACCTTGGTTAAGCTTTTGACTTCTGAAGAGAGGCCGTCGAAAGGAAGAGTAGAGGTTGGCGGGTGGGATATTACGCGCATTCCCCGTCGCGATATTCCACGTTTAAGAAGGCAAATTGGAGTTGTGTATCAGGACTTTAAACTTATTGAAAAGAAAACACTGTGGGAAAATGTTGCATTTGCCCTTGAAGTCTGCGGAGAGTCATTTCATACGGTCCGTACCGTAGTGCCGCAAGTTCTCAATATTGTGGGGCTGGAGGAAAAAGCTGATCGATATCCACAGCAGCTCTCGGGAGGAGAACAGCAACGGGCGGCGATTGCTCGTGCGCTTGTAAATCGTCCGAAATTATTGATTGCTGATGAGCCGACAGGAGACCTTGACTCACTCACCGCAAAAGGAATTGTTGACCTTTTATTGCGGATCAATTCAGTCGGTACCACCATTCTCTTTGTCACTCACAATCGAGAAATCGTCAATATGCTGAAACGCCGCGTGATTCTTATTCATGACGGCGGAGTAAGATCAGATAAATCACGAGCTAAATATTTTTTATAATCAAGATATGTTGCGAGCACACGCTCGAATAGTAAAATTTGCATTGCAGAATTTTTTCAGAAATTTTTGGCTTTCTGCAGTTACGATTTTTATTCTTACGCTTTCGTTTCTCACGGTGAATTTTTTTATCCTCGCAAACGGTTTTACTGATGCCGTTGTGCAACGCATTGAAGATCGCATCACGATTAAAGTGTACTTTGCGCCTTCCACACAAGAAAGTGATGTAAAAGTATTTGCAGACCAGATCGGAGCGCTTCCTCAAGTTGCCTTGGTAACCTATATTTCCAAACAGCAAGCGCTCGATGAATTTAAGTCAGGTTTTGCAGATCAAGAGAATGCGCGTATCGAAGAAGCGTTAGGTGAACTTGAAACGAATCCTTTGCCTTCAAGCGTTTTAATAAGTGCGCATACGGTGGAAGACTATCCTGCGATCCTTTCTGCGATAGACCAAAGCGCATATGCGGGATTGATAGAGAAGCGCAGTTACGATGATCATCGAGGGTTTTTGACAACATTGGAACAAATGAAAAAAAAGATCCGTGAAGCCGGCACAGGGATCACTATATTTTTTGCATTGATCATTGCACTGATTGTCTATAATACAATCCGAATCACGATTTATTCGCGTCGTAAAGAGTTTGGGATCATGAAGCTCGTCGGTGCGAGCAATTGGTTTATCCGCGCGCCTCTTATTCTTGAAAGCATTTTCTACTCATTGGCTTCGCTTGCGCTGACTATCTTGATACTCTATCCGACGCTTAGTTTTCTCCAGCCCTATATCGCACGATATTTTGATGGACTCGCATTTGATGTGCTTGGATATTTTAACAGTAGTTTTGTCGAGATCTTTGGGTATCAGCTTGCCTCTTCATTAGTATTAAATATTCTCACATCGGGACTTGCGATCGGAAGGTATTTGAGGGTGTAGAAGTACTGTTTACAGAATCAACAGCGAGTGATACGATTTCATTCAAAGTAATTTACTAATGGGGGGTCGTCTAACGGCAGGACAGCAGCCTTTGAAGCTGTATATGAAGGTTCGATTCCTTCCCCCCCAGGAAAAATGCATTTTGTGCAAAAATCTCCTCTCCAAGGAGATTTTTGGTATTAGGATTCCCCCGCCTGAATTCAAAATTTTTCTTACAATCAAAAACAAAATCCCATGGTTTTTTAAAATCCACCCGAGCCCTTCGCTCCGCGAGGAGGCGGTTCACGGTGCAAGGC
>JACQSA010000006.1 GCA_016206145.1 Candidatus Uhrbacteria bacterium
ACGTATGACTCTCCTACAGGTAAAGGTAGACAATAAGTTACGGCAGGCTATTAAAACAAAGTCCCGTCAATATGGCGTCCCTGCAAGTTCACTCGTGCGAATTGTTCTTATAAAGAGTTTTTTGTCTGATAAGAAGACTACTGGCGTGCGTGGTAATGTGTTTAATGCTGACAGAGATTGCGGCGGCAAAGGGATTCTTATTGATGAATTGATTAACGCTCTTTAGGAACATGTCGGATCGGGTCACAAAATTTATAGAGTCGCTGGAGCCTAAGACGCGGGAACATTTAAAAAAGAAATTACTTTCATTAAAAGTCGATCCTTACAATAGTAGGGATATCAAGAAGTTGCAGGGATACCCTGTCGCAACTTACCGGCTTCGAATGGGGAAAATACGTATTGTCTATCAAATCAAAGAGAAAGTTATTGAGATTATAGACATCGATTATCGCGGCAATATATATTGAGACTGTAGAGGAACATCGCAAAATCGTCCTTTGTGTCATTCCAACCGACTGTAAAGAGTGGAGGGATCTGCGTAGATATACATTGAACGTAGATCCCTCGCGGAGTCTACCCCGCACCGAGCTTTGCTCTGGTGCGTGGGCTCGGGATGACAAACCGTTATCCACCAGAAATTTGAAGAATCAAAAAAAATCCACCGTAAGGGCTGGTGGGAAAGATCAGAGGAAGGTGCTTGCTCGCGTAAGTTCAGCGATCCAAGAGTAGCGTTTTTGACTATACCCTTTTCTACGGTATACTCCGAGGTACTATGCACGAAACAGAATCTCTCCTCGAAGACCTTAATGAACGTCAGCGCGCAGCAGTTACTGCCGATGACGGGCCACTCTTAATCGTTGCTGGCGCAGGTACCGGCAAGACTACGGTTATTACGAAGCGTATCTCATGGCAGATCCTTTCAGGCAAGTGTAAGCCAGATGAGATTTTGGCAGTCACGTTTACTGAAAAGGCAGCTACTGAAATGGAGGAGAGAGTTGATCGCCTCTTACCATATGGATACGTGAATCTCTGGATAATGACATTCCATTCATTGTGCCAACGCATCTTGCAGTGTCACGGGCTTGATATTGGCTTACCCAATGACTTTAAACTTTTCGATGCTACTTCTGCATGGCTTTTGGTGCGCAAAAATCTTGATCGTTTTGATCTCGATTATTACCGTCCTCTGGGTAATCCCGCAAAATTCATCCACGCACTCCTTAGCCACTTTTCTCGCGCAAAAGACGAAGATATTAGTCCACTTGCATATATGGAGTATGCAGAGTCGCGCGCGCTCGATACTGATCATGTCACAGGAGATAGCGATATTGAGCAAGAGATTCGGCGCCAGCAAGAAATTGCGAAAGCGTATCATGTCTATGAACAACTACTCTTGGAAAACAATGCGCTTGATTTCGGAAGTTTGATCACTCATACGTTGAGGCTTTTTGCCACACGCCCTGCGATTTTAGAAAAATATCGCACACAGTTTCACATGATTTTGGTTGATGAGTTTCAGGATACCAATCGGGCGCAGTATGAACTCATCAAAATGCTTGCCGCGCCGCGTAATAATATCACGGTTATGGGAGATGATGATCAGTGTATCTATAGATTTAGGGGCGCGTCGTATCATAATATTGTGCAATTTAAAAAAGACTATCCTCAGAGTAGGGAAGTGGTGCTCGTAAAAAATTACCGTTCAAGCCAAAACATCCTCGACTGTGCGTATGAATTCATTATAAAAAATAATCCAAATCGGCTTGAATGCCAGCTTTCGCAATATGGGAATCAAAAAGAGGAATTATCCAAAAAGCTTTTCGCAAGCCATGACACTGACGGCATCATTGCGCATATTCATTGTGCGACTCATGATGAGGAAGTTGAACGAGTTATTGAAAAGATAGTAGAGATCAAACAGTCGGATCCTCTTGTGCAATGGTCTGACTTTGCGATCCTCGTACGCGCACACGCGGCAGCAAGCGCATTTATCGCGCGACTTTCAGAACTCGAAATTCCGTATCAGTTTTTATCGTTGCGGGGTTTGTACAGTAAACCTGCGATCCTTGACTGCCTTTCGTATCTACGGCTGCTGGTCAATTATCACGACAGCCCGGCACTGTATCGAGTTCTTTCGTGGCCGTTTTTGCAAATAAAAAATGAATCTCTTATCGATCTTGGGCATTTCGCGCGCAAAAAAGGCATATCATTGTGGGATGCCTGCCATCGCAGCGAAGCTACCAATCTTCTCCAAGAAAATGACCGCACCTCAATTCAGAAAATAACTTCTTGCGTTGAAACACATCTTGACTTTGCGCGTACCAAGCCAATAGGAGAACTGTTACTCCATATGTTGCGCGACACACGGTATCTTTCCTATCTCAAGGATGGCGAAACACAGGAAAAACGCGAGTCGCTTGAATACCTCAATCAATTTTATAAAAAAATGCATGAGTATGGTGTTGAATATCCTGCTACACATCTTTCTGATTTTCTTCTCATGCTCGCGTATGAGCAGGAGGCAGGCGATGATGGCCGCATGCGCGCGTCATTGGATATTGGCCCTGATTCTGTAAAAATCATGACTATTCATGCCGCAAAAGGCCTTGAATTTCCCTACGTCTTTATTGTTGTTATGGTTGATCGCAGATTTCCTACTGTCGAACGTGACGATGCCATTGAATTGCCGCGCGCGCTTACTAAAGAGCTTGTTCCCGAGGGCGATATACATCTTGAAGAAGAGCGGCGGCTTTTGTATGTCGCTCTCACACGGGCAAAAAAAGGAGTGTTTCTTACCTCGGCGCAGGATTATGGAGGAGCACGCAAAAAAAAGCCTTCGCTGTTTCTCTACGAAACAGGATTCTTGCGCAAAGAAGATAGTATTGAAGTAAAATCATCGAAAAAATCCGCTCTTCCTCAAGAAAATAAGGTCTCTCTTTCTACCCTCGCCATTCAGCCGCTTCCTTTACCATCGATATTCAGCTTTACGCAGCTTATGGCATTCCGCACGTGCCCGCTACAGTACAAATTTTCCTTTATTCTCAAGATTCCTGTTTTTGGGAAACCCCAATTGAGTTTTGGAAAAACAATGCATCTTGCGCTCCAGAAGTTTTTTGAGCTTATTTTTGAAAAGGGAAACCGTACACAGGGCGGCCTTTTCGAATCTGATAAAAAGGTGTATAATACTATTGTACCGCAGTTGCCTTCTCTGCAGGATTTTTTTGATATATATGAAAAAAGCTGGAACGATGATTGGTATTTCAGCGCCCGTCAGAAAGAGGAGTATCGGATAAAAGGCAAAGCAATGCTCACTCGATTTTATGAGGAGTTAGAAAAAGAAGGCCTGAATCCAAAAAGCGTTGAAAGGGATTTCACCATGAAGTTTGGTACGCCCCCTCACATATATTCTTTAAAAGGACGTATTGATCGGATAGATACAAAAGAGGATGGTTCGGTTGCCATTATTGATTATAAAACAGGTGCTCCGAAGCAGGAAGAAAAACTAGGAGCCCAAGACAAAGAACAGCTTCTTTTGTATCAGATCGCATCGGAAGAGGTGTTCATGGAAAAACCAAGCGAGCTTACCTACTACTATCTTGAAAACGGAAAAAAGATTTCGTTTTTGGGAAGCCCGCAGGAAAAGGACGCATTGAAGAAAAAAATTGTAGATACAATACAAAAAATCAAGTCGAGCGATTTTTCCGCAACTCCCGGCTGGCATTGCAAATCTTGCGATTATAAGGATATTTGTGAATTTAGGCAGCTGTAAATATGTTCACTCCTCTTTCATCACTTCTCACAACAGCCGCAAAACGGTCTTCAATCAAGACTCAGGTGGATGTGTCCTTGGCGCTCGAGCGCGCATCAGGAGCGATTGCCGCCTATATGGGCGAGTATTTGTTTAGCGTGCGACCCGCATATATCCGATACAAGACGCTATTCATCGCAGTGCCTGATGCATCCTGCGCAGCGCAAGTGGGGTTATATGCAAATCAAATACTTGCGGCCGTGAATATAGGATCAGCAAAATCAACTGCTGATCGGATACAAGTTGTTTTGGAAACCGGACCAACAGAGTATGGCAATTGAGAGAGCAAAAAGAAACTTGATATTACAGCGAATTGGCGCGCTTTTGCTGATTATTTTATCAGCAACCGGAGCGTGGTATCTTGTGCGGTACGAGACAGCGCGTTCACGCGATGCGCAGGTCCTTGCGCGAATTCTTGAGATTCAAAATATCCTTACATCATATGCGGTACGTCATGGAGTGTACCCATCAATGGGTCAGGAGAGCCGTATCCTCGGTGATCCGGATACATCGTGCCTGAGCACTGATGGGTTCGTGCGGGCAAACAGCGATTCATGCCGCGAGCGATCATTTGGTTTTTTCGGCCACCTCCCGGGCACAGGCGGATCTCAAATCGCAACGTACACATCACTTGCTTCTGACACGGTTTCTGCCTGTACCGACAAAAACGGCTGCCCTTCATATAAGATTGAATTTATTTTTGAAACGCACAGTATTGCGTCTCAAGGCGCTCATTTCGTAGGTCCTGATGGTCTAATCCCTCCACCCTAGTTTTATGTCTCTTATCCACTATCTTATTATCCTTTCCGTAGGCACTCTCATTTCTTGGGGGGCATGGTATACTGTAATTGCAAATGTAAGCCCTTCTCAGGCAGGGCCTCTTGAATTTTTTTTCTTCTACGCAAGCCTTACCTGCGCGCTTACCGGCACATTTTCATTGATAGGATTTCTTATTCGCCTCGTACTTTTGAGGCAAGAACTCATGTTTCGTAAAGTCGCAATTTCTTTTCGACAAGCGTTCTTTTTTTCCCTTCTTATTGACGGGGTGCTTGTCTTACAGAGTTATCGGCTGCTTACGTGGTATAATATTACTTTCCTTCTCATTGGGATTACTGTTGCTGAACTTTTTATTATTTCCAGAAAGCCCATGAGGCTTCGTTAGGTGATTTCTTATGCCCTTGCAAGAAGAGTTAGAAATTTTGCGAAAAGAAGTAAAAAATTATCTGCAAGAAATTGCACGCGGTGAAGCCCTGTCTCAGTACGAATTCAGCATTCTAGGAAGGAAAGGAAAATTTACCGAGCTTGCGAAAAAGATCGCGCAGGCGCCTGCAGAAGAAAAACCGGCAATCGGAAAGCAAATCAATGAGTTGAAACACGAACTTGAGGAGAAATTTCAGGTAAAGAAACAAGAGTTTCACGCACAAACTACAGATGCTGATATGATTGACGTTTCCCTTCCCGGTGCGTTTCAGCAGTATGGGCATCTTCATCTTGTCACACGCGCGATCGAAGAGATCGAGCGCATATTTGTACCGCTCGGATTTTCACGGATGAGTTACAATGAAATTGAATGGGACTATTATGCTTTTGAGGCACTCAATATGCCACGATGGCATCCTGCCAGAGACGAATGGGAAACTTTTTTTATCAGTGAGGATGTTGTTGGGCCCAAAGGAAGAGTCCTACTCACGCCACACACTTCATCAGGCCAAGTTCGTGAAATGCAAAAGCGAAGCGCGAAGGGACAAGGGGTGCGTATGATCAATATCGCAAAGTGTTATCGGCGCCAAAGCGACATATCTCACGTCCCCATGTTTCATCAATTCGAGGGGCTTGCGGTTGATCGGTCTGTTACCATGCGAGAACTGATAGGCACTGTGGAATATTTTGTAAAAAATTTCTTTGGAAAAAAGAGAAAGGTGCGTTTGCGGCCTTATCATTTTCGTTTTACCGAACCAAGCTTTGAAATTGATGTTACGTGCGGTATCTGCAACGCCAAGGGCTGCCAGTATTGCAAAGATGGATGGTCTGAGATCGCAGGAGCGGGTATGGTGCATCCGAATGTCTTGAAGGCGGGCGGATATGACCCGAAAAAATATACTGGGTTTGCATTCGGATTTGGTGTGGAACGCTCGTATATGATGAAGAATAATCTGAATATCGGAGATCTGCGCCTCCTCTATAGCAATGATATCCGTTTTCTTGAGCAATTTTGAATTTTACTATACTCGTACACCCTCTACCCTTGACCCTATCACAAAATGGCCCAATTCAAATACAAAGCGCGCAGTAAGACCGACGAAATATTGACCGGCACGATCGATAGCGACACCAGAGAAAACGCAGCATCACTGTTGATGGAACGAGATCTTATCGTGACGAGCCTTGCCGAAGTTGGCAAGAAGGGGGATTTTTTGCAAATCATTGATAATTTTCTCAACCGTGTATCAAAAAAAGATCTGGCGATCATGTTGCGCCAACTTTCTATTTTGATCTCCGCGGCGATTCCTCTTGTGCAGGCGCTTCGCATGCTTGTGTCACAGATGGAGAAACCCGTGCTCAAAAAATCCCTTCTCTCAATCGTTGACGAAGTGGAGGGCGGCACCAAGCTTTCCACAGCGCTTGAGCGTTATCCAAATATTTTCAGCAATTTTTTTATCAATATGATCCGTTCCGGAGAAACATCCGGAAAACTCGACGATACACTTAATTATTTGGCGGATCAGCAAGAAAAGGATTACGAATTACAAAGCAAGATTACAGGCGCGATGGTATACCCGATCTTTATTATTTGCCTTTTAATCGTTGCGGCATTTGTAATGATGACCTTTGTTTTGCCAAAAATGCTTGGCATGTTTACGGAATTGGGGCCTAATATCAAACTTCCGATCACCACGCGCATTTTGATCGCAACGTCCGGGTTTTTTCAATCATTTTGGTGGATTATTCTTCTCGGAGCGGTGGGCAGTATCGTGGGAGCAAATTATTATAGAAAAACTCCCCAAGGTCGCAGAATGTTTGATAAGATAAAACTGAAAATTCCTATTTTTGGCACATTGTTTACCTATGTGTATCTGGTGCGTTTTACCAGGAGTTTTTCTACGATTCTTGTGGGAGGCATTACCGTGCCGCAGGGGTTGCGCATTGTTCGCGACGTTGTCGGAAATTCGGTTTTCGAGGATTTGATAGATGATACTATTAAAGAAGTGGAAGACGGAAATCCCGTATCCAGTGTGTTTGTAAAATCAAAATATGTCCCTTCCCTTGTTTCACAGATGCTTGCGGTAGGAGAACAAACAGGGCGCATTGACGACGTATTGGAAAAAGTGACCAGCTTTTATGTTCGCGAAATCAATGCTATGATATCAAATGTAATTGCATTGATTGAACCAGCAATCATGGTCGTGCTCGGTGTCGGTGTCGGTGTTATGGTTGCAGGCATTTTGCTTCCGATGTATCAGCTCACTTCTGAATTTTAAACTGAATCTGTAGAAAATTGTTTCTACAGATTCATCCCGAGGTCGCCAAAGGCGGCAATCGAGGGATCGAGTCCTTGAAATAAAGGTCTGTCTCATAAAAAATCACAGAATAGACCAGTAAAAAACGTTTATCTATAGCCTCATTCTATTATTATCCTATTTATGAAAAAATGCATTGAACGCATACTGCCGATCTTGGTTGCAGGAAGTCTTATTTTTTCTCCCCTTACGTCCGCGTTGCATGCAGTAACGCATGAAGAGCAGACAGAAAGAAGAGTGATTATTGACGCTCAAGTAGCGGTTACTGAAAATGAGATTCAGGTGGGTATTACCGGAGTCGGATGGAGTACGGTAAGCAAAAAGGCAGTGACAGCCCGCGATCCTTTGGATCAGCCGTACACGCCTCTGTTTACGGATCTTTGCGCCGATGCCCCTTGTCAGGATAATCCCGATGGATTGAAGATTTTTGTGTCTCTCGGCAGATCAACACCTGCCGGCACGCATACATTTACCGTAAGCGAAGAGGGCGGTTCTGCAGAAGTAAAAGTTGAAATACCAAAACTGCCCGAGAATGAAGAAGTGGCAAAACTGAAGCCCATTATCACACTGGTGTTTCCACCAGTAGGCACGGTTGATGTATTTTCTATCCGAGTGACAGGGAAGGACTGGGGAGATTATAAAAAACGTCGGAACGTGCAAGCATGGCTCGTGGATCCTGACGACACGGAACGTGCGTTTGAATTAAAAGTATTCAGAAACTATCCTCCTTGTACTATCACTATCGGGAAAGGAAAAATTGTCGGGGGGTGCAGTACCAGTGAGCTTGATGAGCTGTCTCTTACTCTTGAAATTCCTGAAGGACTCAAAAAAGACTTGCTTCCCAAACAATACGCTCTCTACGTGCGGACAGAAAACGGTCTACAGGCAGCGTCAACATTTCGTGTCATTATTACTCCGGATTTCAGCAAGGCAAAAGAGCCGACGATCGCATTATCGCCTCTCAATCGGGGTCCGGCCGGGTCTGCATTTGTATTGACTGGCGGGGGTTTTCGATCAAAGGAGATTTTGAGTCCCTGGTTTGATGGCATAAAGTTGCAGGTAGCAGGTCTTTTGCAGGCTGATGAAGAAGGGAGGTTTGACAATGTCGTGTCTGCTGTGCCAAAGACGCTTGAGATTGAGAAGACAAAAACAAAGCCAGTGCTTCCCGGAGAGCATACGATAAAAGTATCAGGAGGTACGGGCAAAGATTTGCATAGCGCGACGGCGATATTTATTGTGGAAGAAGGCGATGTTGATGAGGGAGAAACAGAAAAAGCGAAAAAAGATAAAGAGGATCAAGAGCGCATTGAAAAAGACCGTAAGGAAAAAGAACGGATTGATAAAGAGAAGGAAAAAATCGAACAAGACCGCGATAAAGCAGAAAAATAAAAAGAAAACATTGAGAAAGAACAAGAGGATCTTAAGAAAAAATTAAAGGAAAAGGAAGACAAGGAACTTGCGGAGAAGGATAAGGAAGATAAAGCAAAATTGCAAAAAGAGCAGGACGAGATCGAGAAAAAACTGAAAGAAAAAGAAAAACAAGAGAAGAAAATTGATGAAAAGTTGGAGAAGATCGACAAGAAAGAAGATGATCTCGAAAAAAAAGAAGATAAGATAAAGACGGCCTTTTGCGACTCTGAGCTTCCGATCACGTTTCAGCCGGGATGTGTACAACTCAAAAAGGCGGATGAGAAAAGCCCGTATGCTGGAAAATTATGCCAGCCGGATCGACCGATCACGTTTCAGCCGGGATGCGTATCGCAACCGTCCTTGGAGCAGGAAAAATTATTCAAAGGCAAGACATGCAATTCTGATGTACCTTTAGTATGGCAGGAGGGGTGCGTTCCGCAACCTAAACCTGTGGAGCAAAGCCCGTATCTCGGTAAACAGTGCAGTTCTAATCTGCCGATTGTGTTCCAACCAGGGTGTATATCGGTTCAAAAAACAGAAAGCCAGAGTCCGTATGCGGGCCAGCAATGCCGTGAGGATGTTGCGATTACCTTTCAACCCGGATGTATTCCAGTACTAAAGCAAACCCCGGCAAAGCCATATCAAGGCATACCATGCGATGCAAACCTCCCGCTTGTGTGGCAAGAAGGATGTATTCAACAAAAAAAAGTGATTGAAGCTCCAAAATCAACAGTAGGGCAAAAGTGTATTTCATCTATTCCCACTTACTCACAGCCCGGGTGCATACCATGATCCTTTGAAATGTGGTATACTTAGTATTGGACATTGTGGATAACTTGAATTATGTCATTTTGAGTTAGAGCGAGGAATCCTGCATAATAGGATTGCCGTGGTCGCTTCGCTCTCTCGAATGATTCTTACTC
>JACQSA010000004.1 GCA_016206145.1 Candidatus Uhrbacteria bacterium
GTGGAAAACCGGCCACTCGTGGATAAAGCAAAAAATGCACGAGGAAAACGCTCCTCTAGCAGGGGAAATGAGCGGCCACTTTTTCTTCTCGCAAGGCTACTACGGTTTCGACGACGGGCTGTTTGCTGCCCTGAAATTAATAGAATTTTTGTCTACAAAAACGGAATCCCTTTCTGAAATCGTTTCAACCATTCCCTTCTATTATTCGACTGCTGAAATCGAGGCGGATTGCGCGGACAAAGAAAAGTATTCGGTTGTGGAAAAACTTACTTCCGAATTCAAGGAGGAGGGGTTTAAGGTAATCGACATTAACGGCGCGAGAGTGGTTTTCGAAGACGGTTGGGGGCTGGTGCGCGCTTCATCAAACCTCCCGAAACTCGTCTTGCGGTTCGAAGCGAAGACTCGGGAGCGGCTCGCTGAAATAAAGCACTTGTTCCGAAAAAAAATCGGGAAATTCCTTTCAGTCAGCAAAAAGTGGGAGAACGATGTTGTGCTATGAGGTCTTAGTTCGAACAATGGCATCGTCTAAAAGAAATGGTATTGCACTTTTTACTGCTTCTACAGTGTCTTTTCCGTATCTTGCGATTAAAACTAGTCTTTGTGCTTGTTGTGTGAAATCTAGTCCAATCTCCACACTTACCTTGCCCTCTTGTGCAACTGATAGTACTGCGTAACTTTTTCCTTTTCTACTTTCTTCAGGATCTGTGTGGACTGCACCCCTGTTTCTCTCTTGTAGTTAAGACACAAGCCTCATAAAAAACTAGGGTTTGGGGGGTGCAGGAAATGCGTAGGAAAACGTTTTCAAAAGACGAAAAACTATCCGTTGTTCAAGAACTGGATTCCGGGATACCTATCGCGGCAGTATGCCGCGAACACGGCATTAACTCTAGCATAGCTTACAGGTGGAGGCGCGAATACCGGCAGAATCCTGGCTTTGCATTCGGTGGAAAAGGAAATACATCCAAACTTGAGACACGAAACGCTCAACTGGAACGAATTGTAGGCCAATTGTATTTGGAAAACAATTTTTTAAAAAAAGCTCAGCAAGCCTTGCAAGAGAAGTTAGCAGAAGCCAGAAACGAAAGGTGACTAATGTGTTGTACGAACTCGTCAAAAACAACGGCTCGCGCATAGGCGATGCCTTCGCCTGCAAGGCTTTAGGCATAAGCCGAAAGTGGTATTACGCGTGGCTGGATTCAAAGCCAACTGAAACAAACGCATCTTTACTGAAAGAAATCCGCAGCATTGCAGTCATGCCGCGGTACGGTTACAGGCGAATTACGCGGGAACTCGCCCGCAGAAGTTTCGTAGTAAACCACAAGAAAGTGTTGAAAATCATGAGGGAAAACGGCTTGCTTTGCAAGAAACGCGTTTACAAGATTCAGACTACTAACTCGAACCACGGTTTGAAGACGTACCCAAACCTTGCCAAAGGTTTGGAAGTAACGCTATTGAACCAACTATGGGCAGCTGACATTACATACGTCCACCTCGCAACTGGATTCGTCTACTTGGCTTCAATTCTGGACGTGTTCTCAAGAAAATGCGTTGGCTGGCAATTGTCCAAAAACATTGACGAACAACTATGCGAAGACGCATTGGAAATGGCCTTTGCCCTACGCAAAGGCGTTGACCTCCGCGGACTAATACACCACTCCGACCGGGGAGTGCAATACGCTTCCACTGACTACGTCAACGCACTGAAAAAACGAGGAATCCTGATTAGCATGAGCCGCAAAGGCAATCCTTACGAAAACGCTTTCGCCGAATCATTCAACAAAACCGTGAAATACGAGGAAGTATACTTGACTGAATACGCGTCATTCCAAGACGCGTACAAAAACATTGAAAAATTCATTGAAAAAGTGTACAACAAAAAGAGGTTACACTCGTCCCTCGGCTATGTGCCGCCAGACGAGTTCGAGGAAAAATATTTAAACGAGGCAGTGGCTTAACTTATGAGTAGAAATAGGGGTTCACTCCATTGTGAGATGGAACAAATGCGTCAAAAATCTTTGCTTGAAAGACAGCGGCAACACGATGCCTTAGTTGCTTCGATTAAAGCAGTGCCTGATGAAAAAAATAGATGGCTTACTTACGGACATATTCAAAGCGAATTTGAGAAGCCGCCGCGCGAGTTTTTGTTGAATATATTAAACCATATGAAACCCGATAGCCTCGACCCTGGCATAACTATGCCTAGACACTTGGTCCGCCACTTAGAGTACTCATATTCCATCGGTATGCCTGAAACGCTGTACGCCTTGTTCAATTTTCTTGTTGAAAATCGTGTTCACAAACCTACTAAAAAAACAAGTGAGAGAATAACTCAACTGTATAGAAATTCTAGACGCGGGCGGTCAGTGGGCGGCGACCATCCGGACTAAAGCAATCGCAGAAGCCGAAATCGTGATCGGTTACCGGACTTATATTAATCTGGTCAAAGAACTTATCACCGGAAAACAAGTGATCTATACCGGCATGACCGAAGAATTGTCGCGCGCTCGAAA
>JACQSA010000007.1 GCA_016206145.1 Candidatus Uhrbacteria bacterium
AAAAGTAATGGAAAAACAAAAAGGGGCGGTGGATAAGACAAAAAAAGAAGAATCGAAAAAAGAAAAACGCATGTCTTCTGAAATGACGAAAAAGGCTCCTGTAAAGATAAAGGGGGATGAGCTTCTCAATCTTCGAGAGCAAGGTGCCGCAAAAAAGAATGATGCCTTGTTGAAAAAGGGGGAAATAAAAATAGAAAAGGAACTCTTGCCAGAAGAGTCTGTTATGGAAAAAAAATCTGAAGAGTTTACTTATGCAGGAGTCATCTTGGCGGGAACTTCGGCAAAATTACTTGATTTCACAAAGACTGATTACGACAAAGCGCTAAAATCAGACAAACTTGTCGCATTGTATTTTTACGCAAACTGGTGCCCGATTTGCAAGGCAGAATTTCCAAAAATGCAGGAGGCGTTTAATGAACTTACTTCAGATAAAGTTATCGGCTTCCGCGTAAATTACAACGACAACGAAACTGATGATACAGAACGAGAACTTGCCCGAGAATTTGGAGTTGCATACCAACACACAAAAGTGTTTCTCAAAAATGGCGAACGGGTCGTAAAATCTCCGGAAGGATGGGACAAAACACGCTACCTTACTGAAGTGGGTAATTATCTTGCCCAATAATGACGGACGGTACGCTCATCCTCGCATTTACTGCGGGACTTGTATCGTTTCTATCTCCGTGCATTCTGCCGATTATTCCCGGCTTCCTTGCGTACCTCGCAGGAAGCTCAACGGCAGGCTCGCAGTCTCCTCGTGAACGATTCCATATATTTCTTGCAAGTGTTGCATTTGTTTTTGGATTTTCCTCAGTATTTGCATCTCTCGGTGTTCTTCTCAACACAATCCTTGAACGCGTTGCCTACGATACTCAAGAATGGATGGCGCGATTCGGTGGTGTAATTATTATACTCTTCGGCTTATATCTTACAGGGCTCGTCAAGCTTCCGTTTCTCGAACGAGAGCATACGTTAAAAGTTACGCACGCTTCTCGATACCGTCTCATTACTTCCTTCCTCTTTGGCGCGGCATTTGCGGCTGGCTGGACGCCCTGTGTAGGGGCGGTATTGGGAAGCATTCTCGCGATTGCTACCACGAAGCCTGGAACTGCGTTTGGGCTTCTGTTTACCTACTCATTGGGTCTTGGCATTCCGTTTCTTCTTGTGGGACTTTCGGTGGCGCAAGCGCAAAAAATCATAAATCGATTCACCTACCTGCTCAAACCCATCAATATTATCTTCGGCGTCGTACTTATTGTTCTTGGTGTTTTTGTATTTACCAATCGGCTCAGCCTTATTGCCAACCTTGATCTTCTCAATCAAATTCTTTTAAAGTGATTCTGTAGAAAACGTTTCTACGGAATCATCCCGAGGTCGCCAAAGGCGGCAATCGTGGATCGGGTCATTGGAATAAAAGCATGTCTTGTAAAAACATCACAGAATAGGTCAGTAAAAAACGTTCCTCTATAGTCTCAAATATGTCCCGCACAAAATATTTTCTTCTTGGACTTACCCTCGCGCTGATTGTAAGTGGAATTATTGTAATTGAACGCACAAAACCTGCGCGCGTCACTAAAAGCACAACACAAAAAACGCTTTTAGATGAACGAGAGAAAGAACTTTCTCCTATGCAAAAAAAATCTGTGGAAGAAAAAAATCGCAAATTTCAACAAGCCCCTGAACTTGCTGGAGTCCAAGCATTCATAAATACACCAAAAACTTCCGTCGCTGATCTTGTTGGTAAAAAAGTAATTCTTATTGATTTCTGGACGTATAGCTGCATCAATTGCCAAAGAACAACGCCCTATCTCAATGCGTGGTATGAGAAATACAAAGACAAGGGGTTGGAAATTATAGGGGTGCATACACCGGAATTCGATTTTGAAAAAAAATTAGATAATGTTGAGACCGCAGTAAAAAAATTTGGTATCCAATATCCGGTCGCTCTTGATAACGATTATTCCACATGGACTGCATATAGCAACCGGTATTGGCCACGGAAGTATCTAATAGATATAGATGGTTTCATCGTCTATGATCATATCGGGGAAGGTGGGTATGAAGAAACAGAAAAAAAGATTCAGGCTCTTCTTTCTGAACGTATGAATGTGCTAGGGATGAAGGAAGTTGTTACTCGGGATATAACCAAACCAACGCTAGAAGAACAAACGGATTTTTCGCAAAACAGAAGTCCGGAAATCTATTTTGGATCGCTACGCAATGCGTCGCTTGGGAATGGCAAAAAGAATGTAAACGGCATTCAAAACATCCTTGAACCAAAACAGATACGGACAGACCGGCTGTATTTAATAGGAGGATGGGATCTCCACGATGAGTACGCGGAAAACAAAACGAGTAACGCAAAAATAATTTTCCGTTACCGTGGAAAAAATGTATATTTCGTAAGTGGTGCTACTACTCCAATTGAGATGGAGGTGCTCCAAGACGGAAAGCCTGTTATTTCAGAGAAGGGAGCAGATGTTTTAGAGCAAGGCGGTAGCACATCCACCATAATCAAGGAGCAAAGGCTCTACAAACTTATCAGAAATTCAGACTACGAGGAACACACGCTGGAGCTGATTATAAAACAACCGAACGTGCAGGCATTCACGTTTACGTTTGGGTAGCTCTGCTCTGAATACTGGATTCCCGATGGCCATCGGGGAAATGACAATGAGCGTGTATTATGGACAATTTCGTGATTTAAGGCTTGAGACTGTAGAGAAATGTTTTTTTGTCATCCAAGACCGAAGTCGAGGGATCTACGTTCAATGTATATCTACACAGATTCCTCTACTCCTTACTAGCTTGTCCTGAGTGCGAACAACACCGTGAGTCGAATGGAGTCGGAATGACACAAAAGACGATTCTACGATATTTCTCTATGGTCTCAACCTGGTAGAAACGCGACTCTTTTTTATCAAATCAACAAGCTGGTCGTGAACAAGACCATTTGAAATAATTGCGCCGTTGATAGGACGGTCATATCGTTGATCATTGCCATCAATATCCGTTACACGCCCACCCGCTTCTTCTACAAGAATTTTGAGTGCGGCAACATCGTGGGCATGATTTAATAAATAAAGCGTTGCGAGAAATTCACCAGAAGCGACTAAGGCGCCAGCATGGACTGTTGTAAGAAGACTCATTGTCTTAGCCCCGGTATTGCGTAAATTATTATACAAAGATGGAAATTCGTTGGTTCGATGTCGGGGAATAGAAAACTCTACGCACCCTCGTTCGAAAATCTGTTGTGACGAAACCTTGATAGGCTTTTCATTAAGAAAAGCTCCTTTGTTTTTTTGGGCATAATACAGTCTGTCAAAAAAAGGATCATAGACTACACCTAAAATACTTTTTCCCTGCTGAACTAAAGCAAGAGAAAAAACGCTTATCCCTAATCCATGAGAAAAAGGAATGGTCCCATCCAACGGATCGCAAACCCATGTGTACTCACTGCCAGCTTTCAGTGCGCTCCCTTCTTCTGCTAAGACGCTGTGATCAGGAAATTCTTTTTGGATAGAGTCAAGCACGAGCTGATTGATTTTCAAATCAGTTTCGGTAACTGGACTATTATCCTCTTTCCATTCGCGCTTCATGCCAAGCATAAAATTTGCCCGCATGATGCCGCCAGCTTCTTTTGCTAAGTTGATTGCAAATTGTTTATATTCCATAATTTACTCCCATTCCATCGTTGCGGGAGGCTTATGAGTAATATCATACACCACTCGATTTACCTCCCGAACTTCGTTTGTGATCCTTGTTGAAATTTGTTCTAGAATCTCAAACGGTAGCTTCAAAAACTGAGCCGTCATCGCGTCTCGAGATTCTACGATACGTACTACCACAGGATATTTATAGCTTCTCTCATCTCCTTGAATACCAACGCTCTTAATAGGAAGGAGCACGGCAAAACTCATCCAGATTGCATCCCAATGTTTTGTCTTGCGCAATTCTTCTTCAATGATCCGGCTTGCTTGACGTACGATGTCTGTTCTCTCGGGTGTCACTTCCCCAATGATACGGATCGCAAGGCCAGGACCGGGAAACACCTGACGTGTAAGGATAGGAGGGGGAAGTGCAAGGGTGCGCGCAAGTGCACGCACCTCGTCTTTATATAAATCTCGAAGCGGTTCATACAATTCGAGCCCTAGATTCTTTGGTAAACCCCCAACATTATGGTGAGATTTTATCACCGATGAGTGTTTTGTAATACCGCTTTCGATCCGATCAGAATAAATGGTTCCCTGCACGAGTACGTCAGCTTTTTCTTGTTTTGCCTCTTTTGTAAAAATGTCTATGAAAAGTTTTCCAATAATTTTTCGCTTCTTTTCAGGCTCTGTCACGCCTTTCAGTGCAGAAAAAAATTGCTTCTTCGCATCAACCACCTTTAGCCGAAGAGGAATCTTTTGAAATGTCTTTTTTATTTCTTCTGTTTCCTTGTGTCTCATTAACCCTGTATCCACATATATGGCCGTGAGTCGTCTTCCAATTGCTCGACTCACAAGCGTGGCGGCAACTGATGAGTCTACACCTCCTGATAGGGCAATGATCGTCTTACGGTTTCCGATAGAATCACTTGCCTCTGCAACAATTGAGTCTACCAATGAGAGAGAAGAACGTGTTGGTTTGCACCTAGCAATATCTAAAACAAAATTTTTGAGAATCTGATCACCCTTCTGAGTGTGGGTAACTTCGGGATGAAACTGTACACCAAAAAACTTTTTATCTTTACTCGCATACGCAGCGATGTGTGAGTGCTTAGTGGCTGCGAGCACTAAAAATGACGAGGGAAGTTTTGTCACCACGTCTCGATGATTCATCCAGACTGATTCTGTTTTGTTTAACCTTTTTAGTAAACCATTTCGGTTAATAACCCGAAGTGGCGTAAGTCCGTATTCGCCAGATTTTCCTTGCTGCACTCTTCCTCTTTGTAGGTGAGCAAGAAGCTGATGTCCATAGCAGATACCAAGAAAGTGAACAGAGAGCAGCAAGATACGAGGATCAAGCGTAGGCGCATTTTTATCAAAAACAGACATAGCGCCGCCAGAAAGTATAATTCCGCGTATATATTTTTTTTCTGCAAGCTCCTGAAAAGAAATATCAGCGGGAACAATTTCTGTAGCCACGCCAAAATCCCTGATCCGACGAGAGATGAGGTGACAATACTGTCCACCGAAATCAATAATAAGAATAGTGTCTTGTCGATCCATACAATCGAAAATAAATTTGATGAATTCTTGTTACAAAATATCACGCAAACAAAGGAAAGACAATAAACTGCTACTTAAAACTATGGGATGCGTATCTGACCACTTCCTCGTCCGATCCATTTGTAGCTTGTAAGTGCTGAGAGCCCCATGGGCCCACGGGCATGCAATTTTTGTGTGCTAATGCCAACCTCCGTGCCAAGGCTAAACTGTGCTCCATCAGTAAATACGGTAGCTGTGTTCGCAAATACTACGGCGGCATCAACTTCGCTCAAAAATCGCTCTGTGTTGTTCTGGTCTGCGGATAAAATAGCTTCGGTGTGTTTTGAGCTATATAAAGAAATGTGCTCTACTGCCTCATCGAGATTTGCGACAGTTTTTATTGACATTCTCAGTGATAAAAATTCCATACCAAAATGTTCCGGCAGCGCCCTCTGAAGAAGAGCTGGTGGGTAATTACCTACCATGGCAGCATAACTCTTTTCATCAGCAAAAATCTCAACTTCGCTCCGTGCGAGTGGGATAAGGCACTCAGCAAGTTCAGATAATTTCTTCTCGTGGACAATCAATGTGTCGAGCGCATTACATGCGCTGGGTCTACTTACCTTTGCATTATGAATAATGGTCGTTGTCATTTGAGTATCTGCGCTTTCATCGAGGAAGGTATGGACAACACCTGCTCCTGTCTCGATCACGGGCACTCGAGCATTTTGCCTGACATAGGTAATAAGCCCTCTTCCGCCACGAGGAATGATAACATCAATGTACTCGACCGCATTCATCATTTCTTGCGCCTCTGCACGCCCACCTGTAATAAGATGTATTACATTCGTATCAATACTGTGTTGTTCGAGTACCTTCTTGATACTATCCACAATTACACGACTCGACTCGGCTGCATCGCTTCCGCCTTTTAGTACACACGCGTTGCCGGATTTAAAACATAGACTAAAAATATCAGCCGTTACATTCGGTCGAGCTTCATAGATGACCCCAACAACACCGAGTGGGACACTGACGCGAGAAAGCTCAATACCGCTTTCCAAAGTACGTTTCTCTAAGACTATATTAAGCGGCGAAGGGAGCGAGGCAACATTTCGAATATCGTGAGCAATGGCCCTGATTTTTTCGCGCGTTAACTCAAGGCGGGGACGCAAAGGATTATCAAAATCCATCTTTGCAAGATCACTTCGATTCGCTGTAAGAATCTCTTGTTCTGCGACAAGAAAGACATCAGCAAAATCAAAAAGCACTGACTTGATTGTGGCGTCAGAAAGATTCGCTATACTGCGGCTCGCATCACGAACGGTAAGCAATATGTGCTCTAATGGTGTCATGCTTAGCTGGATGATAATTTCTTGCTTCTCTGTATCCCTGCTTTCAAGGCTTGGTAAAAAATTGTATCAACTTTTTTCTCTTTTACATATTTCAATACAGCTTCCGTGACTCCTTTTTTCGAAGTAACAGCCTCTCGCCACTCACGTGCGCTTTTACTGCCAGTCGCGAAGAGCTTCGCAGAACCGAGAAATGTAGTGGTGGCAAGTTTCTCTGCCTCTCGAGCAGAGAAACCAAGCCTTTGTGCTGCGGCGCTCATCATTTCGATAAGAGTAAAAAAATATGCAGGACCGCAACCGCTTATCACTGATACATTGGTAATCATTGCTTCGCTCCGAAGCTGGATCTCGTACCCAAAAGTGTTAAAAATCTCTTTTACAAAATTCTTCTCTTTCATACTCATAAATGATGTCGCCACCCAAGCGGTAACGCCTGAACCCACTTGAGTAGGAAGATTGGGCATTGCACGAATGATTTTTTTTGCACCTGTCTTTTTTTGTAACGTGGTGAGTGTCGTACCCGCAAGAATAGAGATGATAATTTTTTTTGACAAGTCAGTAGTAAGTGTAGCAATCAACTCATCGAGTGATTGAGGCTTGACTGCAAGAATAATACAATCGGCTCGACTAGCTAAATCGTTTATATTGGATGAAAAATAACTTTTTGTATGGATGCCTACCGGACGAGTACGGTTGCACACAAGAATTTGTTCGGGTGGCATGCTATCACAAAGTCGACGATAGATCGCGCCACCCATGTTTCCCATACCGATAATGGCTATAGTTTTTTTCATGCGAATTTTCTAAAAATCTAAAAACAAATAATCATAGTGCACGAACGGCTTTTGATTTTTCTTTCCTAACACTTTATTAATCGCATCAACGCTGTAATCTGCGCGACCATAGCCTAACTCCAAACCAGACTCATTGATAATTTTAATAATCTCTCCTTTTTTAAAGTCACCTACGGCGAACACAATTCCGACTGGAAGTAAGCTCATTGCTTTGCCGCTATCACGAAAGAGATTCTCTGCGCAACTATTGATGGTCACGACACCGTGCTCTGTTCCACGAGCAAGTGCAAGCCATTTTTTATTGCTCGAAACACGACGCTCTGTAAGGAAGGTGGTGCCTATATTCTCTCCTTCTATGAGACGTGCGATATTTGCCGTTTGTTTGCCGTTCAGAATGTGTGTAGTAATACCAATTTTTGCAAGACGCTTTGCCACAGCCACTTTTGTGATCATACCGCCTCGACCAAACGCTGATTTCACTGCTTCAATATGATCCAATTTTTCGTGCGTGTCTATCACGGAAATAATGCATCCTTCTGAATCTAATACACCGTCGACAGTGCTGAGAATAATAAGACGCTCGACGTCCAAGAGTGATGCTACAAGTCCCGCAAGCTCGTCATTATCAGTAAACATCAATTCGTCCACAGATACTACATCATTTTCGTTGATAACAGGAATCACATCATTATCGAGAAGCGCATACAAACAACTTCTCATATTTAAGTAATGGTGGCGATCACGAAAATCTTCCTTGGTTGCCAACACTTGAGCAGAGTGAAATCCTCGTGATGAAAGATATTTCTCATACATTGCTATGAGTTTTCCCTGCCCAACGGCAGCAAGCACTTGACGCTTCTCGATACGATTCAATTTTTTTGGCGGCTTTACAAGCGCTCTACCCGCGGCAACTGCCCCCGAAGATACAAGGACCACGCGAACACCTTTCTTTTTGAGCGCAACAACCTGATCAACGATTTTTTTAATCATGGACTCATCAAGAAATCCGTCGTCTGTGGTAATGACCCCCGTGCCAATTTTTATGACAATCGTAGATATTTTTTGTTTACTCATACTTCAAATGTTTGAGAATCTTTTCCGACGGTCAATCGTCCTGCAAACCCGCTCTCCTTTACCGCATCAATCAGGGCGTCATCCGAATCAAGTCCGGAATAATGGAATAAAATTAAATGTTTCACGCCACTTGATTTTGCGATCTCGCCTGCTTGTCGTGCATTGAGGTGTCCATACTGAGTTGCCATGCTTGAGTCAGTGAGCCGTGCAGAAGATTCGCATACAAAAAAATCTGCGTCCTTGCACGCAATTCGCACTCCTTCACAATCTCCTGTGTCGCCTGAGTAAACAAAAACGCCCGATGGAGTTTCAAAACGATAGCATAACGCATCGAGATTACCGTAAGAATGATACGCTGAATTTGAAAAAAGCAAGGCGTTTCCAATAACAATTGGATCTTCTTTTTTACTCATTGAGTGAAATTGTAGTTTAGGAAAAGAATGGTAGTCCATTTTCTTCCAATGAATCCCCCAAAGAACGGGAAAATCTTTTGCGATTGCGTCAGGACAATATATATTGAGTGCTTCGTTTCTTGCTTTTTCTCCTCCCCACTGTCCCTTCAAAAAGATTCCTAGAAGAAAAGGGAGTGGCGCAAAATGGTCTGCGTGTGAATGCGAAATTGCGAGATGATGAATAGTCTCAAGGAGATGCCCTGCCTTTTCCAATCGAAACCGTACGCCTTCACTGCAATCAAAAAGTATTTTTTGATCGTCCCATTCGACCAAAAATGCGGGTGGGTATAAATTTTCTGTTGATGTGCCTGGTACGCACGCCCCTGCCCCTGCTCCAAGAATAGTAAGTTTCATATTGATAATATAAAAAGTATAGCTATAACGTAAGCTGATGACAACCGACTGGCACTCAAAACAATTTTTCTACTCTCTTGCGTAGCTGAACGTTACCAAATTTTCTCAGATACCGCATGATTTTAGCAGAATCAAGCTTGGCGAGATTCATCTCATCGGGATCAAATGTTGCATATCCCTTCAGGGAAAGGTACGCGAGATCTAGAAATGCTTTCTCGGATTCGGCTACGAAAATATGGTTCTCTCTTATATATCCCCAATACAAACGAGGCTGAATGTGGTGATAGATAATCGTTTTTGTTTTTGTCTCTATTGTCCTTGTACGCAGTGTCGTGGCAAGCGTAAGCGCGTACGGTTTCTGACTTAACACGCCAGTCCTGCCAAGTGCTGACTCAAATGAAAGATAGCTGGGCGTGTACAGCTCTTGCGCGAGCCGATCCCAATCAACCACTGCCAGATCATGCGCGTATACGCTTCGAACAATTCTTGTTACATGGCCGCTTTTTACGAGGCGATTCATGCTTACCCGCAGGCTCTCGTCGTTCATATCAGCAATTTTACGAATATCGGAAAAAGTAAATGTTGGTTTTGGTATCTCGTTAATCTTTTTTTGCAGTGCGCTCATATAACTCATCGATAACTTTATAATATTCGCGTGGCAAGAACACTCTCAGTTCATTTTCAAATTCACGGCGCGTATAGTACGCGCCATCTGACGGAAGAGAAAATGGCACCCTCAAACTTTGAGAGATATACCACAAATCAAATACGTCACGCGCCTTTTTTCGTTCTTTTAACGCATCTTCTTTGAATCGTTTAAGGTCGACAAGTGATGGCACTAAAAGCAATGGCTCGGCTACACTCACCGCGCTTTTCAAAAGGATCAGATGTGCGTCTATCCGCGCTTTTGTCTCTGCCTTGTGTAATTCTATCTTGAGCGAAAAATTATGTTTGAGCTTTTCATCAGAAATGACGTAGAGCGCAAAAAACGTTTTTCTTTTATCTTTAATGTCAGCGAGCTTCCATTTTGAGTATTTCTTTTCAACGCTTCGTGCAAATCGCGTGAACTCCAAAAATCGTAGAGGCTTGGTGCGTAAAAGATCAATGTCCTCCGAAAAACGGGGTGAACCGTACGCGAGACGAAGAGCAGTGCCACCATAAAAAAGCACCTGTGCGCCAATCCTGTTCTGCGCCAATTCATTCAAAAAAAGCATCTCTGCTTCTTCGCGAAGAATCTGATCCTTTGAAATCCTGAGCCCTCGTACAAATTGATTGAGTTCTTCTCCTGTCATTGTAACGATACGTGAATAGTAACATTATTGTTAACTTAAGCGTATCATTAAAAATGATACGTGTCAAGCATGGGACATACGCCCCTGCCCCTGCACCAAGGATAGTAAGTTTCATACACTATTATTTCACTACTGCAATTTCTGCCACAAGGCCATCGGATACGATGCGAAGTTGTGCCGATGGACTCATTTTTTTAAGAAATTCTTTCAACTCTTTTATTTCTTCACTTCTAAGAAATAACATCACACATTTTTCTTCTAAAGCATC
>JACQSA010000012.1 GCA_016206145.1 Candidatus Uhrbacteria bacterium
CCCTTTTTTTGAAAAAATTGAAAAAACGCCTAAATTTGGTATTATTTTAATCAAAGCACAGAACATTAATCATAAGAAATAATGTATGCCGGAAGGTATCAACGTCCGTAATCTCCAAAAAGGACATTACTATCCAGAGAGAGAAGTTTCTCATGAGAAAATCAATTTTACGCCTGAACATGTTATTACGATTTCAGAGTCACTTCTTGCTAGTGGAAGAATCACAAAGGAACAGAGCGAACGGATACATACTCTGGCAACTGCAAAAGAAGTTGATGAAGCACTTAATGTGCTTCATTCGTCACTTGACGAAAAAGAAGATCTCGAGAGTAAAGAAGGAAAATAATAACAATAGATAAAGAAGAAAATGAGGCCCCCTTAGGGACGGTCTTTATCATTTCCAAAAGATACTATTTTTAGTACTCTTTGGAATCGATAGAAGTGAGTGCGTATAGGATGGTTGACGAAAAATTTGATATATGGTATCATTTCTTTAGATTATCAATAATGATAATTATAAGAAATACCAAAATATGACCCTTCTTTCACTCATGGACCGTGCGCGATCATGGCCAATATTTTCTGTGCAGGATTGCGCCAAGTGGTTTCCTTCTGATAGGCGGTCTGCTATTCTTCTTGGGTTGAATCGATATGTTGCTTCCGGACATATTTTTCGTCTTCGACGCGGGCTTTATCTCTTAAATCAAAAGCCCTATCCTGATACATTTTCAATGTGCTCACGTCTCGATCCTTTGGCAGTTATGAGCACAGAGAGCGTACTTCATCATACTGGTATGATTCCAGAAATTCCTTTTGCGACGACAGCCGTGACGCCGGCCATTACCGCACGCTATCAACCGCAAGAAGGAGGATTGTTTATTTTTCGTCATGTAAAGCCTGAATTACTCTTTGGTTTTGAAATAGAAAAGCGTTTTCCTTATAGCGTTCGGATTGCTCGGCCAGAAAAAGCGCTTCTCGATTTGCTTTGGTTCCATCGTTTTGAACACGATCCCGACTCATATCTTGCGGAACTGAGACTTGAGATTCCTGACCATTTTTCTTGGAAGCGTTTTAAGGAGTATGCCCATTTGTTTGGTCCTCTGCTTGCCCCACTATCCGATTCTGTTATACGATACTTTCATACATAAATATTCTATGGTTACCTCAACTCAATTTTCCGTTATTCTTGATGAAGCATATCGTTCAGGCATCCCTCACGGCCACGAACGCGCAATATTGCGCGAATATATTCAATGCGAATTACTCACGATGCTGTATGAACTTCCGCAATCCAATCATCTTGCTTTTATAGGAGGAACAAGTTTACGGCTCCTCCATGACCTTGATCGTTTTTCTGAAGACCTTGATTTTGATGCATTTGCTTCGAGAGGGGACGAAAGCATTCCCTTTGCGCATCTTGAAGTAGGATTGAGGCGTCGTGGGTACTCAACGGTTTTCAAGAAGAAAAGGGGGGATAGTGATAGAGGGGGTACTTTTACTTTTACTAACATCCTATTCAACTTAGGACTTTCTCGTCATAAGGATGAAACTCTAAAGATTAAAATTGAGTATACAAAGCAACCGAAGAATAAACGAACCGATATTCGAACACTTAATCGTTTCGGCTTTGCCGAACAAATCATCACATTACCACTTGATATACTTTGCGCGAGAAAAGTACATGCTCTTTTTGGACGTATGCGTCTACAGCCACGTGATTTATATGATCTTGGATGGTTTTTTTCACGTCGCATTGTACCAGATGAACATACCTTGCGCATGGTTGATATTCATTCCCAGAACGAATTATTGAGTCGTATTCTTGCACTCTACAAGACGCATCATTCCAATATAGCGAACTATGAAAGGGACATACTTCCATTTCTTGTCGATCCCAAGAACGTGAAGCTTATCCGACTTTTGCCTTCGCTTGCTCAAAGTGTACTTCTATGAAATTCACCTCTCTTCGATCATCAGCGGACACTGCATTTTTCTCATGGCGCGATCTTGTGAGGTCATATTGGTTTTTGCTTGGAGATAGAAAATGGAAATATATTACTTTTGATAATCCATCGAGATTCCCCGGGCATTAGCCAGAGGGAGAGCGAGCATCCGAGTGTTAGCGAGGACAAGCGAAGCTTGAAACAGGCTAATACCCCGGGTGTAAGCCCGTGGGAAGTTTATTTTTTGATGAAGCAACATCATCGGTCGATAATAAAACCGAAAAAACAATCCAACATGCGCTTGAAACTCAGCTTTCCGACAAAACTCTTATCCTTATCGCACATCGGATTTCCACACTCGAGAATGTTGATCGGATTATAGTATTTGATGAAGGGAAAATCGTAGAAGAGGGGACGTTCGTCACACTTTCCACAAATCCGCAATCGCGTTTTTACGAGCTCTATCGCGGACATAGGAAATAATTCAATCTTTATAAGTCTAGTAGCACGGCGGCGATCCAAGGGAATACTGCCGTGGCATCACTTTGGATGATTTGATAATAACTTTCGGTTGAGAGTTTGTCCCACGTGATTTTTTCTTTGCCGCCGGCGCCCGAATACGAACCATACGACATGGGAGATGATCCGATTTCGATAAATCCCGCCCAATCACGGACTTTGCCATGGAGGCCTAGATCATGTTTTAGAGATGGCACCGCGCAGATGGGAAAATCAGCCGCAATGCCGCCGCCAAGCTGCAAAAATGCAATCGGATGATCTTTTGCTGTTTCCATATACCAGTCATACAGAGAAGTAAAGTATTCCAGCCCTGTTTTCATGATATTTTGATTCAAAATTACACTTTTATCTTCCCGATATTTTCCGTCATACGTATAGCTTGCAAAAATATTTCCCATAGTGGAGTCTTCGAATCCCGGAATGACAATCGGCACATTATGTTTCCATGCCGCATACGCCCAAGAGTCATTCGGATTGCCTGCGCTGTCGCATTCAATCAAGCCTTCTGAAAAAAGGCGGCGGAAATATTCATGTGGGAAGTAGCGCTCTCCTTTTTCTTGAGCAGTTTGCCACATCTTTAAAAGATGCGGTTCGAGTATGCGGACGCTTTCATCTTCCGGTAAAAACGTATCCGTGATTCTGCGCAGTCCTGTGTCGCGTAATTCCGCTTCTTGCTTCGGGGTGAGTTCGGTGTAACGTGGAATGTATGCATAGTGCGAGTGCGCCACATAGCGATAATAAGACTCTTCATGATTTGCTCCTGTTGCCGAGATAATATGAACCTTATCTTTACGGATCAGTTCAGCAAGCATAACACCCACTTGAAATGAGCTGAGTGCGCCGGCAATAGTCACCATTATTTTACCTCCGTTTTTCAAATGTTCTTTGAGCCAAAGAGCCGCTTGGAGCGTTGCGCCGCCATTGCAATGCTGAAGCGTGCGCATGGCATATTCAGTGATAGGCGCTTGACTCGATTTTACATTTTCACAGATCGTTTTGTGTGATGCTTTTGAAGACTCTTCGAGTACGATAAGGTTACGGAGCGCGGGTGATAGTTTTTCGAGTTTTAATTCAAGCATATTTTCTACAATTAGTTATATTAAAAAAAATATCATCGTCTCTATCAAATGTCAATTGAATTTTAGAGCAGGAGTGGTATGATACATTTGTATGGAGAAAAACGTCTTTATCATTCTTCCGGCATACAACGAAGCTCGTATTATTGCCTCCATTATTGCGGAGGTGCGTAGCCTTTACCCGTCTTTCCATGTGGTAGTTGTCGACGATTGTTCGCGTGACACCACAGCATACGAAGCGCGCCGGGCAGGCGCGGATGTGATACGCCACTCAATCAATCTTGGCCAAGGAGCAGCAGTAAAAACAGGTATTGCCTATGCCCTGGCAAAGGGCGCAGAATACATAGTCAATATCGATGCAGATGGCCAGCATAGCGTAGCAGAAATACCTCTTCTCTTGGCGCCCCTTTTTGAAAACAGTGCAGATATTGTACTGGGATCTCGATTTTTGGCATCTAAAAGCAATGTACCCCCAATTCGCAGGGTAGTCTTGAAAGCGGGTATACTCTTCACATGGTTTTTTTCCGGCATACGTTTGAGCGATACTCACAACGGATTTCGTGCGCAGACGCGCAACGCTGCGCAAAAAATTATCATCAATGAGAACCGCATGGCGCATGCTTCTGAGATTTTGCATGAGATTGTCAGGCATGATCTACGATTTTGTGAAGTGCCGGTGACAGTGCGTTACACCTCGTATTCCAAACAGCGCGGTCAGCGTTCCACAAATGCGCTGCATATTGTGCGCCGACTCTTGTGGCGAAAAATGTTTCTTGAGTAAATTCCCTTCTTCAAATGGTCATCCAAATCCTCGTCACCATTGCCAGTGTATTCGTGATCGCAAAATCTGTAATCGCATATATTCATAAAACGATCCGAATCCCCACCTTTATTGTGTGGTCAATATTTTGGACTGTCATTATTTTTCTTGTATGGCAGCCAAATCTTACCGATCGTCTTGCCGCAGTATTGCAAGTGGGCCGTGGCGCCGATGCGATATTTTACCTCTCGTTGATCGCAGTTTTTTATCTCTTGTTCAAGATATTTATACGTTTTGAAAATATTGTCTCTCAAGTCACCACTCTTGTACGAGAGATGGGGATTATAAAAAAAGACATTGAAGATATTAAAAAATAATCATATTTCGCATGAAAGCAAAAACAAAATACGATATCATTTCGATCGGAGATGCAACACTCGATACGTTTGTGCGCATTGATAATGCTTCGCTTCTTTGCAGCCTCAATAAAGATCAATGCTGGTTTTGTCTCAACTACGCGGAGAAAATTCCTATCGAAGAATTGAAATTTACTCTTGGAGGAAATGCATGCAATAACGCAGTAGGGTCGGCTCGTCTGGGTTTGAAGGCAGCGTTTTACAGTATCATCGGAGATGATGATAGCGGCAGGCGTATTCTTGAACAAATCAAAGCAGAAAACGTTTCTTCTGAGTATGTCATTGTTCAAAAGAGGAAGCCCACAAATTACTCGGTTGTGCTTACATATAAGACCGAGCGTACGATTCTTGTCTATCATTGCCCTCGGAAATATAATCTTCCAAAACTTGCATCTTCAAAATGGATTTATCTTACTTCCATGGGGAAGGGCTTTGATTCAATACATAAGGATCTTTTGATTCGATTAAAATTCAATGGCACGAAACTCGCATTTAATCCCGGTACTCATCAATTACTTGCGGGGAAAAAGGTTTTAGAACCTATCCTGAAAGTGTGTTCTGTGCTGATTCTTAATAAAGAAGAAGGACTCATGGTGTTAGGACAACCATCGACAACCTCGATCAAAGACATTCTCAAATCTCTCCACCTGTTAGGACCTGATATCGTAATTGTTACTGACGGGTTAAATGGAGCATACGGATTTGACGGCCACAGATGTTATTTTATGAAAATAATGCCGTCTAAAGTCGTACAGCGCACAGGTGCGGGAGATAGTTTTTCTACGGGAGTTATTGCCGCCCTTTTTCATGACAAACCTCTTAACGAAGCGCTCCAGTGGGGGACAGCAAACGCCGCATCTGTGATTGAACATGTGGGCCCGCAGACAGGCTTGCTCACTATCCCAAAACTTAAAAGACGTATTAAAGGCGCTGCGTGTTCTTGTAAAGAAATATAATATGCAAAAAGTATTTGTCACTCGTCCGATTTCTCGCGTGGGAATTGATATATTGAAAAATGCAGGCTATAAAGTTACGCTTCAACCAAAACCAATCAATCTTTCTCAAAAAGAGCTCCTCACACGCGTAAAAGGATATGACGCGCTTCTCACTCTTCTTACCAATAAGATTGATGCCGCAATTATGGATGCCGCAGGACCTCAACTGAAAGTGATTTCAAACTATGCGGTCGGATTTGATAATATCGACATTGAAGCCGCAAAAAAACGAAACATCATCGTAACAAATACAGCCCTGCCCGAAATCAATGAATCAGTTGCAGAACATACCTTTGCGCTCATTCTTGCGCTTGCCCATAGGCTTGTGGAGGCGGATCGTTTTACTCGCGCAGGGAAATATCACGGATGGGACCCGCAGCTTTTTTTAGGGCGTGACATTGCAGGTCTTACCTTGGGCCTTATTGGCCTGGGTAATATTGGCAAAATGGTTGCTCGGCGCGCGTCGGCATTTGCAATGAATATCCTTTACCATGATGTGAGGCGCGATGAAGAATTCGAAAAAAGTTTTTCCGCGCGTCATTTATTCCTCGAACAACTTTTATCTCAAAGCGACATCGTAAGCCTACACGTTCCTCTTTTGCCATCTACTCGCCATCTGATCAGTACAAAACAATTACGTTTGATGAAAAAAGATGCGTTGCTTATCAATACCGCGCGCGGTCCCGTGGTTGATGAAACGGCAACGCTCAAAGCACTCTACCAAAAAAAAATAGGTGGGTTTGCGCTTGATGTATATGAATGTGAACCTGCAATAGATTGCAATCCTCGAGATCGTTACGAACTGCGCAAACTCTCCAATGTCATCATGACACCCCACACTGCATCGGCTACGGTACGCACGCGAGATGCAATGTCGCGACTCGCGGCGCAAAATATTATTGACGCACTTTCAGGAAAGAAGTCTACAGCGTCAGTCACATAAGTAGCAGAAAGGGTTTTCTCACGTTTTTTTCTTAACTACCTATTCACAGTGAGATGAAAAGATATTATACTTATAAGAAGGTAAATAATAAATTTTTATCCTCCGCCGAAATTCCCCGGGCGTCAGCCCGAGGGATGAAGAGTATCCAGAATCCTTTCGTCCGTGTAGAATAAGGAGATGGAGTATAAGAAACAGTCCCATGCAGTATATCACTGCCAATATCACCTGGTCCTTCCGACAAAGTACCGTCGGCCAATATTCAACGCAGGCGTGTTTGCCTTCATGAGAAGCAAACTATTAGAAATCACCAAGTATTATCCTGAGATCGATATCAAAGAGGTAAACCATGATAAAGACCATATCCATATGCTCGTCTCCATACCCACAAAGATCAGTGTCGGATAATGCGTAAGGATACTGAAGGCAAACACATCACGGGGATTGAAACAAAAGTTCCCATTCTTGAAGAGCGTGTATTGGGGATCCGACGGTATTTGGTCGGATGGATATTTCGTCTCCACAACGGGAATTAACGACGAGGTGATAGCGAAGTACGTTCGTAATCAAGAAGCGGAAGATTCTGGACAAGCTTTGCTTGAATTAAGTTAATACCATGAGTGTAAACCCATGGAAGTTTATTGGTTTCTTTGATGAGTATTGGGCGAGAGTGTATGATGGCGCCCTTGGCTATACGTTAACATCTATGACAGGGATGCTTCAAGAAAATCAGTCGTCTAGTAAACTTCGTTTAGATCAAATGTTTTTTAACCCCCGGTCTGAAGAATTACAGTTATTATGGCGTATGCGATGGGAGAATCGTCCTCTCGTCTATTGATATTTCACAATATGTCGTGCGCAGATTTCGGTGAGTGAACGGCGGTCCCCTTGACTTCGAAGAATTTTATGAAGAACACCTTTTATTCGGGGAATTGATAGTCCATGCAATAATTTCCCAGAATTTTTAAGAATCTTGACAGGTGAACGATCGTTCACTATACTAGAGTCGTGGAGTGAATTCACGATTCTTTGTTTTTATATATATGCAAAAAGATCCTGCCCTTTATACAAAAAAAATTCGTTCGTTTTATCATAAATCCCGTCGTATGCCTTCATTTGCAGAGCTTGCGGATCTTTTTGGATTTCAATCGAAAAATGCAAGCGCGAAGTTGGTTAAAAAATTGGTTGAAACGCGTATCCTAAAACAAAACAATCGAGGATTTTTGATCCCCGGCCCTCTTCTACGAGGATTGAAACTGCTTGGCACTGTGGAGGCGGGGTTTCCTACTCCTGCCGAAGAAGAACTCGTTGATACACTCACCCTTGATGATTACCTCATCTCGCGTCCTGACTCCACCTTTCTCATCAAAGTTTCCGGTGAATCCATGATTGATGCCGGTATCATGCCGGGCGATCTTGTGCTTATGGAGCGAGGTCGTGAGCCACGCACAGGAGATATTGTAATAGCTCAAGTGGATCAAGGATGGACCATGAAATATTATGAGAAACAGGGGTGTGCGATTCGACTCATTTCTGGAAATAAAAAATATCCGCCTATTATTCCAAAAGAGGAACTGAGAGTGGCAGGGGTTGTTGTTTCTGTTGTCAGGAAGTATGTATGACTTCGCTATACATTTTTCATATAGACGCTGATGCGTTTTTTGCCTCATGCGAACAAGCAATGCACCCCGAACTTGAAGGGCGCGCAGTGATCACAGGCGCGGAGCGCGGCATTGTTTCGTCAGCGAGTTATGAAGCAAAGTCTCAAGGCGTAAGTCGTGGCACCCCCTTATGGGAAGTAACACATATTATCCCCTCTGCGTGCGTGGTGGCATCGGACTATGAATCGTATGGCATATTTTCTCAACGGATGTTTTCTATTCTCCGCCGATATATTTCTCTCATTGAAGAATACTCCATTGACGAAGCATTTGGAGTGATTCCATTCCGCACTCTTCTCGAAGAAGCGCAGCTTGAGGTATTTGCAAAACGCATCCAAGATTGTATCCATAGAGAGCTTGGCATTTCCGTTTCGATTGGCATAGGCAAGACAAAAGTACTTGCAAAGATAGGATCAAAATATAAAAAACCCAATGGTATTACAGTTGTGCATGACTCGGTAGTGCCTTATATTCTTCCTCGGATCTCAGTGGGCGACTTGTGGGGTATTGGGAGTGCCACACAAAAGCAGCTTTCGGAGTATGGGATACATACGGCATGGGATTTTTATTGCATGGATGAATTGGCAGTAGCAAGATGGTTTACTCGCCCCATTCTTGATGTGTGGTGCGAACTACATTCAAAATCGTGTATTCCAATGCAGCCGACTTCATCGCATGTGCGGCATTCTATCCAAAAGGTACGAACATTCAGCCCTCCATCAAACGATAGAAAATATGTATTTTCACAAGTTATGTATAATCTCGAAAATTCTTGCATCAAAGCAAGACGGTATTCGCTTTTTGCAAAACGCATTGGTGTCTATCTTCGCACAAAAGAATATCGTTCGGTGTGGAAGGATATAAAGCTAACACATCCGTCAGCATTTCCCACACAAATTGTACGATTTGTTTCATCCCTTTTCGATGATATGTATGATCCTCGAGAGTATTACCGTTCCACAGGTATTGTACTTGACGATCTTGTTGATGGTACGCGACTACAGGCATCACTTTTTGAATCTCATGAGAACCGTGGCCGTATGCGATCACTGTTTTGTGCAATTGACGCGCTTGATCGCAAATTTGGCAAACACACAGTACTTACAGGTGCCTCTCTTCCTGTCCGCATTCAAGGAACTCATAGAGGCGTGCGTAATGTACGATCAGATCGTTTTACTCATCGTCTTACTGGAGAAACCGATCGTCAGCATCTAAAAATCCCATTTTTCTTTATAAATATATAAAAAATATCAAAAAAACACTTCTACCCCTTGACAAAGGTAGGGGAGGTTTGGTATACTTGCAGCTACCGTTTCGTACCTATTCATAGAGCAGAAATCTGCAGACACGACAAGCATGGGGATGTGTTATTCGGCCACAGGGCTTCACGGCTCAGTTCACCGAGTAGTACATTTTCTTGTCTGCAGATTACTGCTCAAAAAAATAAACCCCTCTATTCGAGGGGTTTTTCGTTTGATGTAGTTGTTGCTTCAGAGGGCGATGTGATAGGCACAGTGCCAGACGGCAAGAGAGATTGAGTAGATGATCCGTCTTCCGTGGATCCTTCCGGCATTACAGGCTCAGGAGCTTTTCCGATCAAGCACACGGCCGGCCAGACTACATAGTGGCTTTTGAAAATATCTTTTTTTAATTCTCCATCCGGATATGTCACGCGACGTTCGAATATCGCATCTGCTCCGTTATGGGCTTTTTCTGTGCACTTCTTTTTGCCAGGCGCTAAATCAGTTGTCTCGATAATTTTTGTCGGTCCGGCCTTTTTAATATTAAATACTGTGGGAGTATCTACTTCTACTTTTCTTCCATCGCGCACTCCCCAAAGCTCCATTTTTATTTTTGTTCCCTCCACTCGCGCTTGGATGAGGATCGAATAGCCCGTATCATTTAAGAATCGGAAATCCGGCTTCGGGAAATAAATTGTCGCATCAAATCCGACAGGCGGTTCATAATACCCAACCCTGAATGAATGATTGCGTCTCTCAAGGATCGGCAACCCCCCATATGCCACCGCACGGAACAGAGTGGTAGACACCTGGCACAACCCGCCCCCATACTCAGGTGTTGTTTTGCTTCCCTTGATCACTAGCTCGGGCTTGAAGCCACTCTTGGCATCTATCTCTCCAAGAGCTTGTATCAAGGAAAATGGTTCTCCGTTTGGGATAATCAATCCATTGATTTTATTGACCCCAACCCCGATATTATACAGGCGGTTTGGAGGGCTTCCTGCAAAACTTGTTTCTGCCCTGCCAATAATTTCTTTTATTGTGAGTTCGCTTCCGTCGATTGTCGGTGCCTGTGCATGCGTTTCGACCAATGGAAGCTCCACTAATGGTGTATCATTCGCACTGAAAAGCGCAGCGCGTATTTTTTGAATGCTTGCTTCGATATCAAGTTCTTTACCATCTTGCGCCGCTTGGAATGTTACCACTTTCCCGTCCTGTATTTCATATTTCACGTCTTTTGTTACTACCTCCACTTCAGGCGCGATGGTGCTTGTTAAGTACTCACCTATGGCCTCAGTATTGGCAACCAATCGCGGCAGTGTACCCGATATCTTTTCTATTTCGGCCCATTCCAAGATATTCTTTTTTGTCAGCTCAAATGTTTTTTTTCCCGCCGCAATATCGAACGGTTTTTTATTTACAAGCGTATATACGGCATCCTTAAGGAATGATGCATCCGTTTTTGTGATTGATGGCTCTAGCGAAGCAAGGCGTAACGATACGCGAGGATATTGAAGCGTGCGCAGCTGCTCTTTTATTTCTTCAACAATTTTTTCGATGTCTACCCCGTATCCTGTGTGATCCTCAACAATTCGAATATCTTTTGTATCTTCACCAAGTTCAAATCGTGCATCTTGAGGTTCTTTCTGAAAAGAAATGAATTCCTTTTTGAGTGTTGCTTGTAGCGCATCTTCATCAAGCGTGAACACAGGTTCGATATAGGTCTTTTCAAAAAATAATCCAATACGACCGAGCAATTGTTCGAGCTGCGAACCTGTACGGCCTATCGAATATGCCCGTTCAAATGTGTGCGTTTCGTCAATGTCAATAAACGGAGGCAGTTGGTCAAGGGGAATATCGGGGTTTAGCGTAATCGCAGAGGGTAATATTTTTTTAATGCCTTGAGGGGTTTCAAAGAGAATGCCTTGTTCGTCAAGATATTTTTTATATTCATTCAGAAGCGTGGTGAGCTCTTCCCGTGTAAGGCCGCTGATCGCAACGTTTTTGCCCAGTGTCACACCCGGAAGGATTTTGTTGCTATACACTGTATCTAGGGACCATGTGAATAGCGGCACAGACCCAAGGAGTGCAATGCCGACAATGCAGGAGATAATAAAAAGTCCCCACCCTTTTTTTTTGGGAAATTCGTGTGTGGCCATGACTGCCTCAATCGGCGCGGATGGCTTCACACACGATGTCCGTTTTTTTGCTACAGGCTTTTTACTCTTCTTCATCTTCGTCAAAGATTTTTTCTGATTCTTTTTCTGTTTCTTCTCTGTGTTGAAGATTAATTGCATTGTCTTCTTGCATTTTTGGCAATATGACCATCATGATTCCATTTTTAAAGAATGCCTCGATACGATTTGCATCAACATGAGCAGGAAGAATAATGGTACGGGAAAATCCGCCCCAATAGCACTCTCGGTATAAAAATTGATTTTCGTATATCTCCTCTATTTCTTCGCGTTTTCCGCGGATAGTGAGCATGTCATTGTGGAGAGAAATCTCGATATCCTCGGGCCGTGCACCTGCAACCAAAGAACGGATCACGATCGCATCGGGCCGCTCGTACATATCAATAAGTAATTCTCCTTCCGCAAGGGTTGACCACAGGGATTCTTGCGGGGCGGGAGTGGTAGGTTTTTCTTGCGGGGCGCTTTGAGGTTTTTGAAACAGGCTTGAGAGTTTGAGCATGGGGAAGGAACAGTTTATTTTTTATGTGTCGCAACAATTTTTTTTATTCTTTCCATTTCTTCGACAGAAGGTTTTGGGATATTTTCTCCTTGGTGCCAATATTTTCCCGCGCCATAGATCAGGGGTTCTTTTTCTTTTTGCAGTGTCACAGCAACTACCTCTCCGATAAATTGCGTGTGATCGCCGACTGTTCGATAATCAAAGAGTTTGCATTCTGCTACAAACGCAGCTCCTTCGACCAGCAGGACAGGAATCTGGGTTGCCTGTATAAAATGAAATCCAAGCTCTCCGAGCGCCTTGATTTTATCGGTTGTTTTTCCGCTATTGCCTCCTGCGACACTCGAGAGTACGGACTGATCGGCAGAAGCGATATTTACCCCGAATACTTTTGATGCAAGGATATTTTCGTGCGTTGCATTTTTTACATTCACATGGATTGAGATGAGCGCAGGCCGGTATGACACTTGATGCGTCCACTCGCACGCCATCACGTCAGGTCCATAAGGGCCATCAGTCGTAATCAATCCAATGTTAGTCCGAAAGTGCATAGTTTTTTCATCTCCCCATGTAATGTCCATAGTAAGATATTTTATCTTAATGACTGATTCATTAAGTAATCGTACTGACATTTTTTTATGGTGTCAATAAAAAATTAGGCCCGTCGTCGTTGACGGGCCGCGGGGTGGCGGTAAGGGCGAGCAAGTTTGCCTTAGTCGGCGTTTTGGGCCATTTGTGCCCAACACCTCCTTTCTTCAGCGAATTCGCATTCTGTTCTTCGTCAAAAAAACGCTCTAGCCTCTTCACAAATAGGCATTGATTCCTCCGTTGGGGACAAACGTGGATTCAAACGCTGTTTTTGTACACTCTCGTAATTCATCCATGCGTAATATGCCTTTATCCGCGAGCATTGCGAACTGATCATTTAAGTGAGCGCCTTCAATCATTTCCGGCCAGTCTGTGTTAATGGTGAAACGTACGTTGTTTTCTTTGAGTGTTTTAATGTTGGATGCCAGTTCTTCTATATTTTCAACCGCCCTCGTGGCGATATTTGACATGGGACAGATTTCCAACACAATATTATTTTTCACTAACCGTTTCATCAATTTTTTGTCATGCGCCGCTTTTATTCCATGGCCGATTCTCTCGGGTTTCAGATACTCAACCACTTCCCAAAGGTCATTCGTGCCGGGAGTTTCGCCGGAATGGATTGTGACTTTGAGCCCTGCATTGCGTGCTTTTAAAACAAGTGATTTATATTCTTTCAAATCAAACCCTGATGTTGGATAATAATTGGCAAGATCAATCGCCACCACCCCGCGCCTTCTATATTTGATAGCTTTTTCGACGATGATTGCATTTTGTTCAAAACTGAATTGCCTATCCATGCAAAAGATTAACCCGGCTCTCAATTTTGGATATTGGAGCAATGCTTTTTCCATGCCACGAAGCATTGCCATAATAATATGGTCGAGATCTTCCTGGCCGCCATGATTATGCTTCATGGGATTATTTCTCAATTCGATCAGAGTGATATCACTTGATCGGTACGCGCCGCCCATAATTTCAAACGTGGCAGTTTCAACCGCAAATGTTCCCGAAGAAAGCGGATCGAGCAGGGGATGATAGATGTTATCGAAGTAATCTTTCAGGTTCATCTTGCGATCCTGAGAAAGCGTGATGTATTCAATAAATCGATGATAATCCCGCTCTGGCAATTTAAAACCCTGCTCATGAGCGATTTCCCAATATGTGGTGGGGCTTACCGACGCACCCAGATGAGCGTGAAGGTCTGCAAGAGGAAAGTTTGGAAAATTTGTCGGGCGAGATGTGTGTTTCATATCGTAGTTGTTATGGAAGGACGGCTTTCAAAAAGCTTGCAATAATTAAGACGCCTCCCGTACCGAGAAGACATCCGCCCATTTTGCCTATCGCAGAACCGACGATCGTCCGTTGATCGCTTATATTTTTTTTTCGTAATCTCTCTGCCCAATATCCTTCAAATATTCCTGCGATGCCGTCTGTGACAGCATTACCTACTGCTCCGCCCACAATTGCTCCCGGAATGCAGGCAACCTCTCCTCTGATAAGGGCAAACTCAACAAAAATACCGTTATCGATCACTCCAAAAATAATATCTGGCTGAATAGATCGCAGACGGATGCCAAACGGGATTAGGGATGCCATACAAAGTAGAAAAAGGGCAATAAGGACAAATCCGATCATTCGCTCATTGGAAATGAAAAAAGCGCTGACGGCAATAACGACGATTGCAAGAGTGATGACGATTGCAAAGAAAGGATGAATCCAAAGAAAACGATGTATGAGCCATGTGCAGAGTTCAATTTTCTGTTTTTGTGTGCGGGCATGTTTCTTTATAGGTGACAGGCGTTTTTGTTATAGCTAGAACTGAACGTTTTTGTACGTCCCATCTTTAATGAGATCAAGTGCATCTCTGTGGTAGCGTTGATACGCCTCCCTGCGTGAAAAAAGCGCCTCTCTTTCAATTGCCATTTTTCATAGGCAATATCAATAAAACGCTTCACGAAACGATTTTGAGTTTTGGTAAGTTTTTTTGTTTTGCTTGATTCATATATTTTAATCTTAGCATGATGATGCCCGTGATTCAAGCAACTGGATTCCTAAGAAGTTTTTACGACTATGCATCTACCCGTGTAGGGTTTCGAGAAATTTTCCTGACGTCGCTTCCTCATTGCATTGCGTCAAAGTTTTCAGCAAGTTCAGTCATCGGCTTTGCATTGGCAAAATCGATTGTGTCGGTGTCAAAAAAATCAATGGAAGCCACTTTTGTCTCGACGTCATATTCACCGAGCGCCGCGTCCAAAAAAATGAAAACAATCTCGTCAAATACATCTTTATCTTCATTGTACCTTTTGATAAAAAGTCGAATGCCAACCTTCCCGCCTTTATTGTGCAGCTTGAAAAATATATCGTCCGGCGAAAAAGTTTTCCCTTTAAAATCAATTACAGTATCAGAGAGGGGTCTCCTTGGTCGAAATTTTGTGATTTTCCACTTTTCCAATGGCGGGGCTTGTGCGGCCAGACGTTCAACAAAAGGAAACGCGTCCCGAATACCGTCGGCGCTAATAATAAATTCTCGCTTCTGTTCGCGAATCGGACCGAATTCAAACGTGAGATTTTTGTTCACTTTAGATAATTCACTGGTGAGCATATCAAAAACCTGATCCTGATTTTCATGAAATGAAAATAGCATCTTTTCATTTGCCACAAACCACTTCCAAAATTTTTCTTCATTTGACTGCGAATTTTTTTTTAAAAATTCGAACATATTATTTGAAAATAGAATAGCTCCTCCTACTGCAAAAATGAATAAAAAATTTGTTATGAGTTGTTTCATGTCAACAGGTACATATGCTTTGATTTTGGTAGCCCATGGGAGAATCGAACTCCCGTTAACGGCTTGAAAAGCCGCTGTCCTAACCACTAGACGAATGGGCCACGATATCAAATAGTACTCACGGTCCCTTGCTTTGTCAATACGATTATGCGCTATTCAAAGAATTTTCTCATTCGATCCCACCAGGTATGTATCTCTCTTTTTGTATCTTTTTCGATTATTTGTTGATTCGGTCCACTTTGTGTGCGACGGAGAGGAATCTCTTCTGTTAATCTGAATGATTCTGCAAGGCGTGTATACAATCGCATTGCTTCATCAAATAGTATTTGTGTTTCTTCAAGAAATGCTGTGCGGTTTTTATTGTCATCACCGAGCCTTTCAATGTCATGGGTTGTTGCATCATTCAAAGAGTGTGCGGTGAGCTCCTCAAGCGGTTCTATGCGTTTTTCCAGATCTCGAACTTTTTCTTTTAGCTCATGATACAGATTTGTTCGATCCGGCGTGCGTTGTTTTGTCACACTTTCACCTATATCGTGAAATTCTTCTTCTTTGAAGTGAGTAATCTCGAGAATAAGAGTTTTTATTCTTTCATCCAGTTCTTGTCGTTCCGCATTCAGTGTTTTTTCTCGAGGATTTTGAGTATCAGAAAAAAAATCATCAAGCGTTTTTTCAAGCTCTCCAAGTTCCTTCTTGAGAAGTAAATACGTTTTTTCCTGTGCTGCGATAGCCGATGGAAGCTGTC
>JACQSA010000009.1 GCA_016206145.1 Candidatus Uhrbacteria bacterium
CAACAGAACAGGGAGAGCTCGTGCGTCTTCGTCGCTTTTCTCAAATTACTCTTCCTACAGAAGTCCGCAACCATTTCAATCTTTCTGAAGGTGATTATCTTGAAGCTGAAGTTGTTAAACATGGTATTCTTCTGAAACCTGTTTCTGTCATAAATAAAGATCGTGCATGGAGGGATGTATTTTTTTCAATGAACGGGGTACGTTCCCATGCATCGCTCCGATCAAAAAATATCCGAGCTCAGGAAAATGCTATCGCAAAATTAATTAAAGCCTCCCGCAAGAAAACAAAAAAATGAAACGAGTTGTCCTTGACTCCACGGTACTTGTCAGTGCATTCTTAGTGAGAGGTGGGATTTCAGGAAACATTTTAGAATTGATCCATCTTCATGGACATCTGATGTTTCATTGCGATGATATTCTCAAAGAAACCGCGAAAGTACTATTGACATATCCGCATATTCGAAGACGATATTCCTATCCTGACGAAATAGTTCGTAGCTACCTTCTTGGACTTGAAGCTGTTACACAACCTGTTATCCCCAAAACTGTGAGCGTGTGTCGCGATCCAAATGACGACGTTATTATCGGCTGTGCTCTTGCAGCCAACGCTGATGTGATTATTACTCGCGATAAAGACCTCCTTGTTATAAAAATGTATAAGGGTATTGTAATAATAAGACCTGAAGAAGCTATCACTCTACTACGAGGAGATTAGAAAAAGAAAAGTATGTCCGACACACCAAAACATCGCCCGCCAACTTCCGAACATTGGAGGGTTAATTTTCATTGAGAATTTTTGTATGCCCCCAGAAAAAGAAAAAGATTTTTCAAAGTACGCTGAAACAGAGCCACGCGCAGAGGAGCCTCCGAAACTAGCTGCGCACGATGTGCAATTGGGCTGGACGATTAGCTATACTACAGAAGAAAGCACGCCCCCGCTTGCATTTGACTTGGCAAACAAGCAAATTATAGTGAACATCTCACGCTATCCATCGCGCGATGCGGCTGTGTTTATGGGGGCAGTGGAAGCAGCGCGTGGGTACGGATTAGGAAACCTGCTTCGTGGAACACCTGTTGACAGACTGCAAGAAATTTCTAAAAACAATCCGCAAATAGTTTCAGATTTGTGCCTATTTGAAGGTTTAGGATTCTTGCGTAGCAACGATGAAGATCGCGCGCAAGAGGTGACTCAAGCCTTTCAGCCGTCTTCGACCTACAGTGAAGAATATAAAAGCGCGTGCGCATGGTATATTCTTTCAGGGGAAATCCCACCCGCATCACCGGAAGTGCGCAAAGAACTCGAAGCACTCCCTGTCACAAAGGACGGCAAGACCCTTCTTGCGAAATTTTCTGACGGATCCACCACTCTTGAACGCCGCGTTGATTATTACGATCGTTTCATTACGCCTGCGCTTGACCGTCTTGCCGAACTTGATCGAGAATTGTCCACGGTTGCCGGGGATTCATTTATCCCCTCCACTGACGATAGCGAGCTTGAAACACTTTCCCAAGAAGATATTGAAAAACGAGTAGAGCCGTTTATTGGTGGATCGTATCGCGGACAAGTCTTTTCCCGCGTTGACTGGGAAACCATGCGAGTGGTTCAGCCAGAACGGCAAGCAGAAAAATGGATATACCCGCCAGTAGATTTAGACGAACAAAGAATAGCAAATGTAAAACGGCATCGTTACACTATCAGCCACGATGCGCTTGACGAGAATTCATCCTTGCGAGTAGAGCTTCTTGGATCAGCTCGTCCTTTGACTTCCACTCTCTCGGAAGGCGTCACGCTTCATCAGGATGATGCGGGGTGTTTTACACTTCGTCGGAGTCGCGATGCAACACCACAGGACGGTGAAGGTAAAAAAATTTCTTCTTTTGAATTTATCCGCTCAGCTATTCCGCTGGCATGGCAAAAACGCGCACCTACTGCCGAAGAGTCAGATATTCCTGTATGGGTCGCGCAAACATTGTCCGATGATACGAGAGAGTTTTTGAAAGGGGTCTCAGACGCAAACATTACGTCGAGCGCTCGCGCACAGCGAGTAGTGCAACGCATACAAAATAGTCTGGAATATGTCAATGATTCGAATGTTGGAAACGCATATACGCAAGCAGGACGAGGATATTTTACCGAGCTTGAGCAACTCAAAAAAGCGGATTGCGATGTTGCAAATTTTTACGCGCTTGCGCAACTTCGTTTGCTTGGCATACCTACCCGAATGGTTACAGGATATTTTGTAAAAAAAGATCCGCGATTTCCCTTTGCTGCCATAGCGGGTCAAAAGCACGCATGGCTTGAATATTGGAATACCGAAACGAAGACGTGGACACCTATTGATGCAACTCCACCAGCTCCGCCAAAAGAAGACGAAGAAAAAGAGGATAAAGAAGGTGGCGGAGGAGAACTTCTTGATGATATACTCGCGAGTTTTGAAGACCTTTCGCAAGAGCAAGAGATGGAAAGTGTTGAGCAAGTCGGTAGTCCTTTCGAGTGGACTGATGAGAGGCTTGCGCGATTTGCAGATCTTATTTTGCAGGGCATTGAAGCTGGAGGTGGATTGTCTTCGATGCAAGAAACCGAGCGGGATGCGATATTTCGCCAGCAAGAAGGTGTAGATTACAGAAACTGGGAGGAAGTCCGGAGATACGTAGAGAGCGTCAATGCAACAGAAATACCCGCGCCAGAGACAATACGAAAAGAGGGACTCTCGACAGTTGGGAACGAGTGGGAGGAGATTTATAAGATGATTTTGATTGCATATCGTCTTCCCAAGAAGGGTTTAGCACGCGATGTGCGCGAAAGCGAAGGAGGGTATCTTTGGGATCCTACCACCACAGTCACTGATCTTCTTACAAAGAGTGATGATCCGGGTGGATATCGCATTGAGAGTACACGTACAAAGACAGAGCGGCTACCTATATTATTTTCTAACGATATGCTCCTTGATCTTACTGCGTCTATGGACGAGGTGGATGAGAATGGAGTTTCTTTGAAGAAGGCACAAAGGCAGTTTGTGATGACAGATTTATATCAACAGTTGCGACTCAATGACCGCTTGCGTCAGCGAGAGTCAGAACTTTCTTTTAAGCCCCCTTACATGACCAGTCAGATTTTTTCTATTCATGGCGATAAAAGCTATCGAGAGCAAACAGTTGGGGCTGAAAAGATGTCAATAAAAAAGTTGGTAGAAATGTATACCATTCTGGACACAGTGACGCAAGGGGCAGGCAAGCTGGTTTCTGCGCTTGAGAAATATCTTGAATATCTCCAAAGCGATCCCGCATTGATGCAACGCATCAAGGCAGGAGAAATGGTCAAGACAATGACGATTGTTTCGGATGGAAACCTTTGGTGTAGTCAATGTGGAAAAGAAGCTTGTTCATATGAGCACGACGTACGCGTTATTGTCAAGACACAAGAATTGATTGCAACTCTGCGATCGTATGGCGTGCGCGTGAATGCATTGGGTTTTACGAAAAAATCAGCGGCAGTAATTGAGCTATTTAAAGATCCATCGGATCCTTTGGCAGCAAGAGTTGCGGCAGATATTGCCCAAGCGATTCCTCTCCATCATGGGCAGATCGCCGGAGCGCTCAAAGGAGTGAATGAGGCAGCCGCGCGAAAAATTGTAGAAATGCAGAAGAAATATAGATGAATAGTTTTTGCTAGAATAGTTCTATGAGTAATAAAAGCATATCAATCCTTGGTGTTCGAGTAGACTGTCTCACAAATGGAGAGGTATTACAGCAATGCAAAGAATGGTTGGTGGCGGACACAGGTGGACACCAGATCGTTACTGTCAATCCAGAGTTTGTGATGGAGGCGCAACATAATAAGCAGTTTCGCGAGATTATCAATTCAGCTGCTTGCTCTACTGCTGACGGTGTTGGTCTTCTGTTTGCCTCTTCCTATGTATCCGGCGGCGCTTGTCGTCTTCATCGTCTGACGGGCGTAGATCTTACCATGAATCTTGCTGAATTGTGTTCACGCAACGACAAACGACTGTATCTCCTTGGTGCAACTGGCGGTGTTGCAGAAAAAGTCGGAATGGAGCTGAAAAAACTGTATCCCTCCTTGATGATCGCGGGAGTAGAGGAGGGAATTAAAACAGGTTACAGTAAGGATCAATCCGATAATGTGCTAGATCAGCAGATTTGCAAACGGATAACGGATTCACAGGCTAATGTTTTGCTGGTTGCGTTCGGTGCTCCAAAACAGGATCTTTGGATATCAGAAAATCTTGGTAAGCTTCCTACGGTGAAGATCGCAGTGGGAGTAGGAGGTACATTTGATTATATTGCTCGAGTCGTTCCTCGCGCGCCAAAGTGGATGCGTGTGATCGGATTTGAATGGACGTATCGCCTTATGACTCAACCCTATCGCTGGCGTCGCATCATTACGGCAGCGGTTCGCTTTCCTCTAGCCGTACTTTTTTCAAAATCTACTACTCTAAACTCTAAACTCTAAACTCTAAACCCTCTTTTCATGTACCTCTTTCTTGACACTGCGGATGCATCCGATGCCCACATCTATTTATATAAAAAGAATAACCTTTTATCTTTGAACGTTTCACGTACGACAAAAGCGCGTCCTGATCTATTAGTAATGATTGATCGGCTTTTACGAAAAGCAAAAACAGATGCAAAAAAAATAAAAGGTATTGTCGTCGTCACGGGTCCTGGTCAATTTTCTTCCTTACGCACCAGCATTGCTATCACCAATACATTCGGATTCGCATTGCGCATCCCCGCCGTAGGTTTAGAGAAACACGAGTTTGTTTCTCGAGATACATTTATCACAAAGGGGCTTGCAAAGCTCAAGAAAAAGAAACGGTTTACACCCATCAGTCCTGCATATGGCAAGGAACCCAATATCACAAAACCAAAAGCGCTTGCGTGAACATAGAAACGATGTATGCTGAACTGTAAAATGCAGCAAAATCGTTCATTTTGTCATTCCGACCGACTATAAGAAGTGGAGGAATCTGTATGGCTACACATCATAACGTAGATCCCTCGACTTCGGTCTTGGATGACAAAAATTTTTTCTATAGTCTCATACTGTAAAATGTTTCTCGAGATATTAAATCGGTAACATAAGAATCTATGACAGAAAGAAGAAAAATACCCGGAGAAGGTGTAAAGCCAAAGTCTGTTGAATCGAAAAATACTTCTTCAGAAATCAATAAAACAGGAGCTTCGACAAGCGAGGCAGTTGCCGAAGAAGATCCAAAACAAAAATTAGCTACATTACTGGAAGATCTGTTCTTAACCAATTTTATCTACAAACAAGGCAAGTATATCTCACCATTAAATGCTGATTCCGCAGGGCAAGAATTGAGTAGAGCCGAACATGAAAAAATTGCAAAGAAAAAAGAACTATACTTTGCCTTGGTCGAAGTAAAAGAAGCTATTGAAAGAGACGGTGGGATTTCCGATGTGATTCGCCTTGGATTTACTTTGCTGCGCATCCGAGGGAGCCACTATTTTTACTATCATGCCCTCACTAGCAAGACGACAACGATCCCTATTTATTGAAATGGAGTCTCATTGAGTTTATGGACCTTTTTGATGCACGACTACAATCAAAATCTCATGCGCCGCTTGCGGATCGCATGCGGCCTCGCACACTAGATGATATTGTCGGTCAAGAGCATCTCTTGGGACATGGCAAAGTCTTGCGGTCTTTGATCGAAAAAGATGCATTGCAATCCATAATCCTTTGGGGTCCGCCGGGAACTGGAAAGACAACGATCGCTTCTGTTATTGCAGGAGTGACTGGCGCGCGGTTTATACAAATCAGCGCGGTAAATACAGGACTTGCAGAAGCAAGAAAAATGATCAAGGAAGCAGAAGATACTCTCAAATTGCACGGGCGAAAAACCATTCTTTTTATTGATGAGATTCATCGATTTAATAAAGCGCAACAAGACGCATTTTTGCCAGCTGTTGAAAGTGGAATCGTTATTCTCATAGGCGCGACGACTGAGAATCCTTCCTTTGAAGTAAATTCTGCGCTTCTTTCCCGTTCGCGGGTTTTTGTCTTGCATGCGCATACCCTTGAATCATTGAAGTGTATTATTTTAAAAGCACTGACCGATACGGAAAGAGGATTAGGCAAGGAGAAGGTAGCCCTCGGAAATGAGGAGATGGATATTCTTATCAGTGCTTCCAATGGCGATGCGCGTTCTCTCTTGAATATCCTTGATATTGCAGTACAACTCACGCCTCAAAGCGGTGAAGGAAAAAAAATCATTCGAGCTATTTTGGAAGAAGCGGCACAGCAAAAATTTTTGCGATACGACACAAAAGGGGAAGAGCACTACAATGTTATTTCTGCGTTTATCAAGAGTATGAGGAATTCAGATCCGAATGCCGCGCTTTACTGGCTCGCGCGAATGATCGAAGCAGGGGAAGACCCGCTTTTTATCGCTCGGCGGATGGTGATTTTTGCGTCAGAAGATGTCGGGCTCGCTGATCCACAAGCAATCCAACTCGCAACTTCAGTATTCCAGGCAGTGCATCAGATTGGTATGCCCGAGGGGCGGATCCCACTTGCTCACGCGGCTGTCTATTTAGCAAAGGCGCAAAAAAATAATTCAGCATACATGGGTATCGAAGCTGCCCTCAAAGACGCAAAAGAACTCGGAAACCTTCCCGTGCCTCTCCACTTACGCAACGCTGTCACCAAACTTATGAAAGGTCTAGGGTATGGCAAAGGATATCAGTACGCCCATAATTACGAAGAAGCGAAGACTGATATGGAGTGCCTGCCAGAAGAATTGAAGGGGAGAAAGTATATTCCTTGACCCTCACTAGCTCTGAATTACGAAACTCCTAAAAATGGATAAAAAGGAATTGACAACCATCGTGAAATTATTGAAAATAGATACTATAGAACACTATGCCAGAACATTTTTTAAAAGAAACTCGCATGATGTCGGATATTCCAGATGTGCAAGAATACCGCGATTTGTATGCTCGCGCGCTGAATGCTGTTCAAGTATATAATGGCACAGAAGATTCCTACAACAGCGTCACTGAAATTCTTATCAGTCTTGAACAAAAGACGCGTTCATTTCAACTCGCGCCTTCGCTATCGATTCCAAAACAAGACCAAATTACCGCCGATATTTTTCTTCCTTACAGCAAAGATTCTCAGGCGGATATTATTGGCAACCTTCTCGATATTGCCGCTGCTGCTGATTCTGTGCGGCGCGTGATTCAAGAGGCATTACGAGAAGGTGGTCAAGAAACCGAATCATCTCCGCTCTATGTCCGCCGTGTTGAAGGCGTCATCCTCCCGCCTGCCGATCACCCCACTGTTCTTCCCGGCGAAGGTGACTTTGAACCGGCTCGGTTTGAAGAACGGCTTTTTGAACTGACAAGAATACTCGCCCGAGAAAAAATCTTCCTGGACGATTGCATGGTCGCCATCGGATTAGTTATGAGAACGCAGATGAGAAGGGTAAGTTACGCATTAGTGGAAATTCCCCGTATCAACAGAGCGGTTCTTGTCTGTGATCAGGTTGGAGAGGCGACATTTGTTGTTCATGGTCTTAGAGATCCGGACCGCTATCTTTCCCTGGAAAAAGAACATCTCAAAAATGATCCTACGGTGCGCCGCATTGTTCGCCGTACCCCCCAGCAATGGCACTCTGATCTTGGCATCTATCTTTTTACAGAAGAAGCATGGCAGGCTGCCGCGCAGAATGCACTGCTCCCTGCCCCCCCAATACAATCAACTCCTCGCCAAAAGATTGATGTGCGATTATTTGCAAACATACGGGCTGCGGTGCTCCATTCTCCCTACCATACCGTAGATGTATGGATGAGAATGACGGGGAAAGAAGCAAGGGGCATTGTTTTTGAATCGCTGGGCGGCATGAACCTTTTCGATATAGCCAAATCGTGCGGTGTGCACGGCAATCCCATGAACGATCGCCTTTCCCGCCTTCAGCTTGCTTGCAATTTGTTGGAGATGACCCGCGGATCATGAGTGCGATTACAGAGCTACAGGAGCATGTCGAGAGGAGAAAGTCTGCAGAAAAAGCTCCTCTTGGTTGGCTGACGCGAGATGCATTGGCAAAGGAAATCGGGGTAAGTTTCAATACTCTCCAGAAGTACGCGGTACGGCATCTTGTAGAACACCCCGAATGGGAGTGCGACTATCTGGATGCGACAGAACGTCCCAATTCTCATCTGGCGCCAGAGTTGTGCGACCTTTTGCGATCAGAGCTACAGGATTATGTCGAGAGGAGAAAGTCTGCAGAAAAAGCTCCTCCTGGTTGGCTGACGCGACGGGCATTGGCAAAGGAAATCCGGGTAGATCACAATATTCTCAAGAAGTACGCGGCACAGCATCTTGTAGAACACCCCGAATGGGAGCGCGACTATCTGGATGCGACAGGACGTCTCAACTTTCATCTGGCGCCAGAGTTGTGCGATCTTCTGCGATCAGAGCTACAGGAGTATGCCGAGAGGAGAAAGTCTGCAGAAAAAGCTCCTCTTGGTTGGCTGACGCGAGGTGCATTGGCAAAGGAAATCGGGATAAAACACGATACTCTCGAGAAGTACATAGCACAGCATCTTGTAGAACACCCCGAATGGGAGTGCGACTATCTGGATGCGATAGGACATCTCAACCCTCATCTGGCGCCAGAGTTGTGCGATCTTCTGCGATCAGAGCTACAGGAGCATGCCGAGAGGAGAAAGCCGCGCGATAAAAAATGAGCGTCAAGTACCCATTTTTTAAACACTCAGTACCTCCGCTTTCACCTCGGTTAATTGAGTAAAATTATGATTAATTTCAAAACGTTTCGCAAATATAGTGGGTGCGCATTTTTATTTTTTCAGGTTTTTTCTTCCTTTTCCTCTTTACGGTAAGGTTGAATAATTTCATGACGCGTAACACGCGTTTTTTGTTTATCCCAAGCTCCATGGCAATGCGTTTATGACCGTATGCGGGATTTTCTGTCATGACGCTTTCGATGTCTGATTTCAGCAGCATATCTTTTGTTGGAAGTGTAGGGACGTAATACAGGCTTTGCCGTGATACGCCCAATTCATGGGCAAGGGCTGTTTTGCTTTTTGGCGGGGCGTGAACAGTGATTGCCATAACAACCTCATATTTTTTTCCCCATCCTTTGGTCTGAGAACAGCTTACCGATAATAGTAAGAAGGGCTTCGTGCTCGCGTTTTAATTTGGCAAGCTCGAGAAGCGTATTGGGTTCACTCGCCCCATGTCGCAACATATCGTAAATGATCCTTGGTTTTACGCCATACTCTTTTGCAAGGTCTGGGACACACTCGCCGTTCTCTTTTATTCGCTTCACTATTGTCTGACGTTGTTCGACAGATAGCGTTGGGAATCCTCGTGGCATAGATAGTTTCTCCTTTCATATTATGAGGCTACCACGAAGGGACTGTGTGTCTAGTATATGGGGTACCTGCCAATTTCCGGCCAGAATTCAGATTTTGATTTCCTTCGGAGGGTGAGGGATTCGAACCCTCGATACCTTGCGGTATACACGCTTTCCAAGCGTGCGCAATCGACCACTATGCGAACCCTCCCTAATGTTATTTCTGCTATATGATAGCACGCTTTAATTTCTGATCAAATGTGATCACGCTGTATATGTGAGATAACTTTTTTATCTCTCTATCAAGGGTTTGAAATAAGTTCATTTGAGGATTGCTCACTAACTACTTCGGTCTGACTTTTAATTTTATCAATCACGCGAGTAAGGGATCGATCACGCGTAATGGACACTGCCTGGTATTGCTTCTCTACCTGTTCAATCCGATTCCCCAATAAATCCAGAGATTCGCTAAATTTCCCATACTCTGTCTCAAACTTCTGGATCAAGCCAATCACCTGATGGAGATTTTCTTGATAGCGAAAGTTTGCGTACGCTTGCTTTACCATTCGCAAAATTGCCGTGAAACTAAATGGCCCTGCAAAAATGACTTTCTGCTTCATCCCCTCTTCCCAGACTTCATTGAGTTGATCGTAGATAAAACTGAAAATCATTTCATTGGGAATGAACAGAATAACAAAATCAACAGTACGGTCTTCGGGATTGATATAATCACGGCTCGTCACTTGCTTGATCTTTTGCTTGACATCTTGCGTAAACTGCTTAAAGTAGCGATCTTTTTCTTGCGCATCTTGCGCACTTGAAAGTTTTACAAGCGCAGCATAGGGAAATTTCACATCTATATTGATTTTTGTGCGGTCGGGTAAAAAGATGGTGAAATCGGGCCTCGTCTCTGTACGTTCTTGTTCACGATTTACGATATAATCATTACCGATGACAAATCCCGCCATGCGTAAAAGGTTTTCTGCAACTTGCTCGCCGAACGAACCTCTCAGCTGATTGTTTGAAAGTACATTCTTTAAATCGTCAGTAGTCCCTCGAAGATCTTTCATGAGTTCTTTATGCATGGAGAGCTCCTGCTGAATGCCAGTGAATGACGCAATCGCACGAGCATCGCTTTGCCGTATGCGCTCCTGATTTTGGGTAAGATCTTTACGCATCTCCTCGACCAACCGCTCAATCGAATCTTTGCGGTGATCAAGCTCTTTGCGTGCTATTTCTTGATCAGAAGCCAAACGCTCTTTGGCAACAAACAGAAGCTGTTCCTGCGCGTTTTTCACTGCTTCCTGGACAGATCTACCCACAAGATTTTCTATTGAATTGTTTGTAACATTTGTTTTTGAACGAAAAAGAAAAAAAAGTACACCTGCTCCCGCCAGCCCTATCCCGATTCCTATGAATAATGGTTCCATATATATTTAATAAATGAAATCTGATACCATACTATCATTACAGAAAAGAAAAACAACCTCGGACTTCTCGCCTACACACACTTACATGCTATCCCCTGCTTCAATGTGGCATACATTCTCTAAAAAAACACTTGCGCAAAAACTTGCGGTAGATTTTACGACCGGCCTTTCCGAGATTGAAGCCTCAGCTCGTGTGGCACGCTATGGTACAAATCAACTTCCTGCTGAAAGGGCAGATGCGCTTTTGATAGTCTTTTTAAAACAATTTGAGAGTCCGCTCATTTTGATTCTTGGGATTGCAAGCGGAATTCTTTTTTTTCTTGGAGAGTCAACAGATGCATCGATCATCTTTTTCGTGCTTTTCTTTAATGCCACGATCGGAACTGTCCAAGAAGGCCGCGCGAAACAGAGCCTCATCGCACTGAAAAAACTTGTCACTGCGGATGCGCTTGTATTGCGAGACAGCAAAGAAATTATTATTCCGGACACCCAGGTCGTACCGGGTGATGTGGCAATCATCGAAGAAGGGAGTAAGATTCCTGCCGACGCCCGTATCATTGAGTCCTACGGATTGCGTGTCGATGAAGCGGCTCTTACCGGTGAGTCGGGCCCGATCGACAAAGAAGATAAAATATTGAAAAAAGAAACGCTCGCGATCGGTGATCGTGTCAACATGGTTTTTAAGGGAACTCACGTACTCTCAGGCAATGCCGTAGTGGTTATCGTAGAGACAGGGACACATACTCAAATCGGAAAAATCAGCACATCCATCACTCAAGTCACAGCAGAAATCCCGCTTCATAAAGAAATTCGAGACTTTTCGCGATTGATCACGATTGCAGTCATTGCGCTTGTGGTTTCACTTTTCGCAATTGGCGTACTGGTGGGAAACAGCGCATCGGCAATGTTTGCAACGGTTGTATCAATCGCAGTATCCGTAATCCCCGAAGGCCTTCCTGTTGTCATGACTCTTGTACTTGCAACGGGGGTGTGGCGTATGGCGAAACGAAATGCGTTGGTAAAAAAACTGCAGGCAGTGGAAGCACTTGGCCAAGCCAATGTGATTGCGGTTGATAAAACGGGCACTATTACAAAAAACGAGATGGTGGTGCGGGAAGTGTATGCAAGCAATGCCATATATGCAGTCACGGGTGATGGGTATTCACCGGAAGGGAACATTACGAAAAATTTGGAGCCCATTGATATTAAAAATGAAAAAGATCTCGCGTTTTTACATACGATTGCAACCCTGTCAACAAACGTGCGAATTGCGCATATTGAAACTGCCGACGAGTGGCGTGTAAGTGGAGATCCTACCGAGGCTGCGATTGTAACATTTTCAAAAAAGCTTGGGATGCCAAAAGAACAGCTCGAGCAACAATATCCTCGCATCTCCGAAATTCCTTTTACATCTCAGGCAAAGTATCACGCCGTGCTGGTGCAAAATGCGTCGGCGAAACGTACTGTACTTGCAGGGGCATCAGAAAAAATCCTCACTTTGTGCAGCTCAATACATGAGAAGAATAAAACTAAAAAATTGACAGCTCAACGATCCAAACAGATCCTACATTTGATTCATGATGCCTCAAAACGAGGTTTGCGCGTCATAGGGATAGCGTACAGAGATGTCGAGAATGATTATATGCTCGGAGGCGGAGATCTAAAAGAAATGACATTTGCAGGATTTTATTGCATTGAAGATTCTGTGCGGTCTGAAGCTAAAGATGCCGTAGAGCGAGCACGAAGGGCAGGCGTAAAAATCGTTATGATCACTGGTGATCACACGCTTACTGCTCAGGCAATTGGAGTGCAAGCGGGAATTTTTCAGGAAGGCGATCGCATATTGAGCGGAGAAGAAATTGAAGCGTTGAGTCCGGCAGATCTTGCAAGCGCTCTAGAAAAAACGAGTATCTTTGCGCGCGTAAACCCTGAGCATAAATTAAAAATAATCCAAGGGTACAAAGCGCGAGGAGATATCATTGCAATGACCGGAGACGGGGTCAACGATGTCCCTGCGCTTGTAGCGGCAGATCTTGGAGTTTCAATGGGGAAAATCGGCACAGAAGTGGCGCGGGAAGCATCTGACATCGTACTTTTGGATGACAATTTGGGAAGTATTGTTGCGGCAATCGAGGAAGGAAGAAACATATATATTGCCATAAAACGAGTGATCCTCTATCTCATCTCGACAAATGCAGGTGAAGTATTAACCATCGCCGCTGCTTTATTTTTGGGCTTTCCCCTTCCCTTGGTTGCTGCACAAATTATTTGGTTGAATTTAGTAACTGATACTTTCTTGGATGTTACGCTTTCTCTCGAACCCAAAAGGCCAAACCTGTTAAGTCTTGCGTTTCGCCGAGGGCGCGGACTCTTTGACACCTTAATGCGACGGCGGACGCTTGTAATGTCTGTTACCATGATGGTCGGCACTCTCTTTGTGTATACATATTATTTTCAAGACGACCTTCTCAAGGCGCAAACTATGGCATTTACCGTGCTTGCGCTTTTTCAATGGGCGAATGCCTTAAATTGCCGCTCACGCGATCGTTCAATTTTTTCGCTAAATCCTTTTTCAAACCCATACCTTATTGGCGCATATATGATCGTATTCTTTTTGCAGTTCCTTGCAATTTATCATCCAACATTGAATACTATACTTCGTACTACTCCTCTTTCGATACACGAATGGATCTTTGCCGGAATCGTCGCTTCTTCCATTATTGTCGTTGAAGAGATACGAAAAGTTTTATCGGAAAAAATTGCATAGTCAGTACTTAACACATGGAAACACTCTTACGTATTGATCTTACAACGCTTGTGCAGGCGATCGGCATTCTCGGTATAGCCGGCATTATTTTTGCTGAAACCGGACTTTTGATAGGTTTTTTTCTTCCCGGCGATAGCCTTTTATTCACTGCAGGATTCCTTGCTTCGCAAGAAATCTTTAATATAGCGATACTCGTACCTATGGTGTTTGCGGCTGCCGTGATAGGCGACAGTATCGGCTATGCGATCGGTACACGCATGGGTCCACGCATTTTTAGCCGAGAAGATTCGCGATTTTTCCATAGAGATCATATCACACGCACGCAAAAATTCTACGAGCGGTATGGAGGAAAAACCATTATCCTTGCCCGTTTCATCCCCATTGTCCGCACCTTTGCGCCCGTACTTGCTGGCGTCGGCGCAATGAACTATCCCCACTTCCTTGCATACAATGTGGTAGGCGGCTTCTTGTGGGCGGTATGTATACCGCTTGTAGGATATTTCTTAGGGAGCCGGATTCCCTCCGTGGATAAATATCTCCTACCGATCATTGGTGGGATTATCGTTCTTTCAATCATTCCTGGGATAATTGAAGTCGTGAAAAATAAACGAAACTGATCATTAACCCAAAAGTTCTTGTAATCGCTTTTTTAACAAATCACACACAGTTCTCATTAATAAAGTATAGTTTGAAATTAATCATAATTTTACTCAATTAACC
>JACQSA010000008.1 GCA_016206145.1 Candidatus Uhrbacteria bacterium
GTTCGGCACCTCGATGTCGGCTCGTCCTATCCTGGGGCTGGAAAAGGTCCCAAGGGTTTGGCTGTTCGCCAATTAAAAGGGCACGCGAGCTGGGTTCAGAACGTCGTAGTAACTTGCGACCTTCTATGGTAACATAGAAGTAAAATCGAGCTAATATCGGTGGAATCCTACTCTTTTATAGAAACATCACAATGACCGAACGAAGAGAGGACAATACCGAGGGAAGAGAATACGTCTAAATGTTATTAACAGAGACCCAAAAAGCTTATATAGCTGGTTTTCTTGATGGTGATGGATGTGTAATGTTTCAATTCATTCGAAGAAAAGATTATGTGCATGGTTTTCAAATTCGTGCGAGCATTGTCTTTTATCAGAAGGAACAACACATTGATCATCTCGAGTGGATTAAGCGGTTTTTTGGAAGAGGATATATTCGAAGGAGAAAAGACGGGATGGCTGAATACACGATTGTTGGAATTCAGTTCGTTCTTGAGATCTTGGAACTTTTGAAACCATATCTTCGATTAAAAAGAGTGCATGTGGACGTGGCAGAAAAGATTGCGAATCTTCTTCCAAGGTATCAACGTCTTGATCGCGATTTACTCCTTCAAGCAGGAGTGCTGATCGATCAGTTTCAGAAGATTAATTATTCGAAACGAAGGCGTAATACCACAGAAGCAGTTCGTGCATTCTTTAACAGACTCCCCGTAACGACTGATCTTTCCGACAGACATCGGAAGTGAGATAGGAGATTTCCTCTTATCACATGCTCGGCCCCTACTCTGATTTTATATCAGAAAGAGGGGTAAGATATAGTCTATGCCACTAGAAATAGTGAATAAAAACATGGAGACAGTTCGGTCTCCTATCCACCGTGGGCGCGCGAAACTTGAGAAGGCTCATCTTTAGTACGAGAGGACCAAGATGGACGAACCTCTGGTGTACCAGTTGTCCTACCAAGGGCATCGCTGGGTAGCTAAGTTCGGCACGGATAAACGCTGAAAGCATCTAAGCGTGAAGCCGTCTTCAAGATTAGGTTTCGTTATGAGATTCCTCGGAGAATACGAGGTTGATAGGCGGTAGGTGTAAGGCGCGCAAGCGTTTCTAGCCAAACCGTACTAATACATCCACTTATCTCGACCATAATAAGGATTTTTTGTTAAAGTTAAATTCGCCATTCATATCCCAGTGCTTCAAGCGAAGTGGTCACACCCGATCCCATCTCGAACTCGGTCGTTAAGCACTTCAGCGCCAATGATACTCGTAAGGGGAAAGTAGGCCAGTGCTGGGGTACGAGTGGCGAATTTTTTTGGAAAGCTCTTCCGTAAGGAGGAGCTTTTCTTTTTCTCCTCAGGTGGTACACTGTCGTCATTGTCATAAAATACGTGAATTGCAAAATCCTAAAATATCATCCCGAGCGGAGCGTCAGCGAAGTCGAGGGATCTACGTTACAGTCGGTCGGAATGACAAAAGTGAGCGTTTTGTAATTCAAACCAATTATCTATGCGCTACATCACTGATTTTCATATTCACTCAAAATATTCCCGCGCATGCTCCAAGTATCTTGAACTCGAGTCTATTGCGGCGTGGGCGCAGATAAAAGGTATCAATGTCGTAAGTTGCGGTGATTTTACACATCCTCGCTGGTTTGCCGATATTGAAAAAAAACTTATCGAAACTACTCCGGGTCTTTTTAGTCTTCGACCAGAATATGTCCGAGAGATTTCCAATATTCAGAACAAAGCGGGAATATCACATATCACATCCCCTCTTCCTCTTTTTATCCTTACCACTGAGATCAGCTGCATTTATTCAAAGGGTGGCAAAGTGCGCCGTGTGCACTTATTGATTTTTGCTCCGTCTCTGGATGCTGTCCGTGCAATCAATGCGAAACTTTCTACGCTTGGAAAACTCGCATCAGATGGCCGTCCCATCTTGGGTTTAGACGCAAAAGAGTTACTTAAAATTATTACTGATATTTCCCCAGAATGTTTTATTGTCCCTGCGCACATTTGGACGCCGTGGTTTGCGCTTTTCGGATCAAAGTCCGGGTTTAATTCTATCGAAGAATGTTTTGAAGAACTCTCCCCTCTTATTTTTGCGGCTGAAACAGGACTCTCCTCGGATCCTCTGATGAATTGGAGTATTTCCAATTTGAACTCTATCACGTTGATTTCAAATTCAGATGCGCATTCTGCTGAAAAATTGGGGCGGGAAGCAAACGTATTTGAAGGCATGGAGATTTCCTATCCCGCAATTCGAGAAGCGCTTCAAAAAGGTAAACAGGGCACGCCATCTTTAAGGCTCGATTACACCATAGAATTTTTTCCCGAGGAAGGCCGTTATCATTTTGATGGTCATCGGGATTGCGAAATATCGCTTCCGCCAGGACAGACAAAAAGATATAAAGGAATGTGTCCGAAGTGTTCTCGTCCTCTTACTGTGGGAGTGCTTCATCGTGTGTCCGATCTTGCAGATCAAGACGCACACGCGCAACGCGAAAAAAAAATTTCCTACAAAAATCTTATCCCTCTTCAGGAAATTATCGCGCAATCGTTCGGTCTCGGAGTGAATTCAAAACGTGTGAGAGAACAGTATATAAAAGTTATCAACAGCTTCGGTTCAGAATTTGAAATTTTACTTGATACGCCGCTTGAAGATTTTTCACGCGTTGCTTCTCGTGAATTAACACATGCACTAGCTACGATGCGCGCGGGCGAAGTGGAAATAATTCCCGGATATGATGGGGTGTATGGTGTTATCAATGCAGTAAAAATAAAAATAAAAAAACAGCAGGCATTGTTGTAAGCGAGAAAATAGTATCGCAATTATAATAAAAAACAAATAATTCCGCGACAGTTTTGTGCGGAATTATTTGTTTTTCTGTTGCGAAGAACTATTTCTTCTTTTTCTTTCCTGCTTTTTTCTTCGCTGCTTTTTTCTTTTTTGCTGCCATGGTGCTCACCCCCTTTCGTTCCCGATATCGTCGCGGGAAATTGGTATCATAAGTAATACCTTGTAGTAGTATAGCACAAAATGAAAGAAAAAACTATTTGCGCGGGAGAATTGTTACGAGCGAATCTCCAATCGTGAGCTTGAGCGTAGGTTTTTCGTTTGCAAAAAATGCACCGAATAATTCGCGAATATTGCTTGCATGATTTTTTATGTCCCTCGCCGCGGCAATGATTATTTCTGATTTAAGATCGGGATAAAGAGTGCTCTTTGGATCGATGAGAAATTGCGCAAGGCCTTCGGGACGCGCATGGCAGTCTGCGATTATTTGAGGACTTACTTCAGTGAGGGAGCGAAGCGGAGATATTTCTTTGATAAGCTCGGCAATCGTAAAATTTGGACCCCGGTCAAATAATACTCCTTTGAACTGTGTCGATTGTGTTGCGTCAGGAGTAGGCTCTGGAGAAGGTGCGGGTGCGGGAGTATCAACTCCGGGTTTTGGGGCCGGAGCGGCTTGCGCAGCGGGCTTTGGCGGCGCGTCATGTTTTGGTGGAAGTTCTGCCGCATGCGCAGGCGTGTCTGGTTTTTTCGCTGGTGTATCTGCCGGCGCCTGATCCGTACCTTTGTTCGACACGTCCTCATCAGGACCAAGGTCAGTATCCACATTAGCAAGAAGCTCATACTCTTGACTCATGACGACATCATCACCAGAAATCCAGAGATGTTCGTTTGCATGTGTTAAGTGTTTTGCCGCTTTCAAACCAACATCCTTTGGCACGCCATGGTCATGAATAAAATCCAAATATGCCGCATCAATACTTTTTCCATGAAGAATGCCTTTATGGTCATGCGCAGCCTCTACGAATGCGTCGTAGAGAGTGTGTGGTTCCCCTGCTGCTGCGCCTGATGTAATATCGATTTGTGTAATGCCGCTATGATCAAGTATGGGTTTATCAATGAGGTGGAGTGCTTTATTGGCAGCATCGCCAAGAGGCGTGCCATGCCATGATGCTATATTGCGTAAGGTTTCAAATTCTTTAAGCGTAAAATTTTTATTTGCGGGTAATTTCCCTTCGCTCGCCGCAATAGCGTCTGCGAGATTTTTAATTTCTTCGTGATGCGTATTCCAAATCCTCGCGTATTCTGCTGCCGTTGAAATAATTGAAGCGGATTCTTTGTTTGCGATTTTTTGTTCAACGATTTTGCTGAGAGCTGTTTGCAACGCAGAATCATTATTTGCATCAGGGGCTTGTTGAAGTTTTTGCAAAGCGTCAAGCATGTATTGTTTGAGTTGATCAGGCGTTTCGGGCGTAGAGGCAAGAGCGCCAGTCACAGCCGCAGCTTTTTTCGCCGCGTCTATGGCGCTATCTATTGTTGATTGGAGCTCTGTTTCTGGGTTCCATCCGCTAAGCTTTTCTTCAATTATGCGTGCCACTGTTCCTGCTTCTTCTTCGGTTATGTTCGCACCGTTCATTGACGTTACATCCTGTATTCCTTTTATCGCATTGCCCCATGTCTCCTTCCTAAGACTATTTATGCGAGTGTGCGCTTGTTCTCTGATTTCGTCTGTCAGTTCTTTGATTTGGTCTTGAGAAAGGCCGGCGTTGAGTCCCTTTTGTTCAGCCAATGAAACAGCGTTATCTATTGTATGTTGAATGAGCTCTCGGCTTTTTTTTGATATTTCGCCGATAAGGTTTCCTACTTTTCCTGCTTCCTTTCCTTTTTCGAATATTTCTTTACCGATACCGAGCGCGGTAGCAATCGTTCCGAGTCCAAGAAGCGTAGTAAGCGTTCCAGAGAGGGCAAAACCAGTTCCGGCAATGACACCACGGAAGATTTTTTCCTTGGTTCGCGAGCTTTTTATTATCCCTTCAATCCTTTCTTCTTCCTCTGTAATTTCTTCGTCTATTTTGTGTTCCAGTTGATCAGCCTTTAATTCATCAAATCTTTTTCGGAGTTCGACGTAGCGGATGTCGTCTTGCAGAGCTATGCCTCTTTTTGCCCGTGCCAGCAGCTGAGCATCCTCATCAATAGTCTCCGCGTCAGCCGTCGTTGTCTCTACAGAATACAACCCTTTGTTTGCCGCGTCGATTTCAAGCGCGACAATGTAGCTGGCAACTTTTTTTAGGTCACCCATATCCTTTATCTCCTCACTCGATAAATTTTTCAATTTGCCAAAATGCGTGCGCAACAAATCAACTCCCCACTGATAGATATCATAAAAGCCCACGCCAGCGGCTGTGCTACCCATCCAACGGCGAGCATCCGTTGCTGCCGATACGCCAAAAAAGGTACCTATTCCTAACAAAGCGCTACTGACCCCCAATCTCAAAAGTCCGGTTTTTTTATACCCTTCGTGGATTTTTATGAAAAGGTTTTTGTTTTTTGCATCACTGCTAATTTCACTATCTATTTCTGTGAGTTTTGTCTGTATGCTTTGTTCAATATGCGTTGTCTTGTACTCTGCAAATGCTCTTTCATAATTTTCTTTGATCGCCATCAATTTTTCTTTAAGGGTCTCTTTTTTTGATATATATTTTTCAAAAAGTCGAACAGCGCCAAAAAATTGATTGTAGTCGTTTTTTGCTTTTTCATATGCTGCTTTTAGGGTTCGAAGTTCTGCGGCATCTTTTTTTTCGCCATCAGATTCCGAAGGCAACTGTTCTTTATGTTTTGTTCTTATTATCTCTAGAGCGTCTTTACTTGCCTTTTCTTGTTCGGCAAGGTAGTTAAAAATGTTTTGAAGGCTCTCAATATTATTTTCTGTGTGGATATTTCGCAGGGATTGTGTAATAGCATGGTCGATATTGGCTATTCTATCGAATGCCTTCTTGATTTCACTATCATCATCATACGTGAGCAGACCTTTCTTAAGGAGGGAATCAGTAATCTCTATTGACTCCTGACGATACGCAGCAATTTTATCAGCAGTTTGTTGAATTTGCGTTCGAAGAGTTATCCTCTGTTTCTCTATTTCCGTTTCGTCATCTGCAGCGCTACCCGCGCTGGGCGTTCCGACAGTATCGAGTGCTCCAAAAGCAAAAGGTTCAGCGGTCCCCTGGGCATTGCTCGCAGCAGCACCTGCGATTGCCTTCGGCGGAGCATCAGATTTCGAAGGCAACAGTTCTTTATATTTTGCTCTTATTATCTCAAGAGCGTCTTTACTTCTTTTTTCTAGTTCGGCGAAGTAGATAGAACTGTCTTGAAGCCCATTGATATCCTGTTCTGTTAGGCGATTTGGCAGGCTTAGTTCTTTATAAAAATCAGCATCGTCTATTATTCTATATGCCATCATGAATTCACTATCATCCGCATTGCTGATCAGGTCCTTCTCAAAGAGGGAATTGGCAATTTCTACTGATTCCTGACGATACTCAGCAATTTTATCAGCTGTTTGTTGAATTTGCGTTCGAAGAACAACACGTTGTCTTTCTTTTTCAGCTTCGTCGTCTGTTGAAGGCAAAGGAACCGCTGGTCCCGGAGCACCAAAAGTTTCTTCGCCAGCAACAGCCCCTGGTTGAGGTCCCATAGAATTTGCAAAGTTATCCCAATCAAACGGTTGTGAAGCGTCGAATGCAGGAGGAGGCGGTTCCGAAAAGGGGGTGAGTCTTGCTTGTACTGTCCCAAACTGCGCATCAGACCTTTCCGAAGCAGCTGCTTCGGCTTCGAGTCGTCTAAGCTCGTCTAGCAATGCCGCTTCTTCGTGTGATTCTTGTTCGGGCATAGGGAGTGTTGTTATTCGTTGATACTTTCGTTACCTTTTATGTTTGCGAGCCGTTCACGTATTGCGCGCATGCGCTCTTCGCGTTGTCTTGCCTTATCTTGTAATTCTCCTCTGACGTTATTGATGAGTTGCAGGATCCCTGCGATCTCTTCGTGGGTAGGTGCGTTTTCTATTGCGCGCACTTCTTGCGGTCTTGATGCGCTCTCTTCGAGAGCCTCAATTCTTCCCATCAAGTTTGAAATCGTAGTCAAGATATCTTTAAATATTTTTTTTCCTACTGTTTGTTGGGTTTCACGATCAGCAGCCATTTCTCGTATTGTCTCTGAGGCTTGTTGTAGTTCTTGCTTGAGCGCATTCCTTTCTTCCATATAATGAATGGATGGTTCTTTCGTATCAAGCGCGGCATCCATAAATGCCTTTCCTTTTGCGGATGCTTGTATTTTTGGAGTTTCAGGAAGAAGCCGCGCGAGCGCCTCATATTTTGCAAGATCGCGGATGCCTTTTTCGCTGATCGCATCGAGAATCTTTTCGCGTTGTTTTTGAGAAAGGTCGGTCAATTTTTTCGTTCCTGCCGCCACAGCTGCCCATTGTTCATCACTGAAAGGGATGATTGCTTTAATCTCTGGATCCAAAAGCGGATTGAATGTTATTGTTATGCGCTCATTTCCATCACTAGCCTTTTTGTAGTGGGGAACAACCATAGAGATTTCGTGCGGGCGTACATCCAAAAAGCCTCCAGGCACGCGCCCTCCAAGGGAGGTGGTATAAAAAAACGTGCGTATTTTTTCTTCCTCTTCTTTTAGCGTTTTACAGATAAGCTCAGAATCAATCTCGTCAGGAAAGGCAGAAGTATCTACATGATCAATGTGCATTTCCCCTGTCGGTACTGTTATGAGCCTTTCAATACCTCCGTCATCTCCTACTCTGTATGATATGGGCGCATGTGCCAGTTTTTCGACATATTCTCTCCGTGCTTTTTCGGCAGCTTCTTGTTCTGCTTTCATTTTCTGATGTTCTCTGACATTAGGGAGCGCATGCATGGCGCCGATATAGTGAACGTGTTTTACATCAAAGAGATTTCGTACAATCGTATCTTTACAGTGTTCTCTGACAGCACTCAGAAGAACATCGGACAATGTTTTATCATCAAGGAGTGCTGCGATATTGTATTTTTCTCCCGTTTTGAGAGGTATGCGGTTTAGTACGATACGAATATCGTCAGCCTGGATATTTTTAGGGTCGTCAAAGAAAAATGTTTGCGTACTCATTACCGCACCATCCGTGTCTATCGTTGGAAAGTGAATGGTGAGTGAGTTTTTTGCGCCATCAATCGTATAAAAAAATACCGCATACGTATCAGACTTTGCGCTGTCTTTTATTCTACTCGGTATTGCAGCTAGACTCTCGTCACTTTTTAAAAATGTATCTCCATCGCGCCGCAGGAGTTTTGCAAGTTCAAATCGCTCGACAGCATCCAAGCCTTGCGGGAGCCAAGGGGAATGAGAGAGTTGCGCTTTTGGGTTTTCAATATAAAAATATTCAGTCGTATCCTTGCCGAGACGCGCCAATGATTCAAACTGGTTTTGCGAAATATCTGAAATGATACGGTAAATACCCATACTCATATCCTCGCTCGCCACGGCATACCTGTTATGGAAATATCCTGCGGGTGGTTTTTTTTCTATTTCGCCTCGAGCAACCGCATCCCCTGTGCGTAGGAGAGGATACTGTCTTGCGAGTTTTTCGATTTCTATTGCCGCATTCGTTATTGCATCTTGTAGTGGGGTAAGTGTATTATTTATTTTGTTCAACGTCACAGTATCAGAGACGGTTTCATGTTTCAGGGGAGGCGACTGTACATACGTGAAAGTTTCTTTTGCGGCTCGCAAAAGAGATACGACATGTTGTTTTTGCTCGACGGATAATTTTGCTCGATCGATCGTTAGAATGGTTTGGCCCATCTCGTGATATTTCGTTGCGATAGTAGCCTTTCTTTGAGAAATATCCTTCATTATACCTTGAGCACGTATATTCTCCGGCATTTCATCGTCAACAACATCTCGTCTTTGATATGTAATTGTGGAAATGCCAGCAGCGGTCAGTGCGTCTGCCGCACTGCTTCTTTTTTTTCCATATTTTTCAAGATCGCTTTCTAGTCGCGCGAGCTCTCTTTCTATAGATTTGAGCGCTGTTATCGCTTTAGTTTTTTCTTTTCCTGCGGGTAGTTGATTTATTGTATGTGTGAGCTCATCTTTTTTTTTCTTTGTCGCATTAATATCCTTCAATAGAGCCAACTCACTTTCAAGCGCGGTTTTGTAATCTGTCCGCAGCTTCTCGATTTGAGCATCAGTGAGTGCAAATTTTTCCTTGTCAGGCGATGGTACTTCAGGCGCTCTGGAAGTTCTTTGGAAATTTAATGCAGGATACATAACGCGCAGTCGCGTATCGATGTCGTTGGTAAACTTCTCCATTTTCGCAATCCTCGTTTCCTGTAGAGAGATTTCTTTTTCAAAAGATTGTTTTGCTGCTTGTTCACTTTCAGTCAATGTATCTTTTTTTTCGAGTAAACCAATATCTTCCCTTATTCTCGCAATCCTCGCATCTTCATCGAGCTTTATGGCACCGTATCTAGAAAGCGTGCGGTCAAGAGTAATTTTTATTTTCGGTATTTCCAAGTTGAATCTTAAAAGTTCGTCCTCAATGCGCATAAGCTCAGCAGTTGCTTGAGGTGACAACGTGTCTTTTTTTGTGAGTGACGTTTTGCGTAGTATTAGTTTTTTTTCTATGGCATAACTGTTTTCCAGTTGCCCTATACTAAATGAGATCTGAGCCTCAAGATATTTTACAGTATTATCGCCTTCTTTGAGTTGTTGCCCTTCTCTTTGTCGTATTTGACCGCCCAGAGCTCTCGTTGGGATTGGATGGGGTTTTTGGTCGACCGGTTGTAGGGACGTCCCTTCTCTACTTCCAGTGGGAGTCACTATTTCTCTTGCATTTTTTGGTGGAGGTGTAGCTAGGGAAGAAACCATAAACTCGACCCCGCCGAGTTCATCATCCAGCTTTTTTCGTGCAAGCATGAGCAGATACCCATCGTTTGCAGTTCTGATTTCCGGCTTTTTTATTCCAAGCTCGTTGAGCTTCAATGATCTTCGTATTACCTTACCATCTGCTGTCTTCGCCTCAATTTCCACGGTTCCCTTGCTAGGATCATTTGGATCAGACCTTTTTACTTTTTCTGTTAAAATAATAAGTTCTACTTTTCCATCTTCTGTTTCGTGTCCTGCTTGTACTCCATCACTCAAAGGCTCAGGAGTATCTGAAATCGGCTTCCTTTCCGGCGGTGGAAGCACTGTGGGTGATGCGATTTTTTCTGAGGCTTTTCTGTTTTTGATTCCGGCTTGTTCCAATCCTTGCATCAATTCATTGACAGCATCTTCTCCGTATTCTTTTCGAAGTGTTCCAATAATTGATCCGATATTCCCTCGCACCAGAAAATCCTGACCCGTTTTTTTTGCAGCAGCATCTGCTTTTCGAGCAGTAAGTAGCGCCGCCTCGAGGGCGACAGCAATGGCATATGTACGTTTATCCTCTCCGCCGGTTCCCTTCTTGGCAGCATCAGGCTTTTTTATGTTTGCCGCCACCGATTTGGTTGTTGGATCCCCACCTCGTGTTGGGTCACCCCCTTTTTTTGCCATATAAAAAAATCTATGCAGTTACTTTTGCTGCTTCGTCGAGAAGTTCTTGTTTTATTTTTACAACCTCTTCCTCGATGAGTTGTGTAAGATTTGCATGTGATTGGATAAACGATGCTTTTTCATCATCTGTTCCCGAGGTGAAAATACGGTTCGCTTCGTCTTTTTCACTCTCTTTGATCGCATCAAGGATACGGACGAGGATGCGTTTCTCGACGAGTTCTACCATTTTTGTAACAATCGCAACTTGGCGATCTTCCGGCAGGCTCTGTAATCCGAGGAGTTGGATAATGTTTTGTGAAAGAAGTTTTTTGTCGAGCATACGTGATTTTCTAATTGTTATGTTTTGTCTTTAATGCCGAGATCTTTACATATTTTACGAACAAGGAAGTCATTAATTTCCGTATGTCGGGGCACTGACGAGCTTCGTAAAAGAATCTGATTAATAAAAATTGAATGTTTTGCTCCTTCTCTTACTAACGTACATCCCTGATCTTTAAGATATCGAATAAGCTCTTTCCGTTTCATTAGGCCTTCTTTGAATTGTAACAGTCTCTCTAATAGTTTTTCCCGGTATTGCTTTACGAAGCAGCTCCTTATTCACTTCAAGAATAAGAGAAAGAGCTTCGTTAAGGTTTTCTCGAACTTCTTTTAAGGTTTTGCCTTGGGTATTGACTCCAGGAACTTCTTCAATCCATCCAAGATACCAACCGCGGTTTTTTTTATATATAGCTGTATAATTTTGATACATATGTTTTTATGTTGTAAGAGCCTATTGGCTATTGCTCTTTTTTTGGTGGACCGGAGCGGACTCGAA
>JACQSA010000016.1 GCA_016206145.1 Candidatus Uhrbacteria bacterium
CTAGTGGTTATTATTGGAGAGGTGGCTGAGTGGTCGAAAGCGGCACACTGCTAATGTGTTATGTGGCCTTAAAACCGCATCGGGGGTTCGAATCCCCCCCTCTCCGAATGTATAAATTGAATGAGGAGAGTGTGATTCTGCCAAAGGCAGGATCACAGGGATTCGAAGGGCGCGAATACGTGTAGCGCCCAGGACCTTGAGTCGGAGCGAAAGGGAATCCCCCCCTCTCCGAATGTGTAAATTGAATGAGGAAAGTGATGATTACCTTACCTTATACTCTTGCCGGCATAGTAATCCATGGCTTCCAAAAAGCAGGATCATTGGGCTACCCTACTGCAAATCTCGCAATCGATCCTCAGTCTGATCTTTCCCATGGCGTCTATCTCGGATACAGCACGATTAAAGAAGGTGAAAAAAATCTTCCAAGTATAATATTTTATGGGATACCCTATACTCTCGATGAGTCTGTCCCTCCAAAATTTGAAGTTCATATTCTCGGAAGAAAAGAACTTGATCTTTATGACACAAGAGTAGAGGTAACATGTGAAAAATTCCTTCGCTGCAACAAAAAATTTGCATCTCACACAGAGCTTCAAAAGGCAATACTGCAGGATCTCACAGAAGCAAAAAAATATTTCTCAATAAAAAAATAATGTTCACGGGAATCATTCAAAGCATCGGAACCGTACATCCCGTTTCCGAAAAGGGTGAAAAAAAAATATACACTGTCAACCCGCATTTGAAAAAAAGATGGAAAGTCGGGGAAAGCGTCAACATCTCCGGAGTGTGTTCAACGATAATGTCAAAAAAAGGAACACAATTCTTTGTGGAATATATGCCGCACACCCTTCAAGTAACAACCATTTCTCATTGGAAAGATTGGGGGAAAGTAAATATCGAACCATCATTAAAAGTAGGAAATGAACTTTCAGGACATTTCGTCCTAGGCCATATTGATGGAATCGCAAAAATCACAAGGATTCAAAAAACAAAAAACCAATATGCAATAACGTGCGCAATTCCAAAACCCTTCTTGCCTTATATGGCGCTAAAGGGTTCAATAGCTCTTGATGGAGTAAGTCTCACCATAGGCTCTATGAAAAAAAATTCTGTCACTGTGTTTCTTACCCCATTTACCTACCATCATACGACATTTCAATATAATAAAATCGGAGATGCGCTGAATGTCGAAGCAGATATGATCGCAAAACATATTCACCGTCAGATCTCTCACAGGATATGCAAATAAAAAAAAAGACACGGATCGCGTTGCTTGCAACAGAGTTTCATCCCCGTATTGCAGACCAAATGATAGCGGAGGCCTCAAAAAAGATCGAGGAATTAGGGGGGAGGCTCGCATCAATCATCCGAGTTCCCGGGGCGTATGAAATTCCACTGGTGGCAACACATCTTCTTAGCGAGCCCCTTCTCGATGCGCTAGTTGTTTTAGGATACATTGAAAAAGGTGAAACATTGCATGGAGAAGTGATGGGGCATGTGGTACACACAGCTTTGATGGACCTGCAACTGAAATATGATAAACCTATAGGGTTTGGCATCATCGGCCCCGGCGCAACAGAAGAACAAGCACTCATGCGCATCAAACCCGTTGCCGAGCGAGCAGTAGAGGCAGTATGTAAAATACACGAATTGTTCAGTAACATAGACAATACGCTCCGTGTCAAATCATTTAACTAGGTCGGTGAAACCGCATTTGAGACGGCAATTTGAGACGTCACTCTTGACATAAAAGATGTATCGTTATATTATAATGTACAGAAACGCCGATATGACTCATATACAATGGGTCATTAGTTGGGTGCTACAAAAAGAACTCTTTCAACAGAGTTCTTTTTGATTTATAATATACTCTTGGTGGACCTGGGCCTGTAGTGTATGAGGTAACATGTTGGCGTTAGCACCCAACGAAACGGGTTCAAACCCCGTCAGGTCCACCACCTAAAATAGGCCATGAAAACATTTTTTAAAAAAATTCTCTCTCAAAAAATCATCAACCTTCTCTGGCATTACCCACGAGCAGTGCTTGCGGCTACGCTCAACAGCTTTCCTGCAAAAAAACTGACTGTCATCGGCATTGCCGGAACAAAAGGAAAAACAAGTACGGCATATATCTTGAGTCATATTCTTGATAGCGCAAGCATACCAAATGCTCTTCTTTCAACTGCGGCACTCAAAATACGTGGAGAGGAAAATCCCAATTTGCTGAAAATGACATCGCCCGATGTTTTTTTTCTCAATGCTTTTTTAAAAAAAGTTCTCGCAAAAGGATGCACTCATGTGATTATCGAGGTCTCTTCTCATGCGATAGACCAATATCGAGTATGGGGCATTCCATTCTCGATCGTCCTCCTGACCAATCTTACTCCTGACCATCTTGAGTATCATACAAGCGCGCAAGAATACCAATCGATCCATACGCGCATTGTCACTCCACATCACACGACCCTCATTCTCAATGCCGAGGATACAGCAACAAGAAAATTTCGTGCAGTTCCAAAACAAAAAATCTTTTTCACGTCGGACGGCCCTGTGGCGCACGCACTTGCAAAAAAAAACATTCCTCTGATGGATGGGTTTCAAAAAATCAATATCATAGCTGCAATAACAGCTTCCCTTGCGCTCGATATTTCTCCACATGCGATTTTTGAGGCGCTTCACACGCTAAAAACAATTCCCGGCAGATGCGAATATATTGAAGCGGGCCAATCATTTAAGATAATCATAGACTATGCACACTCCCCTCTCTCGCTGTACACCTTTTTTGAAGCACTCCCAAAGCCAAAGGCAGGGCAGATTATTACTGTATTCGGAGCATGCGGAGAGCGAGACTCAAGCACGCGAGCGCCGATGGGAGATCTCCTGGATCGTTATTCTGACATTATTATTATTACAAATGATGACCCCTATTCAGAAGATCCTGCAAAAATTGCGAATGAAGTACTCGCGGGTATCAAGCAAAAAAATATCAGCGATCACACGCTTTATACGATCCTTGACCGAAGAGAGGCAATACAAAAAGCCATAACACTTGCACGCCACGATACTACAGTGTGTATTCTTGGAAAAGGGGCAGAACAATGGCAAGTCTTTGCGCATGAAAAAATTCCTTGGGATGACAGACTCGTAGTCCGAGAAATTCTCAAAGGTATTTACGCCTGATCTCCTCGCGCGCACACAAAGCCGCGGATGTCAGTACCCCCACGCATGCGAAGCGCACTGGCAGCTTGATTGAGAGTTGCGCCGGTTGTAGCAACGTCATCGATGAGTATGATTATTTTTCCTTCCATGGAGGCTGTGGGAACACATAAAAACGCATCTTTCATATTCAAAATGCGCTCTTGTCGAGAAAGAGAACTTTGCGGCTGCGTATTTTTTGTGCGTATAAGAGCCCCTGATTCCACAGAAACGCCGAGTTGCGAGCCAAGTTCATGCGCGATCAATTCCGCTTGATTCCATCCGCGTTCACGAAGTTTTTTTATATGCAAAGGAATCGGGATAAGAATACTCCTGTCTAAAGGCAGCACATTCAGTACCGAATTCTTCCTCCACCAGCGGCTCATGGCACAAGACATAAAAGTTGCGAGCTCTTTTACGCCTTCGTATTTGAGGGCGTGAACAATCGTACGCACCATGTTACTATCATACGAGTACACCGCATGACATGGTATTCCTTGCGCCTGCCGCGAGGCGACGCCGAAAGAACACGCGGGCAACTTTTGCGCGCATGGCTCACATACCCATGCTCCATACGAACCGCATGCGATGCAAAGCCGCGGATAAAAAATATCAAGGACGGCCGCTTTCATTTTTTGCGCGATCGTGCGCATAATGAACGGCTGGATTCCGCTTATTGCCAGAACGCTCCGTCAACAAGCCATACATCATTATGTGTTTTGAGGCGTACGAGAATATTTTGGTTGAATGTTCGAAAATTCGTGCTTGTGCCTACCTGCTCTTTCCGTTGGGTTTCTACCATCACTTCACTGACACCCTCGGAAAGGTCAACTTTCGATATGGTATGATTCATTGTGCGTGTGCTCACTCCTTTATATATCTCCGGAATGGGTTTTGAGCGGGAGTCATCGATTTGAGTCTGCGCCCATGACTTCATAGATGGAGTCATAAAGGGCAAAAGATTGCTCAAATTTTCAAAACTGCCTTGATTTGAATAACTGCCCAATGTCTCCACAAAGGGAAGTACGATACCGGTAATTGCGCCGCGTGCTTTGTCTTCCTCGGAAACTTCTTTTGGCGGAGGAGGCGATACGGGTTTCACTTCAGGTTTTTCAACAGGCGGCTGGCCGACTGGCTCGAATACTTGATTGACGATCGGTGTCGGGGCGGAAACAGGTTCTTTTCCTTTTTTATAGAAAGTAAAAAGAGAAATGCCGACTCCTATGAGCACAGCGGTGATAACCGTTACAAAGATAACGAGAATAATTTTAATTCGCAGTGTCATAAAGTAATATCATTAGCGGATGAGGATTTTTCTTGTTCGGCGGCAAATTCTTTTTTTGCCGCTTCTATTTCAAGAAGCTGGCGCGGATCTGTGGTGATCAGTTGATCCTCTGAATACGATGCAACGACTTTGATCGCGACATGTTTTTGACCAGCAAAGAAAATCCCTTCACCGGGCGCGCTTTCCAAAAGCAGATACTTTTCGCCCTCCGTAAGCATAAACGTTTTTTGCACAAGGTCAATCGCGGCGGGCGACTGCTTTAAGAGTAATTGAATTGAGGAATTGGTCAAGATCGCTTTGCCATATTCAGAGTTAAGAAAATCATTTACGTCTTGTGTGATCGTAGTAAGTCCCAAATAATATTTGCGGCATCGTTTTGCAAGCGCAAACACAAATCGAGCCGAGTCTTCATGCTGCATAAGCCACCATGCTTCATCAATTACAAGAATACGTTTCTTCACTTGAGACCGCACCACATTCCAAATGTAATTCACGATCGTATAGATTGCCATAGGGCGAAGTTCATCCTCCAAGTCGCGCACGGAAAATACCACCAGTTGGTTACGCATCTCGACATTCGTGGGATGATTGAGGAGCCCTGAAAACGTGCCTTCGGTATATTTTCTAATCTTTTCCACAAGAGATGTAGCACCCACCATACCCTCCAACACGTCCTGCAAATCACGCATGGTAGGCGCTTCAGCGGTCTTGAGGTCGGTTTGCGGCGTAATATCTTTTTTTGCATAGCTTTCCAAAAGCGCACGATCAATGATGGAATCTTCCTCCGGGGTAAGGGCTCCAAGCATCAAACGCATAAGGCCTTTGAGCGTAATGACGGCGCTACGGATAATGTCTGCCGTGGACACTTGCTCACCTATCGGCCGCGGAAGGTCAAAAGGATTGATACGGCTCGTGGAAGAAAGAGAAATGTTTATGTAGGTGCCCCCCACTGCTTCACAAAGATGCTGATATTCTTTTTCGGGGTCTATTACAATCACATCCGTGCCCATCATCATCGAACGGAGGACCTCAAGTTTGATCGCGAAAGATTTTCCCGCTCCGCTCGTTGCGAACACAACCTCATTTGCGTTTTGCAAAGAAAACCGATCAAAGAGGATTAAGCTATTATTATGCCGATTGATGCCGTATAAAATTCCTGTTTCGCTCGTGAGATCTGAAGAGATAAACGGAAACGAAGCTGCTGCAGGGGACGTATTCATATTAAACCCGATCTCAAGCTCATCTTGTCCCAAAGGAAGAGTAGAATTAAATCCTTGTTCCGCCTGATAAAACACGCGCTTCGTGTATACCAATTTCGTGCCAAAAATCGCTTCTATATCCTCGGTCAATTTATCGAGCTCTTCTACGGAATTTGCATACAAGGTCACATACAAACCTAAAGAAAAAAAATGCTCTATCCCTTGCGTAAGATCGTCTCGAAGTTTTTCCATGTCCTGCAGTGCAGTCTGCGCAGCAGGATCGCGCGGCTTTCCATGCTCTTCACCGGAAGAAATTTCTGCCTCCACACGGCCCACTTTATCCCGCAATTGCTTAAGGACCATCTGCGTTTGCATGGGGGCAAAAAAGATTCCAATGTCAAATGATGCGCTGTAATTGATAATCGGCGCAAACCATCCCACATAGATGTAGCGAGGGTAGCCGAGAACAAAAAGCGTGCGGGCAAATTTTGAGCCGATGCGGATATAGCTAGACTCAACCTCAAACGCAGCCGGAGCGATTAAATCTTTCAGCGTAAGCTGTCCTTTGCGATATATGAGCTCCTCTTCGAGAATTTCCTTCTCGAGCTCGAGAGACTTTTTCTCCTCAAGCGTTTTCCGCTGTGATGCCGTAATCTTCTTTGGCGCTGTTTTTGCCTGTTTTCTTTGGGGTTTGAATGCCATAGGATCTTATGCCATTGTTTCTTCCACTTGCAGTTTATTCAGACCCACTAGCTTTTCTTGCGGAGACGTATCAGGATTATACATATTATAAAAAACCTCAATAAGGCTCTGGGTATCGAGCCGTTGGGCATTCAGGCTCAATCCTTGCAATGACCCCATGACATTATCGATTCTCTGATCAAGCGCATGCTTGCGTTCCATGAATTGTTCGCGTTTCAAAGAAATATCCGCGGGCGCAGAAAAAAGGGAACCGACTTTTTTGAAAAAACCTTTCTTTGTGTCCCCGACAGGATCATACGGCACTACCAAAAAAAACTTTTTATCCATAATGTTTCCCAATTGTACAAGCTCATGGACAAACTGGCGATAGTCTGTCATTTGGAGTTTTAAAAGGTCATTGGTTTGGGCAGCTTCAAGCTTTTCAAGCTGCGAAAGATATTTGGAAGGATCAAACTTGCGGGATTGGATCACGATCTGCATGGGAAAATCAAATGCATTGAGAAATTGCATATACCCCTGGATAATTCCTTTTTGCTCGTCCTCGGATTTCAAAAAAAAGTTGATTGAGGAAACTAAAAGCACTGCGCGCAACGTCCCATCGCGCATCACAATAGTATCGTTATGGATCTCACGCATCGGAACGTACTTCTGAGTAGAAGGGGTGCCCTTACCTGCGCGGACTACTGCTTCTTGTGTTTTTTTCTTTTTATTTGGCATTTTCTCTTTACTTCTTACTTTGAATTACGGAAACCACTAAAATGTCATCCCGAGCAAAGCGTAGCGAAATCGAGGGATCTACGTCTTTCTTAACAGCCACATAGATTCCTCCACTCCCTTCTAGCCTGCGCTACAGCGAACAACACCGTGAGCCGAACGGGGTCGGAATGACTGTAGAGAGTGTTTCGTAATCCAAAGTTCTTGATACTCATTCTAACATTTTCTTGCTATAATTACTATTCGTATGATGTAGCAACGTTTGAATGATAAGTCTGCTTCGATCGGATACCATCCGTTCTCCGTAGAGCTCCCTTCTTGTTAGGGGGTTCTTTTGTTTTTTAGAATAACTCAGTCTTATCATCGCTGTCAGGATGATATGCACCGCCCGTATCTACCAAAAGCGCAATTTCTGAAAGCCGCTGTTCACTGACATAATGTTTCTTCGGGACATTGCCGGCGATTTTTTCTTTTTCTCCGGCTTGAAAAAATTTAAGTCGCTCTGCCTCTTGCGCTCTGATTGCGCGGACAGAAGCGCGATCAACATTCCTTTTCCATACCCTCAAACTCGGGCGTTGCATGGTCTGGCCGATATTGACGATGAAAAAATGAACAGGCCTGCCGTTTACTTTATAGAACGCAAGCGTACCGGCAGTAGCTACGATAATAATAGCGGCAAACACAAAAAGCGTAAAATCGAGGAGCTTGAATACAATAAATATAAGGACTCCTCCGACAAATAAAATACCAAATTGCCGCACGGTTAATGGCCCGAGGATTTTGTCTTCATTTTCTATGAATTGTGGGACTGTAATCTGTTCCATGGATGTGATATAATTGATGCTTGTGGACGAGGGCCGAGTCCGGCTGGGTCCGGGAGTAAACTTGTCATTTTGCTCTAGGGGTTCGACTCCCCCTCGGTCCACCTTATTGCTTTACCCTTAGCACATGCTACTATTGACAAAAAATTGTGAAATGATATAATAATAATCAAATGACAAGTTTGCTTTGATCGGATACCATCCGTCCTCCGAAGAGCTCCCGAAAGGGGGCTTTTTGCTTTTTAAATTCAGAGACTAATAGTTTTTGACATACCAATTAGGTTAGTATATCACAATAAGTGGTAATAATTCCGATTCTCGCATTTAGTTGAGATCTAACCAAAACCTCATAAGGGGTTTTTGTTATCAGCGAAGTTCTTCATTAAAATCCAAAAGCGCATCAAATTCTTCGCTCGTAAGATATTCCTGATTCGCGGCTTTTCTTTGATCTACAACCGCGCCAATGCTTTGCCCTTTGCCAAAACTCTCTTGTCCGATCTGCAGATACAATTTTGCGATCTCATTTTCCTTCCATGCTTGTATGCCAGCCATCTTGCGCGTGTATGATTCTTTTTCCAAAAGCTGAATTTTTTTTAGGATTTTTTGAGTCGCCTCTTCGGGTTTTGGCGATAATCGTCGAAAATCTTTCAGGGTCATAAATCGAAGCTCCTCAACAATATCCATTAAGCGGGGCGGTGTTCGCACATCAGACATTGAGACTTTGCCGCCGACGCTTGCAGGCCCCATCTTTATGGGAATTTTTTTTACGTCTTTGCCTTGCATGGCAGGTGAGGTAAGCGTAGGAACTGGAATCCCAATTGTCTTGGCAGTATCCGTGGGTGCAACTTTCAATAGTTTTTCCGGTTGCTTTAATTCTTGTTTTTTTTCTAACTGTTCATCTTCTGCGCCCTTCTCTACAATCGTTGGCACACCATCCACGTCTTGAATTGCCAATGATGTGGGAAGCGGCGTAATAGTAGGTTTCTGCTCTCGAATGTCTGATGCACTATTGTGAGACAAGGTTTGTTTGTCGTCCTGAGCGCTAACGAAGGATCCTGCGTTCAACTGTCCTGATTTTTGATTCTTGTTTTCTTCAGTATTCTTTATTTTATTCTTTGTATCCGCTTCTTTTTTTGAGTCCTCTTGAGAAATGGGACCTGACACTGTTTTCTCTTCTGATTTTTGCTCTAAAACCTGTACGCCAGGAGCTAAAAGTTTAAGTATGTTCTCTGTCTGAGCCTCACTCAACCCCACTCCACCCTCGCTCGCAGGATCCATCAATCGTAACTTTGTCTGCGTATCGTTGCGTACATTGCGAAGACGCGTTACCAGAATCGTTTGTAAACGGCCATGCAAAGTTTCATCCGAAAGAGAAATCCCACTTTTTTTAATAATCTCTTGAGCTTGCGCATTGTAATCCATAGAGGGCACTTGGTTAATTGTCATCCCCGCGAAGGCGGGGATCCCAGTTGTAAGGGATGTAATATCTGATGAGGCAGGTTCTCGTGCTTGAGCACGGGGCATTGAGGGAAGAGGTTCTACGACGTGCTGTTCGGGTATGTCTAAAAGTGCAGGAGCGGGAGAGGATACTGATGGTGGCGGGACAACGGATTGTGCTAGAAGCGAAGCAGACGTAGCAGGAGGGGGCGTAATAGTTTCTACCTTCGAATTGTCATCCCCGCGAAGGCGGGGATCCAGCTTTAAGACAGAATCATCCAATTTACTGGATTCCCGCCTACGCGGGAATGACACGTTAATCTGAGGCGTAGTCATCACTGCGACAGTTTTCTCGCTAGTATTCGCCAATGGGGTTTGCGACTCTTTCTCCTCCATCCCTTCAAGCGCTGAGTAGTCGGGCGTAAAAACACCTCCGGGAATATCTTCCACGCGATACGGAATGATCATCCACTGTTCTTGAGGAACCTTTGCAAGACTATCGGGAAAATTCTTTAAAGTGTAATACGTGTGAAACAAACGACGCAATACTTCATGATCGCGATCAGAAAGTTTCTTCACGTTTTGATTTTGCGTAATATATTTCGCAATCGAAAGAGTTGTAACATCGTCGGGCGAGCTGAATGCGTGAAGGTCTCGCAACCACTCGCTCACAATAGGTGGATATCCAACCCCATCTCTCTGGATTTTTTCCTCACCAATAGTCTGCACATTTTCAAGTATTGCGGTAACAAGATCTACGATGTAATTCTCTTTTTGTGCAAGAAGATCAAAAATCAATCCGTTCAAAGCTATCTTATACTCATCATCAGGCGGATACAAATAGTCAATCAATTCTTCCCGAAATAATTTCTTTACTTCTGCTGCTTGCTTCTGATAATCAACTTTCTCTGAGCCAGTAATCTTTTTTTGCGCTTGCTCTGTAAGAGTGCGAATTACATACTGCAACACCTTACTCGTGTTGATATCTTCCTGCGTTCCCCCGATACTCTTAAAATAAACTTGCTGATCTCCAAAGTACTCGGGAAATAGAAGAATAATATTAGTAAAGACCTCCTTCTCAATCTTTTTAGCAATATCAGCCGAAATCCCAATGCGTGTTTGTGCCTCACTAACAAAATTTTGAGGCAACACTTCTTTTTCAAAAAGTTCAGCAATCAATGAGATGAGACCTTTGTCTTGATCGTCAGTCAAATCGTACTTCTCATGCAAAAAAAATGAAAATTCAAAATATTCTTCGCTTAAAATCGCATCTTGAATATTCTGAGGCAGTTTATCTAATTCAATTGAATATACTTGCATATATAC
>JACQSA010000015.1 GCA_016206145.1 Candidatus Uhrbacteria bacterium
CTTACATCGCCGGAATCAGCGCTGTCTGCGGTATCAGCTCTTCTTGCGCCTGTGTGGCGGGGCCACTCCAGAACAATTGCACTTGCGCGCCTGCATATGCTTCATAGTAATCAAGCTGGATGTCATAGGAGCGTCCGCCTTCGAGGGTAAGATCGCCAGAAAAACGTTGCGGCGGATGCGCATACATCCAATCATTGATCAAAAGTTTCCCGTCTACCCAAAGACGGACACCGTCATCCGCAAGGGTGGAAAAGGTATATGTTCCGCCTTCCGGGATGCGGATTTTCCCTCTCCATCGAGAGGCGAAATAGTCAGAGGAAAGTTTTGGATCTGGGCTTGCGTTCCCCCAGATGAAATTCACAGATGGGTCAATGCGCGTCAATACATGCTGGGTATAATTCGCATTTGCGTAGTACTCGCCTTTGAGTCCTGTCCCCTCTTTATCTTGTTGCACGCGTTGAGGATACAATTGTGAGGTTGGGATCAATCCTTTCTTGCCATACGGAGTTTCCCAGACAAGCTGGGCTACTGCTGCGCCAGTACTGTCATAATATTCAAACACTACAGGATACTTCTTGCCTGCTTCGAGCGTGAGCGTGCCTTTGTGCTCCTGTACTTGGTGATCATTCCATTGATCTACGAGTTTTTGGCCATCCACCCACAATCGAGCGCCATCATCAGTGTTTGTAGAAAAGATGTATTGCCCTGAGTATTGGGGTTCTACAAACCCGGACCATCGGACAGAGAATTGATCTGGGGGCACTTGTGCGTCAGGACTCCCTGTGTTCCAATTGAAGTTGATGCGCGCATCAGTACGGGTCAACACGCGAGAGGTGAGCTTTTTGTCAGAATAGTATTCTCCTATGAGCCCGGTGCCTGTTCCTATGGCCACTGTCACTTGTGCCTTGAGCGTGAGCACAAAATGTCCGTCCGGATCGTTTGTGGCAAGTGTAATCTTTGCAGTGTTTTCTCCTTTTGCGTGGGCTGTGAGTTTCACAGGAATTGTGACCGAGGAAGCAGGCGCAAGGGATGCGAGTTGTTGTTGCGCTACTGTAAACTCAGTGGATCCTTCAAGAGAAAAGGAGCCAAAGGAGAGATCGCTGTTGCCGGTGTTTGTGAGGGTAAGGGTAATATCTTTTGTGCTTCCTGTGGCAATACTGCCAAGATCAATGATGTCGTTTGTGTTTGCAGTTTTGCCGTCATAGGCAAGAGCGAGTTCGGATCTGATAACTGTCGCCTCAAAATTCAAAGATATGTTCTTGGTATCAGGATCAGATGAGGTGAATGAGAGAGTCGCTGTTTTCTTGCCTTTTGCCTTGGATCCTACAAATGTTACGACAAGTTCATCTGATGTGCCTGGTTTGATTGTGTCAGAGGGTCTTTTTGTGATTGAATAGGTATCTGAACCAATAAGGGCAACATCAGCAAGAGAAAGGTCTACATTGCCGGTATTTGCGATCGTAAACGCAAGGTCGAGTTTTTGATCGGGCGTAAGATTGCCTAAGAAAAGCGTGTCCTCGCTTAAAAGGTTTGTGCCGGCATGCGTAAGGGCAAGCTCTGATCTTGTGCTCAGCGCAGTGAGTGTGAGCGTGAAATCTTTCTTGTCAGGATCATTTGTCACGAAAGAAAGAGTCGCAGTCTTTTCGCCTTTTTGTGAAGGGGCAGTGAAACGCAAGCCAAGAGAGGTAGATTTTCCTCCTTGCAAGGTTGAGGTGATCGGTGTTGTAGTGGCAAAACTATTCGAACCATCCAAGACAAGATTTGAAAGGAGAAGATCGCTGTTTCCGGTGTTCGTGATGGTCAGGATTGCTTCTTTACTATTTCCCACAGACACAGGACCCATGTCAAGGGTAGTCTGGGAAACGCTGAGTTGCGATCGTTGGGCAGTTGCTTTGAATGTCAACGAAAGGACAGGCATATCAGGATCATTTGTCTTCCATTCATAGGTTTGGGACTTTGGTTCCATATCTTTGGGGCTGGTAAACCTCACGGTGATATCTGCTGAAGCGCCGGGTTTCAATGGCTCAATGGGCTTAGCCGTTAAGGAAAAGCCATTGAACACGTCGAGAGTAGATTGTTGATCGAACGTAAGGTCGGCATTGCCCGAGTTAGTGAGAGTAAGTGTAAGATCTTTGGTAGAACCAGTTGGGACGAATCCGAGATCGAACGTATTTCTATTCACAATGCTGCCCCTCTCCTTGAGTACGAGCTGGGGCCTCTTTGAGGTAGCGCGTATGTTCAATTCGACACGCTGTCTGTCAGGATCATTGGTGGTGAAGGAAAGGGTTGCGGAAGAGTCGCCGTGCACCTTGGGGGCGGTGAAACGCAGGCCAAGCAAAGTAGTCTCATTCGGTTTCACGGTTTCTTGGGGTTTTTGCGTGATTTGAATGGCATCAGATCCCTCCAGAAGAAGTGAGCTGAGCGCCAAATCCCCATTTCCTGAATTCGCAAGAATAATGTTCAGATCTTTTGTCTTTTCCGCTTCGACATCTCCAAAGGAAATAATGGCTTTATTCTCATACCCCTTACCTTCCACAGAAATTTTTAGGTTCGATTCCGGCGGACCGGTCGTAAACCTCCATGGGCCGCCATACACGGTCGTATCGCCTTCCCTGCCGATCACTTGCCAGAAATACTCAGTATCCGGAGCTAATCCTTCCATGGTAAATTTGGATTCTGACAATCCGGTTGCTTTTTCGATGAGATCATCCAAAGTGTTCCCGATCAACACAGAATACGATGAAAGATTTCCTCCTTGCACATCCCATTCAAGTTCAACAGGAAATCCTTTTACCGTGCTTGAGATCACCGGCGCAAAAGGCGTAAGGCGATATTGTATAAGTTTTGTAAAATCCGCGGTATTGATCATGTCTAGTCCAACAAAATACACAGTCACAATATTATCATTTTCAAAAATCTGAGGAGTCTGGTCGTCAACATATCGAAACGGCGACGCTATCTGCGCACGATGCAAAAGATTGGTGCCGTCAAAAAGTACATAAAACATACTGCTCCGAGACTCTCCTGCAACCCACCACATTCTTGAATACGCGATGTGATATATACCGTCTTTTGTACGCGCAACATGATACCCCCTCCCGTCATCAAGCGGAGGCGCATCCATAATGGAACGATACGCAAGAAGGCGTCCCTCGCCTTTTTTCACATCAGTTAATCCAAATTTCAGATAACTGATATCGTACCGCCAATTTCTCTTCTCCCCTCCCTTTCTAAAAAACAAATCGTATTCGTCATTTCCATTCACAAAAATCTGCGGAGCATACGCGCCGCGTGCGTACTGATTGATGAGCCACAAATACAGGACAGTATCTTGAGCTTCAAATTGCTTGTTTTTCAAAATTGCCTCAAGGTCTGATTTTTTCTTTATCGAAGGAAGCCAGTGATAAAGAGCAGGGTCATTGGGATCTTGCTGGACTACTGCATCTCGCACCTCGCTAAACTTACTCACAGCGTCAAGTTCCTTTTTTGTAATAGTTCGCGGAACAATTGGTGTGGGCACCCACCATTGGCCGTCTCGTCTCACCTGCACAAAAAATTGCTCATTCTCAACATATGTGACAACTACTGAACCATTATCATAGACAACAAGTGGGGACCTGCTGTCTTCGTTCGTAAGGCGCAACACATCAGACCATCGGCCGCCGGCAAACTCTCTATATTTCAGCGTGTACGTGCCTTTCCATGTGGTAAAAGAAAATCCTTCCATCCACACGACAGAAACATCGCCAGACGCATTCACTGCGATGCTTGCCGCTTGAGAAACAGTAGTGTCAAAAGAAATCTGCTCCCGCTTTTGCAGAACTCCGTCTTTGAGATGCAAATAAAATATCTCTGTTTCATCCGTTTTTGCAGATGGACCTCCCACATACCGCTGGAATACAATATGAATACTGCTGTCTTGGGCTTTTATGGCATTCACTTCAAAAAAATATATGTCGTCTGTTTCATTTTGTTTAAATCGATGCTCAACAAGGACAACCGGATCTTGCCACACACCTCCTGCTATTTTGCGGTACACGAGGCGGCGGAATTGATTCCCGTCAGATGATGCCGTAGTACTATCAAATTCCCGATAGATAACTTCTTTCGATCCGTCTGAATTCTGAAATACCGCACTCATATATCGCTCAAGCGGATATTTTGATACGACAAGGTTCGATTTTTTCTCTTTGTGCCACGGCGAAGGCCGATCCGGCGACGGATCAACAATACGGAATGGTGCTGATTCTGCAGAACCGCATGTGTATACCTTGTCGCAATAATATACTTGTACAGTCGCTGAATCGGATTCATAATATGCATTGGCAGGAATGGTGTACTCGAGCGATCTCAAATCTGCCGCTGAACTCCCTTTGATCGTCAATGTGGTCGTATCTGTTTTGAGGCGCACGGACGAGATCTCAAATAATGGACTCGCGGATTTTATTTCCCATTTCATTGTCTTTTTCTCGCCCAAATTCCAGACGTTTTGCACTAGACCCTCCACGCTCACTGCGGCAGCGGCTGCGCTTCCGTCAACGATTTCAAACGGCCCCCACTCTTTGGGGACAGACGCATTACCGACATAATCGTACGCGATTGCCTTGAGTTTGTATCCAGTGCCGATCAATTCTTTCGGAATATCCCATTCAAATATTGCTTGATTCGAGGCGGCTTTGCCCGACTGCAAGAACACCCATGTTTTTTCTGCAGGATCCCAATACCAAAAATCAACATGGTCGAAATACACATTATCAACTCCTGTTGCAAATGCGGTCCATTTGTTTTGGTTTTTTACGATCGGCCCTTTGATTGGCCATAAAATTTCAGTACGATCAAGTATTGGCGGTTCGAAGTCAGGTTTCACGCGAGTAAACATGCGTACATCTTTAATGCGCTCATTCGGCTTTATTGCAAATGATGTTGCAAGTTTTTCATAATACGGTACATCAACCCATGCCGCATTGATCCCATGCTGCGCATTCTTGAATTCCAAAATCCCCTTTTCATCTGATGTACCTGAGAGGCTATATCCCCATACATTCGCGCCTCCGAGAGGTCGCGCGCCATTTGTGATGGATGCCTCAACAATACCCACATCTTTTTTGGGATCCGCGCTCATGGCAATAGTCGTGGGATCTGAAAAATATGTCATTGCGTCAGAATTTGTATGCAACGTAGCGAGAGTAAATTCATATGTTACTCCTTCAGTCAGCTCTTTGGAAAAACCAATAAACGCACCGTTCCACCCGCTCTCGAAAGGGATTCCCAATCTTTTCCATTGGCTTTCTCCGGGCTTTCGATACAGCACATCATAATTCTTTCGATTCACATCTTCCCGTTTTTGCCATCGTACATTGAGTGCAGGAAATCCGCGAAAATCATACTTATGTATCACTGCGTATAACGGCATCGCAGGCGACTGATCGACAGCTGCGGCAAACGTCAGCGTCGTATCTTTCCAATTATTCTCCGGATTGCTGTCATTGATCTCATCTATGTAAAACAAGAATTGCGATTTGCCAAGTATGCGATCGGCAAGAACTTTTGGAAAAATAACATCGCTTACTTTTGTGTCCCCAGGAAGTAAAGTATATTTGAAAGGATCGAGATCTGAAGTAGAGAGCAACACACCATCAACAAATACGGCGATTCGCTTTGGAGATACTGCCGCAAGCCCCTGATTTTTCATGGTTACCTTAACGGTAAATTCCTTCTGATTCGCCAAATCTCCCACGGGTTCAAGATCAGTAATGACGATATCCCCTTGCGAAAGAGAACGGATCGCGGAAATGCTTGCATAAAGCGAGTGGCCAAAACTCCCATCTGATAATTGTTCGCCCGGAAGCATTGAACGCAGTACATCTTGCACGCTCGGATTTACTCCGTAGAGAGTAAATGTTTCCAAAGTCATGATTTGATCTGTGATATCTGTACTGTCTTGGAGGGTACCCTCACTAGGGTCCATACGATCTTTCAAAAAGGCAAGGAGCGCATTGATCTTATCGCTGATTTGGACAAGTGCCTCGTCTTTTGATCCGTCCACGATCACAAGATCTCGAAATGGTTTAAAATCTTTTGCGACTTTATTTACAAGATAGTAACTCGACTTGCCGCCCTCTTTGGAAAACCGGAGAGAACCATCTTCGCCAATTTGGTTTGAGACGAAATACAATGAGCTTGCCAGATGCTTCTGCACATCTTTTTGCGATGCCCATACGCACCAGATGAATTCAAGAGTGGTAAGCACATCGCTTGGATATCCCTTGTCTATCCCAAATCCTCCATCAGGATTTTGTAACGCACCGACTTCTTTTATGAGATCTTCATATGGCTCTCCGATGGCTACCAGTAAACGCGCTTTCATGATTTTTTCGCGCGTGTTTTTCGGTTCTGCTTTTTTGAGATAGGCAAGCAGGGCGTCGTACGTATCATTTTGCGTCCGTCGCAATTCAGTGAGAAGGAGTGCAATATCAAGGCCTGCTTCATACTTATTTTCTGTGCCAAAACTTCCATCATCGTTTTGCCGCGAAGACAGATAATACAGCGCATACTCAGCAGGATTTTTTTCAATGCCATCATACCGTTCAATAAGCGGCGAAGCGGCATACGCGGCGTGCGTATCAAAAAGGTTGTAGATCAACGACTTGAGCTTGAGAAACAGGGTGCTTCCGACAGTTTCAATGTCTGAACGTGTTCCTTCTGCTTTTTGCAGATCAATTTCATCCATGCCATCGAGCGTAATATCGTGCAATGATTTCTTTTCTTCAGGTGCAAAAATTGTTTTTTTTAATTCAATGTCAACTGCTGAATCTTCAATTGGAGAGACTGCTTCGAGTCGCGTGGAACCAAGATCCTTCGGCATCGTCGGGGCTTGTATGAAATGTTGAGGGATCTCTGGATTTTCTTGTTCTTGTAATGGCATGATAGCGTCTACGCCTGTAATTTTTTTGATCTCATACGCGAGCTGTTCTTTGTCTATATTCTTTTCCCGATATTGCCGTACGAACGCTTGCACTGAGTCAGGGACATGGTAGTACGTCATCACCCGATCGCTGAAAAACGGTTGTTCTTTTTTCTTGAGACTTTTCGCTTCATCAAATCTCTGTTGCGAAATCAACTCTTGCAGTGCTGTAGAATATTCTTGCTGGTCCTGGGTTAAAGTCACTATTTCATCCCAATCAATCGTGGACCAATCAAATACTGACGGATTTTCGTCTTCAGGAAATGGAGGAAGCGAGTCTGCCACAGGGGAAGACGCATCTGATATCTTTTTAAGGTCAGGACCCGAGCCTCCTGCCTGCCGGCCAAAATCAAACGCCGCCACTGGCTGGAGATTGAGCATTGCCAGCGAAAGGATCAGGATGCTGCATATTGTACGGCGAAGGCAATCCATGATTTTTATATTGAACTATCCATATTTAAGCGACAAGCGAACGTGTTACATCATTTGCTACAATTACTGTTTTTGTAAATTCGGGAATCTCTTCTTCTTTTGATTTTTCATTCTTTTTCATGCTCTTTATTGTAAGGTGACCTGTATGACACGTAGGACAGTACTCAATACTCACGTTCACATATTGAGCGTCAGTACTCGATGCGTTATTTAGATTCTTAATACTGTCTGCTAGGGAAAAACCAATTTCTTTTCTTTCAACGAGTTCGATGAGTTTGCTGTATTCGTCAGGATGAAGCCGAAACAACTCCTTCTCGAGCATGTATTTTTTGCACTTATCACAGTAACGAACTGCACCGCCCGCTATCAAACCCATAAGCGCTCCTCCTACGACTGCGCCGAGAAGCTGTAAAAGTAATAATAAAACATTAATAGTCTCACCTGTTGTGAATTCTCTTCTTCTGAGGGAGCGACCGCGACTCAAGGAATGTGTAACTTCTGAAAGTTCCGCCTCCATATACCGGGAAAATGTAATTGTTTTTCCGTCCTCTGACTCAAAATTTGATATGTGCTCACCTCGAAACCAGCGGTTTGGCTCGCCTTCCGGAGAAATGTAAAGAGTAAGATACGAAGCATAGTAAATGCCGGCATACGCGGCAATTCCCAGTAAAGCGCCTATTATATACTCTTTTATTTTGATCGGCTTTTGAAAAAATTTCCTGCTGAAAAAAAATGCCGCAGTTGCTGCCATGCCGACGAGGAATCCACCAACCGGAACGATTGCATAGAATGTATATGAATGGATCACATATCCAGTGATTTCTGTGAGATATACGAATCCTAAAATTGTGGCGATAAAACCGAGGAGAGTAAATAGCATGATCATATGTGTGTAGAGTTATTGATTAATTATTTTTTAGAAAATTATCAGACCAAAAAGCTTTTGAATGCCAATTGCTAAAACTCCTAGAGTAAGGAATAGCACGATTACCATGTCTGGTATTCTGAGTAAGAAAAATACTATTCCCCAAATTTTCCATTCGTTCTGTGCCCTCTTAAATTCTGCGACACTCTCCCATCGATAGTTTGACCATGCCCAGGTGTTCCCTCGCAATCCCATAAAGATCGACCATGGAAGGTTTATAATTGGGATGAGAGATATGAATGAATTCCATTTTTTGAAATACACACCCCAGATATAGCCGAGACCGGCTGATCCCCAATTCCACTTTCCCAATTCATCAGGTATTTCAGAATTTCTTCCTCTCCCAGAACGCTCATCGTAAGTGATATCAGATCGTAGCGTCTCACGGAACGAAATAATCACTGCGGTAACAATCGAAAGTATTGCAAGAACAAGAAGAACAAAACTAATAATAATGTAAACAATGCCGCCCCGTGATAAGATAATACTAAACAACAAAGAAATGATCGCAAGCACGGAACATAACAAAAAGCGCACAGCGAGTTTGTTTCTATTTGGATCTCGCTCATAATTGTAAAATGTTCCCGATACGGCTTGAGTGGATGAAGTGTCAGATAATGCCATAGCTAATGTGAGTAAATAAATTAATATTCAAGGTGATTTCTTCAGATAGTATCCAAAAATCTTTTGATCAAATACATAGAGTCCGTTCTTATCCTTGAGCCTAGGATAAGGATCGGTTGGTTCTTTTATGAGCGTAGCGGTCTTACGGTCTACATCTGATATTTGACGCAACACATAATCGCCTTCGATGTAATTTCCGGAAAAGTCGCGTTTCCCATACACGAAGCTATACACATGATTTTTATCTTTATAAAAGATATCTGACTTTGGAAATAATCGAGAAAAAGATTGCGGATCAATGTCTGTGATTTGCGTCAATTTCTGCTCATTGCCTTCCAGATATGTCCATATGGCATTTTTATCTCCAAAAATTGCAAAATCATACGAATCCGCAGATCCGTCAGCAAATACGCGGAGTGACGATGGATTAATTTCTGTCGCTCGCTCAATAAAATGATTTACTGAATCGACATACCACACGCCTTTGCGATCTGTATACAACTGACTCCCCGCAAGCCGTTTTGCGCTTGCAACATCAATAATCTTGTACTCATTAAATGCAGTATCTTCCCCGTTGCGTGATTTTAAAAGCCAGATACTCGAATCAGTAGCGCAAAGAATAGAAGTAAAACAGCGGACAAATGGCTTATCGATTCCTTTGAGCCGTATCCCCTTCTTTCCGTCGACTAGCCATGTGTCATGGAAGTCTGTGTAATACCCATACCCGACTTCTTGGAGAGCGCCGGCATCTATCCCCTCAAAACGAATACTCTCTTTTTTCAGTACGTTTTTTGATAAATTGCTCTTATCATTTTTTTTGAGTGGGAGCGGTTGTTGGGGTGACGGTTGTACAACAAACTCAGGAGTAGTGGTCCCCTCTTCTTTGCGTTCTTCTTGATCAACATCATTTTCTATAGCTACGCTCTCTTGCTCTTCTTCTGAAGTATCAATAGATGATTTTATAGATGATTCCATTTCAGGCAAAAAAGTCTCGCGATAATTGAGCAGATCGCCGGGATTCTTGATAAAAGCAATCACAAACAAAGAAATAACAAAAATCTCAATACACACGCCCGGTATTTTTATTATTGTAAAAATAATCCCCATAATCTTCCATGCGCCACTCTGCGATTTTTTATACTCACTTACGCTCTCCCATCGATTCATTCTCCACGCCCACGCATTACCTTTTACTCCCATCACGATCCACCAGATACTGCCAAATACGGGAATGATGCTGAGAAATGAAATCCACACTCGATGATATACTCCCCAAATAAACCCAAGCCCTGATGCCCCCCAATTCCAACGGCCGAGATCAGCAGGAATTTCTGACTCTTGGCCCCTTCCTGAACGTTCGTCATACGGAATATCGTCGCGTAGTTTTTTACGGCTAAAAAACAAAATTGCGATGATGATGCCCACGATCACGCTCGCAAAAATAATACTGCTGAATAATAGTGTGGCTATGTTCGAAAATAGGGGGAGCGTTTCACTCGCACCGTAATACCACTTCAGTATGTATTGATTTGTAAAAATCTGATATGCGATGGTACGAGTAAAATGGAAAAATCCATCTATTAGAAATAGAGCAATTGGGATACCAAGAAAAAACAGCGCAATGATCTTATCGCGAGGATCTTTAATATATTTTGCTTCATTATGTTGCAATTCTTCTGATACTGCACTGTGTATGGTAGGTTCGCAAAACAACGCACGCACAGAACTTTTTTTCAAATACCAGATGATAAGAGAGCTAAGACAAATTCCAAGTATTGCGGGAAAAGCCAAAAAGAGAATAACTGCGTCTAGGCCTATAAAGAAAAATAATAAGACAAGATTTAGCCCGCTAAAAGCGATATTGATAAAAGATCCTACAATGACGAGAATGCGAACCCAATTTTTTCTTAGTATCAGTCCCCACGAAATCAGAAGCGAAATAATGGAAACAACGACTCCAACGCCTACCCCAAGAGGCGATTGAAAATTCTCATCCAACACCACAAGAGCCACGGCAAATAATGGCGTTGCGCCTATCCATAACGCGAGTATCTTCATTCCTATTGGCAGTGATTTAAAATTTTTTGAGTTTGGCATATGTAAAAAATTACGGTCGTTGCCACGGTTGATGGCTAGGAACATTGATGCGAGTTGAGCGACCCATGATTTGAATGTAAGTTATTTTAGATTACTTTGTTTAGGAAATGGGACTTGACTGGGATAGATTTATTATAGTTTTTCTCTCCAATATTTTGGTATGCGGCGTCTGTCGACTTGATAACTTTTTTTGACATTTCCTAAATCATCTAAAAGATCAACTTTAAAAATCCAACGTAGATTTTTATAAGACGTCAATGCTCCTCCAACAGTTGCAATAAGACGAATCTTCCCTGCATACTCCTCTTCTCCTATATTTTCTAAAGCTTCTTCCATAGTAAATTTTGCTAAATCCTTATTTCCATGGCAAATATGAAGCTTTTCTAAACTATCAATATCTTTGTCGTAAAGAATCCCTGCACGATAATATCCATCAATTTCTACAAGAGTACGGTCATACTTTTCAAAAAATTTCGATACCATATGAACTGAAACTTTTTTCATATACTATTTCAAATAAATAGTGGCGTTGAAATACTTGCCTCCAAGCACCTCGGAATCAAAAACAAAATTCTCAACATTGACACGATCAATCTGTTTCCCTGTTTGCTCTATTACTCTTTGTGATAAGCGTCCGATGATGGTGTCATTAAGGAATGCATCCTTACCTTTTTTCTCTATAGTCTTCAATGTTTGTACCTCAATGATCTTATCCATCACCAGAACATCTACATTTGAAATATCTCCTGCAACAAATTCATATTGATCGACAATCAAATTCGATACATGAAATCTTTTATCTGTTATATCGCCCCGATTAACAATTCGTGCCTTAAGTAGCTTACCATTATCTAATATATGAATATTGGAGCCGGTTTCTGTAAAGAAATTTTCTTTAAGTATTGTCACTACTTCCTTGCCTCCAATCATGTCTTTGATCGTTGTATTTTTCTTAGTTACGTTATACTGTATAGGATTCCCCCCTCTTGTAAACGCATTGCTCCCTGCGCGCTGCATGGCTTTCACAACAGAACGCTCAGCTATTTCTTCCAATTGATATTGGGTAAGATTACTTCCTTCTTGTTTTTTCGCCCCTTCTACAATTGCATTCTTTATCTCTTTCAAAAACGCCTGCTTTGAAATCTGCTTCGCGGCTAATTCTTTGGCATAATTCTCTGTCGCATCAAGAGCAATTTTCTTAAATATCTGCTCACCGCCTTTTGATATTGATCCGACCGGAATCAAAAAAGTGCCAAGATCAACAGAAACGTACCCGAGCCACTCATCACGACTTACATCTGCGTTTTCAACATGTTTTTCGATCTCATCACGCAACAATGCCAATACGGAATACTCCTGTTCATTCTGACTCTCAAAAAAAGCAAGCTGTGTTTGTGCCTCATCTTTTTTTGATCGAATATCTTGGATGTCACCCCATACCAACTGAGGAAGGCAAGAGAGATTTGCTAAAAAGGATTTGGGAAGGGAATAAGAATTAAGATCTTTTGCTTTTAAAAGCAGACAATACGCATAACGCTCAGTCCCTGTGTTTTGCGCGCTATCAATGCCTTCCAGAAACTTTTTGTATGACCTGATGATTGCATCATTCTTCACCAGAACAAATGGTATGATACTTAAAGCTGTTGAATCGTAATATTTCTCAAGCCCATGCTTCATATCTGAAAATGTTGTTCTCTCCTTACAGTCAATAGAATCATCATAACGCTCTTGGCAATTGTATGTCTCAAACTGTTGCTCTAATGTGTTATTTGGGGTAAATACATGCGCGACATCAGAGGACGGGTATCCGACTGCACTTATCCCGCCGAGATCATCAAATTTCGCTTTCCATGGTCCGTACACTATGAAAGTTTTTGTGCTAAACTCTCGGCGACCGTCAAAAAATAGATACATCCTGCCCTTACTGAACTGCTGAACCTCTCCAACAGTGCCTTTTGGCGAGACTGCCGTTTCTTCGCTCATTGATGATGTGGGATATTTCAAGCGGTATGGCACATATCTGTTTTGAATAAGGTCAGAAGATATATATTTATCTGCCATTTCTGCTTCTATGGGAAATACCTGCTTTAATTTTGGATTGAATACATCCAGACTCAATAATTCCTTTCCATCCCGAATTTCATTCACATACGTCCCCCAATATGGGAATATTTTTCTCATTGATATGTTTGAATCTAACCCGCGAGCTTGTAGGCTTGAAATAAATGGAGAAAGAATTTCGTCATTTGTCATCCAATACGCGTAGCTGTCTGTCGAGTCAAGAAAGTATGCTCCATCGGTCGCTACTACAAAGTAATGCGGAGAAACATCAGAAAATGTATTTGGACCCTCATTCATGCAGGGCTTGCCATATTTTTTAAGGCTCCAACCTGATGCTACCTTTCCTTGTTCTATTGCCTGATATAGCTCTATCGGCAACAGGCACATGATGTTCTTCGCCGGGTTATCTTTGTAGATGAAGCGATCGGGACCCCTGTCTAATTGATACGCGTATTGAGTTTTACTGCTATCATTTTGCCAAGATGCTAATTGCACAGTATCCGTCGTAAACCCCCCATTGGATTGGCTCTGCTCTCCGATGGCATATCGCCCAGAATACACACCGTCTTTGAATCCATGGGAAAGATACAGAATCCCTGTCCATGTTCCTTTGGTGATTGGCTTTACGGGCGTGATGATCGTGTTTCCGTTTTGTATATCCTCTTTGAAGTTCTTCTTGGTGTTGTCTGAAAGCGCGAGTGTGTCTATCTCGCTTTTGTTTTGATTCGTGATCACTTTGACAGGAAAATCACCTTGGTTTGCGTACGCATATTTCAGTCCAGTCACAGTAGAAATCGCCTCAAGGCCCGTAAGCCGCGTGAGGACTTCTGACTCATGAAATGAGCCTGTCACACCCAAAAGCAAAGGAAATTCCCTGCCATGCGTGAAAAACGAATCCGTTGCTGAAACTGATCTTGAATACATCCCCGCATCAATGGAAAGGCCTTTGAAATCAAACGTGGTGGGGCTGCCATTGACAAGAGTAAGTATTCTGTTTTGCGTGACAACTGCGCGTGAAAATTCAATTGATGCGCTTTGATCAAAATTGCCGGCAAGTACCACAGTATCCTTGTACACGCGTGAGAGATATTCTTTTGCAATTGCCGCATTGCCTGCCAAGAGCACTTTTGCAGGAGTATCCAGTAGCGGATCTGCAAACGGTCGTGAAAGCGCAATGGCAATACCCTCGCTGTTGCCTGCCACAGAAAACTTCTCGTCCTCAAAGATTGTGTTTCCATCTTGACCATAGGTAAACCTCAAAATCAATGTATCGCCAATACCAACTTTCTTGTCTGTACTTATGGTCTGAGTGGCAAGCGAAAGAGTCGGGACAATATCAGCAAGGTCAGTCGGTGTCTGATGGATACCTCCGAGCTTCTCAATAGTCTTTTTGTCTTGATCGGTAAGCCCTTCGTAGGAAAGGGTAATATCCGCATTGTTGATTTCAGAACCCCAGAACTTTTTTTGAAGAATTGTTGATTTATCTTCGTTTTTGAGAATGGAAATGGTGACTGTTGCCTTGCGCGAGTCTGGCAATACCGGCCAATGTTCTTGGTCAATGGTGATATTTTGGGATTTGCCGTTTTGAAAGAGTGTGCCTTCGGCTTGTTTCACCCGGAGAAACGGCACATTCGGTGGCAGGATAGAGTATTCGATTTTCTGCAGCTCCTTAGTGGAAAGATATTCTTTTGGATCTTTGCCTGTTTTGTTTTTAAGGAAGGAAAAATATGCTTCCAAAGGCGAGGAAGTGTCTGAGGATGTGAGATATTCTGTAAGGAAAGAGTCTGCGTCAAATTGCGCAGTATCTGCAAGCGTTTCTTTTTTGGTATGGGTATATGCCTTGAGTGCGCCATCCACAGGAATCCAAAATTTCTGAGGATAGGAAGCAAGTAAGGTCTGAAGGTCAGGCGTGGATTCTATTGCGGAAAGATCAAGAAAATTGGAAACATTTGCGCCTCGATAATCATATTCATAGAAGATCTCTGCATATGTCCATTCCAACGCAAGCTTTGAAACCTTTGAAAAATCAGCGTCTTTGAGTGTAGTGCTCCCCACATCAGAAAGCGTAAATATGGGAACACGTCCCTTTGCAAGGGCGGCATACGTTGCTTTAGGGTCAGCTACTGCCAAAAGATCTTTGAGCTGGTCTATTGAAACAATGATCAGGCTTTTTGAATATCGCGCAGGGATCCCTGATGCGCGGTAAAGAGCAATAAGGAGAGAAGCAGTGTCTGTGTCATTGCAAAGTTTTTCCAAAAGACATCCTGTCGCACCCTTTTTTGCTCCGTAGTATGGCTCATAGTCTATGGTATTCCGTACAAAATGAAAAATCTTGCTGGGATTGTAATCCAAATCCTTGGCAAGAGCGCGGATCGCGTAGGACAAGGTAATCTCGCCGCCATCATCCTTGAGGTCGTCAAGAGTGGGCAAATCCTCTGCTCCTGCCTCTGCTTTCTCGGTTACCAAAAGGTCTTTGAGCTCTTGAGGAAGAGATTTCTCATTGAGATTCGCTTTCTCCAGTTCTTCGTCAGTAACAATTACTCTGTTTGTTTCCTGGACAGATTCAGGCTCGGGCATGACTCCAAAAGAGGCTGGCTTTTCAGGGATCAAGAATTCATCGGGATCTTTTTGTTGGACAATAATATCCATACTATTGATTCCCTCATCCCAGAATCCAAATACAGAAAGGAAAAACTTCTTTATTTTATCAAGAAACGTAGGGGTGCCTCCCAGAGCGCGGATCTGGGACTGAATAGACTTCACATGTGCTTTTTGTTTGTCAGAAGGAACACCGAGATCGGAAAGTGTTTGTTTTTCTTGTATGAGATAGCTCTCCAGAGATGAAACAAGACCTTGCCGACGTGTGTGGCGGTCAGATTCTGAAATGGCAGTGCCATTATATTCTTTGCCAAGCTGTATAGCGCGGAATTCGCGCATGAGTTCCTGATAGGAAGGGGGTGGCGCAGACGGCGGAGAAACAAAAACACCCTGTGGCGTGGGGACGCTGGGCAGGGTGTCGGGGGTTGAAGTCTGGGCGAGGGTGGAAGCGGGAAAGCTTGTGAATATGAGTGAAAAAGCTAAAAAGGCGGTAAATAATCGCATCCGGAACTCTTGCATTTTTTGATAATCAAACGGGCCTCGCATACATAGTTGGAGTCCTATATTGACTTGAACGGTATGATAGTTTTGTGTAGATGTCAAGGGAAAATTTCGTACAATAATTCCTTCAGTATTGTTGACATATTTATATATGTATGCTAATATGTATGTGTATAATAAATTAACAAATATGCTTTCAAAAAGGACAAATATCCTATTTTCCAATGAAATGTGGGAGGAATTGAACACTCTTGCAAAAGAACGTAAATCTTCAATTGGAGAAATCGTTCGTTCTGCTATTGAAGATGTCTATTTATCTGAGAGAAAGAGGGTTCTTTTTCAAAATGCCGTACGCGCAATAATACACGCGAGACCTAAGAGTGAAAAAGAAATTGATTATAAGGAACTGATTAACGAGGGAAGAAATGAATAATACATGGATCATAGATTCTTCTTTTGCGCTTTGTTTTTTGCTTCCTGATGAGCATAGTAAGGAGGTAGATGATATGTTTGAATTATATGCGCAAGGAGAAAGAAAACTCTGTTCTTCTCCTCTCCTCTTTTTTGAAGTATACAATGGGCTTGCATCGGCAGTGCGTAGGAAGCGTATAGATCAAAAAAAAGCAGCAGAACTCATGAACTTATTCCACACGCTAAAAATACCTACGATCGAGTGCGAGTATGCTCTATCCCTCGATCTTGCCTTTGAGTATTCGCTTTCTTTTTATGACGCGACATACGTAGCTCTGGCAAAAGCAAACAAACTGCCGCTTCTGACTTTGGATAGTAAGCTAAAGGAAATTTTCAGTAGATAAAAGAAGCCCCCCGAAGAACATCGGAGGGAAAAAAGAGAGATCCCACTACCTGTCAAAGGCAAATGTTGATCTCGCCTAATTAAAGAACAAACGGGCGTACGCCTCACATCTGTCCGGGGACAAAAAATCCGAGAGCACTGCGACCCGTATGGAAAAAGCTCATGGTACATCGCATCATCCAATACACATTGCCTCTTTTGAAGAAGCGGACCATGCGTGAAAGGCCTCTTCCAGTTTCTGAGATCTTCACTCCAGGACAATCCAAACAACTTCCGGGAGAGTCATGCTGAAGAATCCGAGGGTGCGTCAAAAGAATTCCTGCTGCTTCGTAATCGCCACCGCGATATTCGGCTTGCGTGTTCTTAAAACTCACCTGAATTACCCAGAAATCTCCCACGCGATCGCGCTCGAGAATTTCATGAAATGCGTACAAAGAATCGTCGTATTCATGATCATTGAACTCTTCGCGTAAAAGCCATTCATCAAACCTGATACTTTCTCTTTTGAGGGTGAGAAGTTTTCTCAGTCCTGCCTGAGGAGAATTGGCAATCGCATACGGCGACGGCATGATAAAGGAATGGCTTGCGCATGGATGCAGTGGGCGTCTAAAACGCTCGCGAGCGTCTCCCACGGCAAGGCCTGGAATGAGATCATTCCAGATTCTCAATTGTTCTTCCGCGCTCAGTGGTGCGCGGCAAGGATTGCTCTTGCTGTTGTATCCTGTGATAGTCTGTGTCATGGATCCCAATGACTCGATATGTATCATCCTTCCTTCCTTTCCGGCAGACTCAAATTCGTGAACGCCTTATTTTTTTCGATGAGCCGCCCTTCATACTCTCAGAGATAGCTTTCCAACCCTGAAACCATGAGGGGCGTCTCTTCGCAAAAATCGCGTGCTCACAACAAGCTAAAGACTACGCATACGCGATGTCCTTTTCCAGAATTTAGTGTTCATATTTTTTTTTGTAATAATGTGGTAAACACTCCTTTGGAAACCACCATCCTATTTTTTGCTTGCTGGTATACCAATGACATCTTTGAATCAATTATCTCATCCGTTACTTCAACACCTCTATGAGCAGGGAGGCAATGCATAAATATTGCCCCTTTCTTTGCGCGCGAAAATAATTTTTTATTGACTTGGTATCCGCCGAACGCTTTTATTTTTTCTTCATACTCTTGTTCTTCTCCCATGGATACAAACGTATCGGTGTACACTACATCCGCATGTTCCACTGCTTCTTTTGGATCGTCGGTAAAGAACACCCGCGCATGATTTTTCACAGCCACTTTTTCAAAATAAGTTTGCTGTTTTTTTGAAAAGGAATAATTTTTCGGCCCGGCAAATCTTACATCATGTCCAAACATGAGCATAATCTCAAAGAGAGAAAACGCCACATTGTTCGCATCTCCGACATATGCAAGCGATACTGCGTTTTTTCCGAATTTTTCCTGAATCGTGAATAAATCAGCAAACGCTTGCATGGGATGATGAAGATCGCTCAAAGCATTGACAATCGGAATACTGGAATGCTCTGCAATGTCCAATAATGTCTGATGAGAAAAAACCCTTGCAAAAATAGCGTCGCACCACTCAGATACATTTTTTACCGTATCTTTCAATGATTCTCTTCCTTTCATGTGAGCCTGTTTTTTATTTGAAAACAAAATTTGTCCTTCAAAAAAATTTTCTGGCTTAATATGGATCACATGCCCTTGCAGGTGATTGATTGCTACTTCTGTTGCAATCACTGTGCGTAATGATGGCTTCTCAAAAGCAAAAATAATGTTTTTATTTTTCAATGTTGTTCCCCCATTCTGCTCCAAATCAATACTCACGCTAAGGATTTCTTCTATTTGCTTTTTGCTCAGTTGTCCTATTGATAATATATTGCCCATCGCGATAATGTTAATTTGAGACTGTAAAAAACGTTTTTAGTATGTCATTCCGACTGGAGCGATAGCGGAGTGGAGGAATCTACGAGCTCATGAAGTCTTTATTTCAAGGACTCGATCCCTCGATTGCCGCCTTTGGCGACCTCGGGATGATTCTGGTGAAAAAATTTTCACCAGAATCAATTTTTATATAGCTCTTCCTCAAAAGCGAACACATTAAATGCTGTCTTTTGGGCTAAATTGTGAATTTCAATGAATCCCGCTGATGCGTTTTGGTTGAATGTTGCATTTTTTTCAAACGTAGCAAGGTTGTGGTCAAAAAGAGAATATTTTGATTCAAGCGATACGACATCAATGTTACCCTTATATAGCTTCACGCTCACTTTTCCTGTCACTTTTTTATTTTGGCTGTTGATAAACGCGTGAATATGGTACATCACCGGATCGTACCATTTTGCCCCATACGTGAGATACGCCCACTTCGTATCGATGAATGTCTTTAATTCATTTTCTTCTCTTGTGGAAACGAGCTGTTCAAGATTTTTATGCGCTTTGATCAAAATACTTGCCCCGGGATTTTCATACACTCCTCTTACTTTTAATCCGACAATTCTATCTTCAATTAAGTGAAAAACACCGACACCATGCGTTGCGCCAATAGTATTGCATTTCATGATCAAATCGCTCAGTTTCATTTCTTTGCCGTTTAATTTTGTCGGCACTCCTTGATAAAACTCAAGTTCAATTGTTTCTGATTTATCAGATGCCGTTTCAATTGTCTTGCACCATTGCAAAATATTTTCCAAAGGAGGGATCAATTCCGGATTTTCAATCTCTCCTCCTTCACCGGTATTACCCCACATATTTTCGTCGTACGAATACGGCTTGTCTGCTTGTTGTTTTACCGGAATGGCATGTTTCTTTGCATATTCTATCTCCTCTCCCCTACCCATTCCCCATTCTCGCACCGGAGCAATAATCTTTATTTTGGGATTTAATGTTGTAATGTATCCTTCAAACCTGACTTGATCATTCCCTTTTCCTGTACAGCCATGAGCAATGACCGTGCATCCGTATTCTTTTGCAATTTTCACAGCTACTTTTGAAATCGCCACTCTCCCTAATGGCGTAGAAAGGGCATATCCGCCTTGATAATCTGCGTTTGCTTTAATTGCCTCAGATAAAAGAATGTTTGCAAAATCATCTTTTGCATCATACACAACCGCATGCTTTGCTCCGAGATTTAATGCTTTTTGTTTTATTTCTTCAAGGTTGTCAGCGGTTTGACCCAAATCAATGGTAAGGGCTACCACGTCACACTCATATTCTTCTTGGATCCATTTAAGCATCACCGAGGTATCCAGTCCGCCGGAATACAGCAGTAGGCAAGTTTCAAACTCACCTTTGTGCGCTTCATAAGAAGCGATTTTTTTGTACGTCGTATGAGAATTCATAACGATTATATTTATGTATAAAATAAAAAACTCTCGTTCCAATATCAGCAATTGAATGCTGATGAAGGAGCGAGAGTTATTTAACTTCGCGATACCATCCTTCTTCCTTCTTTTTCTTGCGAAAAAGAAGCTTTGCCAGTTCGACTCACATATGCGAGATAAACTGTCGTGTTTGATAACGGACACGATTCCGGCGACACCTACTTGCCTGTCTTTTACAGGCTTTCTTCGGTTGCTACCTAAATATCAGAGGCGCGTTCAAAAAGGTGTTAATCATCGGGCTTTCACTATCCCCGACTCGCTTGTTGACCTCAACCTTTCCTACTATTCCTCTTCGGTATTTATTGAGATTGTGAATGAACTTAAAATAAATATTGCACGGTAGAAAAAATCTGTCAAGAGCAAAACGGAAAAAAGAATCCCCGGGCGATGGCCTGGGGCAAAAGGGAAAAAATATATCTTTGGGGACACATTAAGTGTCCCTACTCGTCGTCCGGGGCGAAGATCGGCCCGGGGGTCAGCGTCGCGCCCGGAACGGGCGTGGCGTCAACCGACGAGGTCGCCACGCTGGGCGACGGGGTTGGGGTGGGCGTCGGCGTCGGCGTCGGCACCGCGGTGGGCGTGGGCGACGCGGTGGGCGTGGGCGTGGGCGTCGGCGTCGGCACCGCGGTGGGCGTGGGCGTCGGCTCGGGAGTCGGCTCGGGAGTGAAGATCACCCCCGGAGTCGGCGACGCCACGACCGGCGTCGCAACCACCTCGGGCGACGATGTCGCCGAAGGTGTTACCGACGGCGCGGGCGTCGGTGCCGGGGTCGTCGTCGGCACAGGCGTCACAGGCACTGAAGTGCCAGACACCTGCGCCGGAGCCGGCGTGACCGACCCGACCATCGCTGCGCTCGGCGACGCTGTTGGCGTCACCGAAGGGCCCGGTGTCACCGCGCCCGAAGGCGACGGCGACAATCCCACCACAGAGGGGCCGACATTCGAGCACCCCAAAAAATTTCCAACCAACAAAAAAAACAAAACCACTGTTTTTCTATTATAATTTTGAAAGAACATCTTCATTGCGCGACCCTCCTTTCTTTCTAAATCGCGCGCGTTTCCCTTTTGCCCTGAACACTATTTCCTTTTGGTCTTCTTGTCAACCTTCTGAGGAGTCGTCCGAAACGTTTTTTTCTTTATATTTAAAACTTTTTTTGCTTTTTTGAGTGGAATCTTTACCTTCTTAAGAGTTGATTTTTTCGAGATAACTTTTTCTTTCTGAATCGTCTTTTTTGCCGGCTGTTTTTTGACAGTCGGCGCCTTAGAAGGCGTTTTGACTTGCTTTTTTGGGACTCCAACAAGCGGACTATATCCGTTCTTTACCTCAAGCCCATCAAGATATCCATCCCCATCAGTGTCGGGATTGTGAGGATCTGTGCCGATCCGCAATTCTTCCTCATCTGAAAGAAAATCAGAATCTCTGTCCTTTAACGCTTCAACCTCCATTTTCTTTTTTATTGTATCGCCTTCCTGTGCTTCTTTTTTTGTCTCAATTTTTTTCTGCGTACTTGACGCGCTGTCCATATTTTCTGCGTTCTTTGGTTTATTCTCTGCATTTTCTGAAATAGTGGCACTTTTATTGCCAATAGCTGATGACGCAGGAGCGCTCCCTCCTCCTCCACCTCCGCCTCCATATGAACCGCCCGTTACCGTATTGTTGGAAGCATTTCCCGCGCTATTGTTGGGATTTGGTACTGAATCCCCTGCTCCACTCTTTGCGCTTGACTCTTTTTGTGGTTCAGAAACCTTTTTTATCTCCTGAAAAACGACCGGCTTCGACGAAGCCACTGGCACCTTTGGCGTTTCTTCTCCTCTGATATATTTATCCCGATCGAGCACTTGCACTTCCACATACTTACTGACCTTTTGACCTCCGATCGTGCAATCCAAATAATACCTCGCGTCATCTGCGGGCTTTGCTTCAAATTCCCCTTTCACTGGCCTATTCGCACTCTGCCAAGTATCAGAAAATTGCCATACCCACTTTCCGTGTGCATCCAATACGTCAACATAGGAATTGCATGATGCCGCGTCTGGCGCATCCCATGAAATCTTTGAGCTTTCCTTTTTGTAAATCACTTGCCTATCAGCAGTAAACTGAATCTCTCCTTCGGCAAAAAGAGCCGCAGGAAAAGCAAGGAAAATAATACAACCTATTGCATAGCGCATAGTATCTTCATACTATCCCATTCTCTAATTATTACAAATTGATTCTGGCGAAACAATTTTCTACAGACTCACTTTGTTTAAATAGATCCCTCGATTTTAGTCAGACTTTCTAAAAACTGTCATGCAAAGAAAGCTAATAGTTACTAGATTCCTGCTTTCGCAGGAATGACAAATCAAGAGATTTGGACAGTTTTTAGAAAGTCTGATCTGACGCTCGGGATGACAAAGATTACGTTTTGTAATTTGAGTCTGTAGAAAATTGTTTCTACAGACTCATCCCGAGGTCGCCAAAGGCGGCAATCGAGGGATCGAGTCCTTGAAATGAAGGTCTATCTCATAGAAACATCACAAAATAGGTCAGTAAAAAACGTTTCTCTACGGTCTCAATTTTCACCCTTGACGATAAGGCCAGAATAAACTTTACTCTGCATAGAGGAAAAACGCAGTAAGGAGAAGAAATGGCCTTTGAAAAAATGGAAGATGCCAACCTCAGATTGGCAAACTACTTCCCGGGGGCAGTAACGCTTTCCCGGAAGCAGATTAAAGAGCTACTAAGAGACCCACATTCTATTTTGTTTGGCGAAAGAATTCGGATTAGAAATTTGCTGGACAAAATAAATCAAGTGAGAAAAATTGGTTTGGCGAGCGGATTTTCAGAATCACTCTGTCACCAGAACATGATCATGGCACTACACGATCTATACGTAGGTAGGGCAACACCGCTGGGACAGGGGCGATATTCTGTCCCAATGTACGAGGGATCGAACTACGATTTCGACTCGGATATGAAATTGTGGGACATGGCATGTGCTGATGTAGAAAGGCTTTATGAATTCACTCGCGTATTTCTTGCACCAGGGATTCGCAAGATTGCGCATCGCGAGACTCTCGTTCGCGATAAAAGCGATCCTATAAAGTTGATAGAGCTTATGCGAATGCCCGGAAAAAAACGCCATGTTCAAATAATCCGGCAAGCTGCGCGCCTCAAACTCGTCTTTGGTCAATTTTATTTCGAACAAAGACGTATGTTGACATTTGCGCCAGATGTCCTAGAGCTCATTACGGAGGCGCTTATAGCACTTCTCGACCGCAATCTCTTCGATAGTGCCCGAGAAGAAGTGATCGTTCTGGCAACGCTGAACGAAAAAGCGAATCTGCGTTGCGAGAAATGGGCTATATATCGTAGGGGAGAACAACTTCCCGCGATAAAACAAAATCAGAGGGCACTTCCGGCCATCCGCCGTTGGATCAAGATCAACGGGGAGCTTATACCGCTCCTGTGTTTTGTGAGAACAAAAGAGCACGCTCTCATGAAGCTACTCAACAGACCCGGCCGCTTCCTGCAACTTGGTGGCTTTGGCGACGGGATCGGAATACGATTCGTCGTAGAGCGTCAACATCTTGATAGGGTCGTTGATCGTGTTCGTCAGGCACTCACAGCATGCCCAGGGCAAGTCTGTGATCAAGCATCTTCGATCGGCGAACACCGCCGGGGGCGCTTGCTTGATCAACGCAACTTGAGATCAAGTAAAATGTTCGAGGCCATGAAATATAATGCCATGGCCTGGGGTCGGATCATCGAGGTGCAATTCACTCCGTGGGAGGCGTGGGTGGATTCACTCTGTCGGCGATCCGATGTCAACCACAATATTTACAAATTAAAAGGCTTGTTTCAAGATGTGTTTCCTCTTTTGTACCCTGAAATTTTATTCGGCGTGAGATGGGAGATCTCATCGCCTGTTTGGGACCAGTGCGTCACGCATGTGCTCGGCCCCAACTTTCGGATACGGCATTAACGATGCCCGATCCATAATTTTTCCTCCGACGACCATCGGAGGACTTTTTTTTACTAAAACTTCTTTGAATTGTGAAACCCCAAATAATGTCCTCCCGAGCGAAAATGAAGTGGAGCCGAGGGATCTATTGGAAATAAAGGCTTCATGAGCTCGAAGATTCCTCCACTCCTCTATTGCTCCAGTCGGAATGACATGCTAAAGAAGTTTCTCTACAGACTCAAACTACAAACAAGCATCAAACACTTTTCGTTTGTTTTTTTGCCCTCTTGCAAGTTGTATTTGCGAAGGCGCAATACCAAAATAATCAGCCAATGCTTTTTGTATTGCAATGTTCGCGCGATTCTCATGCGCAGGCTCACGTACGGCAATCTCACAAACTCCTTTCTCAATTTCTTTTACGAAAGGAATCTTTGCTCCTGTTTTTACTGTTACAACAATTCGCATTTTAAAATCACACTCTAATGATACAAAAAAAATTTTTTATCACCAATTATAGTATTTTGATTGTGAGTATACCTTTCGATCAAGTCGTACCGTTGAAAAAGGATCGTTCTTATCAGTTACCTTCTCTTTATTTTTTTGAGTGAATACAAACGCCTTTACGATCGGATCATAGCGATACCACGAATGCCATACTTCATCTTGAGCATTTGAATAGTCGACGTACCAAGACACTTTGACCTCTTGCCATCCTGCCCCGTCAATATCGACGAATGACACATCATGACCTTGAAATGCAGGGCCAGATACACCATACTCTCCTACATTCGGGATAGAAACCCACTCACGTCCGATACTCTGAAGGACATACACTGTTTTCTCGTATTTTGAAACTCCTTCTACGATGATTTCTGGATACCGGTCATTACTGATATCCTGAGTAAAAAAATCAACAGCGTCTTTTTTTTGTATATTATATGTATTGCTTCCATTCTTATCTCGAGTCGCTATGGGTATCTTTTTTGTAACCATTCCTCGCTGTTCATTAAGCGTCAGCACGTATTCAATGCCTTCCTCTTTTGCTCGGTCAAACGAAAGCCAAAACATCCCATTGTCCTTAGAGGCGTAGGCAATAAAACCGCCACCAAGGAGCAGAAGAAAGAATGCTATACTCCAAAGTTTTATAGGATTTTTTCTGTGATCGATTCCGCGCCGGTAGACATCATATACCTCCTGTACATAGGTTGGATTTCCACCGCCATTATATAAAGTAACGGCTTCTTTCCATGGTCGCCAATATCGCGTCCCTTTATTGGTTATTCCCTGCGCACAATGATAGAGCCACCGTGTTCCCCACAAAATACTTTCTTCGGGAGACGCACCGTTTGCTTTCCCTTTCAAGTCAAGAAGGGTTACACCGCCAACTTTCCATTCTCGCTCTTGCGCGAGTATGCCTTTTTTGCTTTTCCATCCATCGTTGTTGAGCGTGTGAATTGCGGGATTGTCAGGATTGGCGATCTGCATGACATCGGGGAGTGACGGGTATCCTCTCGTTTCAAAGTATCCAATTCCGCTTTCGATATAACACATTGCCTTCACAAGGTTAGGGTGGAGTGGTTCAGGCGGTGGATAGTCATCGTCAAATTCTGCGTTCCACAGATTCACTGCATGAAGAATGTCCGTGTTAAAACGATTATAATCTTCATGACCGCTCAGACCCTTGTAGGAATATGTTTTGACATCGTTGAGTGTAAAAAGATGGTGCCTTTTTTTCAGAACAATCATAAGGCGAGCAATGACTGGTTTTCCATCAGCGGCTAAATCGATACGAGTTGGCAAGTCGTTGTCGCTAAAATCCTTCTGAAATTTTTTTCCCTCGCCCTTCAATACCTTCCCGCACCAGTACCAATCTCGATGCGCTTTTGTGTCTGTATTTTTCTCTGTTACAACGTAAATGAGCAGTTTAAGATCATCATCGTCTTTGCCGGATCTTGGCGCCTTTGCTGTTATGGAAAGAGAAGAAAGCGAGATGCCTTCA
>JACQSA010000010.1 GCA_016206145.1 Candidatus Uhrbacteria bacterium
TTGATACCCATGCGTCCTTTGCGTGCCTTTGCAAGGAACGTCCCAAAACCCGTAAGCGTCAGCTCATCTCGTTTTTTTAATAGACCAGTGATATAGTCGAGGATGCCCTCAACGAGATCTTCTACCTGCTTCTTTGAAAGTTCAAATTTACCGGCCAAATGTTCTACGAGGTCCGATTTCTTATATTTCATACTTGTCACCTCCTTTCTTGGTTAGGATAAGTCTTGAATACGATGGCCGTGGTAACAAGCCCGACCAACAGGTTATTCACAGATGTCTGTAGTATACCCTGAAAAGCCTTTATATTTCAATATCCCTCTGAATTCTGGCAATAGAGCGGGCATGGCAGTCCTTCGTATCAATATCAAGAAGTACTGCATTAAAGAATACGAGGCCATGATCCGGGATTTCAAATTTTCCCGGCATTTGATCAAGAAAGGTTTTTAGAATGCCTTCATATTCAATGCCAATACTTGAATTCTTGAGTCCCACCATGCCTACGTCCGTAATGTATGCTGTTCCCTTTGGCAACACTCGTTCGTCAGCAGTGGGGATATGAGTGTGTGTGCCCAATACCGCTGATACGCGGCCATCTGCATACAGGCCAAACGTATTTTTTTCAGACGTTGCTTCTGCATGAAAATCAACAATAATGGCGGCTGGTTTTTCTTTTTTATATTGTTCAAGGATCGCATCAAGCGTCCGAAACGGGCAGTCCAAATGTTCTTTCATAAATACGCGCCCCATGAGATTTATCACAAGGACGTTCCGTGCGCCTACAGGGATGACTTTTATTCCAACTCCCGGGACATTTGGAGGAAAGTTTGCAGGACGTATGACGGGGCTGTTCTTTTGGGCGAGAATATCATGCCCTTCGGGTTTTGCCCAAATATGGTTGCCTGAGGTGCAAAAATCGATCCCTGATGAAAGAAGCTCATCAAGCGTTTGTTTTGTGATTCCTTTGCCATGAGCGAGATTTTCTGCGTTTGCGATTACGAAATCAGGCTCGTATTCTTTTTTGATCTCGGGAAGAAGAGCGTCGACTGCTTTTCTGCCCGGCTTTCCCATTACATCTCCGATAAAAAGAATTTTCATATCCTTAGCGTGCGTATTCAATAATGCGTTTTTCTCGGATAAGAGTAACTTTGATTTCGCCAGGATACTGCAATTGCTCTTGGATATTTTGCGCCATTGTTTTGGCAAGCTTGTAGGCGCCCATATCATCCACTGTATCAGGAGTAACAAAGACGCGAATTTCCCTGCCTGCCTGTATTGCATAGGCGCGTTCCACCCCTTCGTACCCCGTAATAAGAGTCTCGAGTTCTTTAATGCGTTGCAAATAGCGTTCCGCAGTATCTCGACGCGCGCCCGGGCGGCTTGCGGATATTGCGTCTGCAATCTTTACAATAATGCCTTCGAGCGTTTTCGGACTGTCTTCATGATGGGCGATACTCATGTATGCCACTTCCTCGGGAAGATTGAATTTTTTCATGATTTGATAGCCGATCTGAGGATGACTGCCTTGCACTTCATGGTCCACTGCTTTTCCAATATCATGGAGAAGTCCGCCCTTTTTGCACACTGCTACGTTTGCGCCGAGTTCTTCAGCCAAAAATTGCGAGAGGTAGGCAACTTCCATGGAATGCATCAAGGCGTTTTGTCCAAAACTGGTTCGGTATTTGAGCCTGCCCAATATTTGGATCAAGCGCGGGTCAAGGCCAGTGACGCCAAGCGCAAACACTGCTTCTTCTCCCGCCTTATTGATATCTCCGGCAAGCTCTTGTTTTGCTTGCTCAACATACTCTTCGACCCTTCCGGGATGGATGCGGCCGTCTTTCATAAGTTTTTCTATGGTGCGTTTTGCCACATGTCGGCGGATAAGGGAAAAACTTGAAAGCGTGATCACTCCGGGCGTGTCATCAATAAGTATTTCAACTTCAGTGAGAGATTCGATCGTGCGGATATTACGCCCCTCTTTTCCGATAATACGTCCTTTCATATCGTCAGAAGGAAGGGGAATAACAGTGGTCGTATTTTCAGAAATTACAGACATGGCGCACCGTTGCATGGCGTCTGTAACGATCGAACGCGCTTTGGCATAGATTTCCTCCATACCTTCTTGCTCAACTTTTTTTACTCTGGCAAGAATGTCTTCTTTTGCTTCCCTTTCCACATTTTCCAAAAGAATTCCTTTCGCCTCTTCCCGATTCATGGAAGCCACTCTTTCAAGCTTTGCAATCTGTTCTTGTTTGATCGAAAGTATTTCACTTTTGACCTGATCGATTTGCGTCGCTTTTTCTTGAAGCTTTTGCTGTTTTTCTTGAAGCTCAAGAAGTTTTTGGTCAAAAAGAGTTTCGCGTCGTTCAACGCGTTCTTGGAGATGCTTCACTTCTTTATGGCGGGTGTCTGCCTCCCGTTTTGCTTCGTCAATGAGCTGTAGCGCTTTTTCTTTTGCTTTGAGTAAAAATTCACTTTCTTTTATTTTCGCCTCGCTAAGAATTTTTTCTGCTTTGCTTTCGGCAGAATCGACACGTTGGATGCCGAGCTGACGTCGAACAAGGTATCCAATCAATGCGCCAGCGCCAAGGAGGATTACCCCTCCAATCAACGCAAGTGTTGTGCTAATCATAAAAACCTCTTTCGTACCGCGAGAGAGGTAGGGCTTAATAGAAAGGAAAAAAGACTTACACTTTCAATGTAAGGGCAAACACGCGTGTGATACCAATAGAATTTGCTCGATAAATGAGCAGGATATAAGGATTCTTGAGGGAAAACATGCTGGTTTCTTGTATTTTTCCTTTCAAAAGCATGGAAAAATCTACCTTCGTGCAGTTTTAAGTGTTAAAGACAATAATGACTATACCACAAAAAAAGAAACCAGACAAGGGTTTAAAATTGTTTTGAAATAAGCACTTCTATAGGCCTTTTGTAAAAGGGCTTAAGTGTGCTAACTGATAATCTTATCAACGATGCCATACTTTTTTGCTTCTTCCGCGCTCATGTAGGAGTCGCGGTCTGTGTCTTTTTCTATTTTTTCGGAGAGTTGACCCGTGTGCGTGGCGAGTATTTGATTGAGGCGATCTTTGAGTTTTAAGATATGCTCTGCGCGGATTTTAATATCAGTTGCCTGTCCTTCCGCTCCACCCATGACCTGATGGATCATAACCTCTGCGTTTGGGAGGATAAATCGTTTTCCTTTTTGTCCTCCGGAGAGAAGCACCGCGCCCATGGATGCGGCAAGGCCGATACAAATCGTTGCCACATTCGGTTTGATATATTGCATGGTGTCATAAATCGCCAAGCCCGCGGTCACTGAACCACCTGGGGAATTTACATAGAGCTTGATATCTTTTTCTTTGTCCTCACTTTCTAAAAAAAGAAGCTGAGCGATCACTGTATTTGCCACGCTGTCGTCTATGGGGTCGCCAAGAAAAATAATGCGATCTTTGAGAAGGCGCGAATAAATATCATATGCGCGTTCGCCATAGTTTGATTTTTCGATAACCGTAGGGATGAGATGGTAGTTTTTCATAATTGCATAAAAAGTTATTATTCTTTTTGGATTTGCTCGAAAAGTTTTTCGATTTCGAGCTCTTCTTTGGCAGATTCTTCTTTCGACTCTTTTTCTATCATACATCGTAAGCGAGGGACTGCATACATTTTGAGGTGCTGATCTAAAAGATGTTGGATGTGAGAAAAGTGTTTCTTGAGGATGTGGAGTACGGCATACGCATGCGAATCCGGATACACTCGGATAGAGACAGTTGCTTTTTTTAGGTCGCCCGAACTTACTACCCGCGTTACGGCAACCACTACTCCCTTTGGAAATTCTATTTCCCTTGCAATGATCGTTGCGAGGTGCGTGCGTATCAATTCATTTACTTTGTCAGTCCTTTTGGAAGCCATCGTGTTGTTTCAATTCCCGTTTCATCGCATCCTCTTTATACGCATGGATGACATCATCTATCATGAGCGCATGTTTGCTTTGAAATTCTATGCCGCATTCTTGTCCGCCTCCGACTTGTTCAATTTGATTTTTTCCCGATTGGAGTTTGACAATTTTTCCTTCCCCAATAGTTTCGCCTTTCCTTTCGATTGTCGCATGGATGCCGGACGTAAGCGATCCTTGCAGTACGACCGCTCCGACAATCATGGATCGGGTCTCGGTGCGGAATACGGCGCGTATGCGCGCCGAACCCATTTCTGTACGTACCATATGCGGACGAAGTAATTTTTCCATACGTTCCTTTATATCGTCAAGCAATTCGTAGATGATTTTGTACGTTTTTATCTCCACTCCTTTTTCTGAAGCGATCTCTGCCGCGCTTGGCGATATGGGGACATGAAATCCGGCAATGAAACTTCCGGTGGCGTGCGCAGTAAGCACGTCCGCTGAAGTAATTGTGCCAAGCTCTTTTCCCACTATGGTGAACCGTATTTCGGGGTGTTCCAATCCGAGCAAAGAAGTAACGATTGCTTCGAGCGATCCGAGGGTGTCTGTTTTGAGAATAAGATTTACCACGGCAATGCCTTCTTTTTTCTCACCGTGGCGCGGAGTGATCACTGCATGGCGTACTTCATTGAGTTTTAAGGTCTTTTCTACGTCGCGAGGCAACACGCGCACAGCCGTAATTACTGACCCTACATGCGGTGCGTTTTTCAGCCCGATGATTTTCGCAGGTTGACTTGGCATTACGGCGGTTAAGGGTTTACCGCGATAATCTCGCAGTGAGCGGGCTTTTCCAAAGAGCGTATTGTCAATGAGCAAATATTCATTGAGTTTGAGCGTGCCATTTTGGACAAGGAGCGTAGCCACCACACCCTCGTTTTTATCGACATGGGATTCAATGACAGACGCAAGAGTCTTGCCCTGTGGGTTTGCCACAATCGATTCTTTATTGAGGTCATTTACAAGAATGATCATTTCCAACATGTCATCAATGCCAATGCGCTCTTTTGCAGAGATTGGCACGCAGATCGTTTTCCCTCCCCAATCCTCAGGAATAAGGCCGATATCTGAAAGCTCGCGTTTTACTTTTTCAATAGTGGCGCCCGGTTTATCAATTTTATTGATCGCAACTATCATTGGCAGTTCTGCCGCTTTGATAATCTTGATCGCTTCATGTGTTTGAGGGCGGAGACCATCATCAGCGGCAACCACTAAGATTGCAATGTCCGCAACTTTTGCTCCGCGAGAACGCATTGTTGTGAATGCTTCGTGGCCAGGAGTATCAATGAAAGTGATAGTGCGCTCTTCACCGCTCTTTTTCATTGTTTTCTTGAGTTGATATGCGCCGATGTGCTGGGTGATGCCACCTGCCTCTCCCTTTGCGACAGTAGCCGTGCGGATCGAATCGAGAAGAGTGGTTTTGCCATGGTCGACATGCCCCATCACCACGACTACGGGAGGGCGGGGAATAAGTTTTTTTGGGTCTTCTTGGGCGAGCGCTTCTTTGACAATATCCTTTTGAAAGAGGGCTACGTCGCCTTCCACCACTTCCTCTTTTTCAACTGAAAATCCAAGATCCTCAGCAAGGATTGCCGCTGTTTCAAAGTCTATTTTTTCATTCAATGCCGCAAGGATGCCGTTATTCATTAGTGTCTGGATGACTTTCGTGACAGGAAGATTCGTGCGTGAAGAAAATTCACGTACCGTAATCACAAGCGGGAGAAGGATACTTTTTTTCTCTTCTCTGCGGCTTGTAATTTCTGCTACGTCTTTTTCTTGCTCCCGTTGTTTTTTAATAGTAGACTGGTACTGACTCCAGCTTCTGATTATTTTCATTGCGACCGTATCGTCGATTTTGATCGCGCGTCTGCCCACATCAAAACCCATCTGAGGAAGATGTTCATAGAGTTGAGCTGTTGTGATTTTGAGCCTGCGGGTAAGTTCTGTAACGTTCATGTGAGCATAAAGATACGAATGGGGCTATTCTAGCGTAAAATAAGGAAAAGGTAAACCCTACCCATGTATTTTTGCAGCTCCAGTCTATAAAAGAGCCCCATAGGGCTCTTTTTTATTTTTTTACTTTTTCTACGATTTTTTGAAACATTGTCGGGTATTTTTCCGCAAGAGTCGCTATAATTTTTCTATCAAGTTCGACGTGAGCGTCTTTGAGGAGTTTGATGAATTTGCTATAGGAAAGACCGTGCATGCGCACCGCGGCATTGATTTTAATCTGCCAGAGATTTCTGCGGACGCGTTTTTTTGTGCGACGGTCGCGATAGGCGTATGCGCCGGCTTTTAGCATCGCAGGTCGCGCAAGACGGATTTTGTTTTTTCGTCCCCATTTGTAGCCCTTTACGGCCTTGAACAGTGTACGACGTTTTTTGAGATGGATTGTTCCTCGTTTTACGCGTGGCATATTGCAATGTAGGGTACAGGGTATAAGTTTAAAGAGTGCCGGTAAGCATTTTTACTGTTTTGTGCAAGGTTGAGGATAGTGACGTGTCGCGCCGTTTTTTTCGAGTGATTTTTCCGGAACTGCGCGCATTAAAATGATCCTGGCCACTGTATCGCTTGATGACCTTCTTTGTTCGCGTTACGCGAAATCGTTTTGCAGTTGCTTTATGTACTTTTTGTTTCGCCATAGTTTTGAAATAGGCACTATTTTTTCAAACCAAGCACAGCGCTCATTTTTCCTCCCTGCATGGTAATGGGAGATTCTATAAGAAGGGCAAGGCCTTTACTTTCTAAGTCTTTAATAAAATTTTGAATGAGTTCTCTTGCCATATCGCCTCGCTGGCGTTCGCGCCCTCTCAATACCACTTCCAAGCGGACCTTGTCATTTTGTTCTAAGAATTTTACTGATTGCGCGACTCGGATCCCACGGTCATGATCCCCAATACGAAGCGAGAGACGTATGCCTTTCACCTCAACTTTTTTTTGTCGCGCGCGTTGTTTCTTTAATTCTTTCTCTTGCGCGTAACGAAGGCGACCAAAGTCAATGATTTTACAGACAGGAGGCTTTGCGGTTGGCTCGATTTCAACAAGATCGAGTTCTGTTGCGTGTGCCAGCAAGAGCGCCTCTTGAAGAGACACAACTCCTTTGTGCTCGCCGTTCTCATCTATTAAACGGACTTCGGATGCAGAAATTGCTTCATTGAGACGATAGTCTCTTTTCGGCAAGTCATCTGCCCGCGATTTACGATAATTTTTTCTCATTCAATACGTGTTCTTTAGAAAATCCGTCGCAAGTGTTCATATGTTGGTGGAGATGGCGGGAGTTGAACCCGCGTCTAGGGTGATATCCAAAGAAGGCGCCACACGTTTCTTCGATCTTGGAAGTGTAAGGTGCTACGCGCATGATCGACAGGTAATCGTATGCACCCGAGCCCACAAGAGATTTTCAAGATATATCCGTGAGCATGAGATATCTCTATCCTATGAATATGGCATCCAGATCATCCATGCACAGGCACATGAATGTGGATGGCAGTGGCCTTTTAGGCTACTGCAGGCGCAAAGTTGAAAGCAAAGGAACGAGCCATTGCTTTTATTTTGCTCACAAATGTGTTGGCATTTGTAGGATTTTGTGCCTTTTAACGAGGTACACAAACTCGACGTGCTCCTTTTTTGTTTCTCATCCTATCGAAGCCCAGCATCCCCGCACTAAGTTCAATTATTGTGAATTCGCCTATCAACTCCATTAAACGTAGTACGGGACAAAGCCCCCTGTATTCTTAAGGGCGCTTTAGTGCTTCATGGATACTTCGTTCTATACTCCTTTTTTTAATGATCTCGCGTTTCTCGTAGGTGCGTTTTCCTCGCGCCATACCTATCTCAACCTTAATTCGCGTTGCTTTAGTATATACGCCAAGAGGGACCACTGTCAAGCCTTTTTCATTGAGTTTTCCGATAAGCCGACGCAGTTCGCGTTTTTTGAGCAAAAGCTTGCGGGGGTGTCGAGGATCATACTCTGCGACATGTCCGGCCGGAGGATAGGGGGAAATGTGCATATGATCAAGGAACAGTTCACCGTTTCTTATATGGGCAAAACTGCCTTTGAGCGTTACTGTACCTGCTTTTACTGCCTTTACTTCTGATCCGGACAGCACAATACCGGCTTCAAGTCGTTCGAGTATATGATAGTCATACAGAGCGCGTTCGTTTTTCGCTAGATATGGCATTTTTTCTGATTTTGTGGTATAATAATAGCTATGGCGACATTCAAACAAGAACAATCCCTTACAGTCAATATCTCCACACTTACATTCCTTAAGATCCTTCTTATCATAGGAATACTCGCCTTTATCTATTTTATAAGGGATATTTTGGCAATTCTCTTTATTGCACTGCTTCTTTCATCCGCATTGAGCCCTTGGGTACAGACAATGGAATCTCGAAAAATACCCCGCGCAGCAGGTATTTTTTTGATTTATTTCTCTATTTTGGCAATAGTAGCGCTTGCAATTGTACTCTTGATCCCACCTCTTGTCGAACAGTTTAACGAACTTTCCCTCTCGTTTCCTTCCTATTCCGACCATTTTGTACAGGTGCTTCAGAGCTACAACCCAGACATCAATATTGTGGACCAAATGAAGCGGCTTTTTGTTTCCATCCAATCGAGCCTTCTCGATATTGCAAGCGGAATTTTTTTAAAGATTTTTGATATCCTCAGAGGAATAGTTGCCTTCTTCCTCGTATTTGTCGTGACTTTTTATATGGTGGTGGAGGAAAACATGATGCGGCGCGCTCTTAAAACACTCACTCCAAGCGCATACCACCCGTTTGCGGAACGGCTTTTGGGAAAAATCCAAAAAAAAATTGGCTTGTGGCTTCGAGGACAAGCAATTTTAAGCTTTCTTATTTTCCTGCTTTCTTTCATTGGCCTTTCTATTTTGGGCGTGCATTACGCGTTAGTGCTTGCATTGGTTGCAGGCTTGACCGAATTCATGCCCCTTATTGGGCCCATTATCGGCGCAATACCCGCAATTTTTATTGCATTTAACCAAGACCCCCTTCTTGCATTATGGGTATTGCTTCTTTATGTCCTTATTCAACGTCTTGAGAACGATCTTTTAGTCCCTCGCGTAATGCAGCAAGCGGTTGGCCTCAATCCATTGGTGAGTATTATTGCGCTTCTTATCGGAGCAAAATTCGGCGGGATTATCGGAATTCTGCTTGCGATTCCAGTTGCAACCGTATGCGCAGTGTTTGCTTCAGAATTTTTCGGAAACTCGTTCGAACATCAGGAGGAGGAGATTTGAGACCAATACATTGACCGTCCTTGCCTGTCCTGGTATACTGGGAAAGTATTTTTATATGGCCTTATTGTACTAAATAAGGTCCTTTTCATTTAACGGTAATGAAATCCCATATCCACGAACGGATTTTGCTCTACAAAATTCAGAGGGGAGACACTGAAAGTTTTGGCACGATTTATGATTTTTATCACGAGCGGATCTACCGCTATGTGTATTTGAAGGTTCCCACGCAAGAGGATGCGCAAGATATTACCGCAGATACGTTTTTGCGTGCGTGGCAGTATATGCAAGAGAAGAAAGCAATACGCGCCCTTCAAGCTTTTCTCTATCAGATCGCGCGTAATTTGATAGTCGATTTTTATCGTAAACGCGGAAGTGTTGTTGATTCTCTTGACGAGCATGAGGTGATCGTGGCGGATAGGGGAGATCTTTCTTTGGAAGAGAAAATGATACTCAAGTCTGATATTGAGCAAGTAGAACGCGCGATACGCCAGCTCAAAGACGTGTATCGGGACGTAGTTATCCTCCATTATCTCAATGATGTCCCCCTCAAAAACATTGCGCGGCTTATTGAAAAATCCCAAGGAGCAACGAGAGTCATATTGCATCGGGCAGTCAAAACTTTGCGGGATACGCTTGCGTTGGCAAAGGGGTAATACTGTAACGTTTTATTCTCTCCTGCCGTCTTATATAGTGAGAGCACACCCCGTTAGAGATTTGTTGGATACCTTCCCACAAATAAAGAGTAACGGAGGTAGAAACAGTACACCCGCTACGGAAGCTGTATAAGACAAGCACTCATGAGCAGATTTCTAACGGGGCAAAAACAAAAAAAGAGTAAAAGCATTGAAAACAAAAGAAAAAACAAA
>JACQSA010000011.1 GCA_016206145.1 Candidatus Uhrbacteria bacterium
CAATTTCTTTCTTTGACATAGTGAGGGTCATAGGGAATCCATAATGAATTATGGATTCATCCTACCAGGTAGGAAGTTTTAATTTCCCTCAACTAGGAAGTTATCATTTCCGTGGGACATGTATTGTACTATAGTTCAAGATATCCCTAACAGCTAAACCGCCTTAGCCATTGAAATTGGCACATCGATAATGCAGGGGCCTTTCACGGCAAATGCTTTTTTAAGCGTGGGAATAATTTCATCGGCACGCGAGATACGGAATCCTTCTGCTCCAAAGCTTTTTGCAAATGCTACAAAATCTGGGTCAGTGAAGTGCACGCCAAAAGATTTTTTATACGCCTCAAGTTGTTGAATTTCTACAAGGTTATACCCGCCATCTCGCCATATGACATGTACTAGTGGCATAGAATAACGTACCGCTGTCTCAAGTTCTGTAGCACTCATCAAAAATGAACCGTCTCCTGAAATAGAAATAACTTTTTTCCCTGGACGCGCAAGCGTTGTTGCCATTGCCCATGGCAGCGAAATTCCCATTGTTTGAAAACCCATGCTGAAAAGGAGGTGTTTTGGTTCATAGCAAAAAAAATATTTTGCAAGCCATACCTGGTGGGAGCCAACATCTGAAATAACAGTCGTATCATCGCTGATTACCGAACGCAGATCAGTGATGAATCTAAGAGGATGGATCTTTTTTCCTTCCAATCGCTTTCCCGCCTGTTGTTCTCGAAAAAGAAACGCTCGCGCTTTTTTTACCGCAGGATGCATTGAAAATTTCTTTCGAAGCTGTGCATGAAGTTCAGAAAGGTTGCCGGCAATATCGCCGACAAGTTCCATATCCGGTTGATACAGCGCATCGGGATCAGCAGGTAATGTGTCAATATGAATCACCTTACAACCCTTTTTCATTTTCCAATATGCGGGACTATACTCGATGGGATCAAATCCTATCGTGAGAAGCACATCAGCATGTTCAAGCGCGACATCGCCAGGCTCTCGTACCTTCATACCGACTCGCCCGACAAAATATTTGAGGAGCTCACGGGATACAGCACCTGCGGCCTCAAATGTTCCAATAGTTGGGATCTCTGATTTTTTTATGAATTTTCTCACTGCATGAGTGATCTTTAATGAATGTGTTGCTCCAACACCGAGGAGTAATGCGGGATATTTTGCAGTCTGTAGAATAGCCATGACTTTTTTTATTGTGTCACGAGATGACACACCATCAGAGCGTTCACACTTTTGAATAATGGGGATGCTTGAGGTCAAATTTTTCTGAATATCGAGCGGAAATGTAATATGAGCACCGCCTTGCCGACGAGCCGATGCCGCATCAAATGCCATCGCGATGACTTCTGGAATGCTATTCACATCTTCAACTTCAATACTTCGCTTTGTGATTGGGTTAAAAATATCGCGAGTATGGATGCTTTGATGCGCCTTTTTCATGTGCTGTGCAAGAGGATTTGAACCAGTGAGAGCGACAAGAGGATCGCGGTCTGCGGTTGCGGTTGCCACACCAGTGACAATATTAGTCGCGCCAGGACCATTCGTCACAAGAACGACACCAGGTTTTCCGGTCAAACGACCCCAACACGCGGCCATGAACGCAGCATTTTGCTCATGACGACAGAGAATAAATTTTGGATAGCCTTCCACGCTTTCCTTTTTTCGGAGTTCTTCCAAAATAGGCATAATGGCAGCGCCAGGTATGCCAAAAATATACTCAACCCCTTGCGCACGAAGACACTCGATAATAATCTCAGCACCGGTCTTTGGCAATTTGTTTTTGCTGATTTTTTTCTTTATACGTATAGGTAGCATACTATCCATAGTATCATAAAAGATCTTTAATATTGCAATTTAATGCTTTTGCAAGCTTCTCTATATTTTTTAATGACATATTCCGCTTACCTCGTTCTATGCCACTAATGTATGTTGGGTGTACGTCAAGAAGTTTCGCGAGTTTGCCCTGCGACAATTTTTTTCGGAGTCGCAATTCTCTCGTTCGCTTACCAAATAGTAGTGAAATATCACTGTCATCACTCATAACATTTAGCTCTTACTATTTCCAGGCAGTTGCTTTTGATTGAATCTTTCCAGTTCACTTCGAACCTTCAGCTCCATATCTTTACGAGATACGTTCCCTGCATCATCCAGAATTTCCTTATCGTTTAGAGTAAGAAAGTTATCCAGTTTCTGTATCCAATCCTTCATATACATCACTCGCTTTTCCACGCTCTGCAGTTCAGCAAAAGATAAGAATTGTTCTACAAGTAGATTGAGTCGCTTCAATTCCAATTCCTCGAGATAATTTTTTGCAATCTCCGCTTGCTCGCGTGTTATGATTTCACCTTTCCAGTTTGTGAGCCCCATGTTCATCTTTTTGTTATCTACGCGATTGACAACGATTTCTGCGGCAGTGAGTCCTGTAATTGCAAAATGAAATTTATTCTGTACAACCGAAAAGAATTGTTTCGCGTAATCAACTTTTGGATTGTAGTCTGCGCTTGTCGCAAACACATCTCTGACTTTTTGGTAGAAATTCTTTTCTGACGTACGGATCTTTCGAATCCGCTCCTCCAACTCATCAAAATAGTTCTTGGCCACATTCCCCTCGGCAAGCCGTTCATCATCCATGGTAAATCCCTTCACGATATATTCTTTCAATCGCTGGGTGGCCCACATGCGAAATTGCGTGCCCCGTAGCGAGCTCACTCTGTAGCCAACGGAAATGATGACGTCCAGATTATAGTGCATTATTTCATATTGTTTCCCATCTGAGGCAGTTATCCGGAATTTCCGGATAACTGAATCTTCCTCCAATTCTCCTTCCAAAAAAATGTTCTTAATGTGTTCGTTCACAGTCCTGACATCCTTATCAAAAAGAGCGGCCATTTGCTTTTGCGAAAGCCACACCGTTTCACCATCAAGACGGACCTCCAATTTTGCTTGGCCATCTTCGGAGTTGTAAATAATGATCTGGCTATTTTTTCCCTCTGTCATAATGTGAGATGTATTTATTGAAAATTATACTAC